>JBDRMO010000021.1:0-42937 GCA_043812095.1 Candidatus Omnitrophota bacterium | reverse complement strand
CTTTAGCGTAATTGCCAAAAGGAAAAGCTGTTATAGTTTCCTTGATCTTATAGTTAGCTAAAAACTCACTGAGGTCTCGTTGGAGATCTTCTAGAGCAGAGCTAGCAGTTGCTGCCCGCGGCCTTAATTTATCTGCTTTTGCATAACTGGCTGCTGGGATGCTAGTCAGGATAAAACTGACTAAAATAATACCTGAAGCTAACTTGTTGAACAATAAATTCTGAAGATTACTCTTACACATATCTTCTCCTTTTTTATACACCTGTTACGAATTCTTTAATAATATTCAGCTCGTTTGCCACTATATCGGTAACTTCTGTCTGCGGAACTATATCCGGAAATTCATATACCACTGTCTCTAGGCCCGCTAGCAGAGAATACATTACTTCCGCATCCGTTAGGGGAGCGATAATTCCGTCTTCTACCAGCGCGGTGTGAAGATCTCTAAAGTGTACCGTAGTTTCTTCTGCAAATTCTTTATAGAGTTCTCTCATCGCCTTAGCAACAACTAAAGTACTTAGAGTCTGCGGCTTTGCCAATATCTGTTTAATTTCTCCTGTTTCAAGTAAAGGAAATAAATCTGCCGATTCTTGCATCGATCTAAACACTGCGGCATCTTCCGGTGTTCCCAAGAAAAGAATCTGATCAGATTTCAGGCCTTTTCCCTCTAGATCTACTAATACCTGCCAGAACTGTTCACGGGCAATAATATTATCACCGCCTCCGAGTAAACTCTTAAATTTCTCTGCATTGCCTCCGAAGAGTGCAATAAACATATTGTTAATGCCGGATGCTTCCCGCAAGGCATTAATCGCACCCTTTGATTTAAAGAATCCCGGAGCAACAAGTAAAGCGCGGGGTGTATTTTTGGTTTCTTTATCTTTATTAACTAAATCACCTATACCTCTGACATAAGCATTAAGATAATTCCCCCCCAAAGCTTTATGAACTTTTTGACCTGCTAATGCATAATTGGTAAAGGCCTGTTCAAGAGACGCTTCGCTGTCTTTAGCCCTCATTACCTCATCAAGGAAACGCACCATCTCATATGCGTAATAGCGTTCATTTTCATACCATGCCGATAACTCAACCATTGTTTTCTTTTCGCCGTTGCCGTCAATAAAATTGACTACCTTGATCTTATCCGGGCTGATTGTCGCCATCATCGTCCTGAAATCTTCGTTTAATTTAATCTCTGCGCTATTATCAACGTTAATTACTTTTACTTTTCCGGCAATCGCTTCGACAAATTTAGCGGCATCAATAAAATCTTCTCTTGAATAAGTTCCCGGTAATATATAGGTACTGCTTACTAATGAACCAACGTCTGTCGGAAAACGTACGGCAAAACCGGACATCTTGGTTGTCATAAGATCCACCTGTCCGATAGCATTAGCAGCTCCGGTAGTTGTAGGTATGATATTGCCTTCCGGGTTTCGTTTTCTGGTCTGTTTCTTTTCGTCAGCCACAACATCCGGCCCTGGTATTTCTCCGGTTAAGGCATGATAAGTTACCATAAGGCCGTAAAGGTTTAAGTCCTTGTTTAAAGCACTGTTTATCATATCTTTCTTTGTCTTGGAATCAGCTTTCACAAAAGCTTTTTGGTCAATTAACCCTGTCTTAAAAGCCATAGCTAACTCTGCAACTCTATTGAGATTCGCCAGGCATCCGGTTGTACAAGACGCAGTTGACATTACATAATTCACATCCGGCCTATATAAATGATCATTAACATCCATAACAAATGTATTATGATTAAAATGTTCACCCTTACCCGGTGCAGTAGGTAAAGCTCGCAATGCTCCTGCCTTACGGTGCAAATCCAATGTTTCGGTTTTTAAAGCATCTGCGCCAGCAGCATCAATCACCGCATCCACTTTCACCCCGGCAAAGATAAAAGTACCCCAGGGTAAATTTTCCCTGCTCCGGAAGGTTCCGGTTTTAGTTCTATTGCTTAAGAGTACCGAACGCCTGCCATTAACCTCTATCCAGTCTTCCCCGTATTTAATATCCCCGGGGAAAGTTCCCTGCACATAATCTCTGTTTTTTAAAAGATTTACCAGATCATTCCCTCCGGGTCCTCCTAATGCAATAAAGCGCAGATTCTCCTTCTCGCTTCCTAACCTAAATACTAAACTGCCGATCCTTCCTCCTGCGGCGTTCAAGGCTACAACGTATTTACCCTTAAATTCTTTAGGATCTATCGCCATATTAGGCTCAGATAAAATCACCCATTCTTTACCGATCAATTGCTCAATAGATTTATAGAGTGTTATACCCGGATATCTCCTTGAATCAATTTCAAACCTAACACGCAAATTTGATTCCGGCCTATAATGATCCAGTACTGTTATTGTTGATCCATTAACTTGGGAAAGATTAACCGCCATCTCCCTTAAAGAAGCATAATACTCCTCTAAAGTCTCTTGAGTTTCTTCTATTTTAGAAGGAGTCGCCAGAAGAACAGAGTTGATTACATTGCCTTCCGCATAAGCTAACCCAAGCGGCTTTCTATCCTTACCACGCACATATATGAACATATTAGGTAGATTGTCAGACACAGCAAATAATAATTTAATATCATCATTTAAATGCATACCAAGAAGTCTTGTGTCATTGCTGGTAAAATCCAGGATACTCTTTTTTGCCTGCTCATAAGCTGAAAGTTTTACTTTGGCTTTTTCTAGCTTCTCTTGAGCTTTTTTACCAGCTTCGGACTTAAGCGCTTCTGATGCCTCGCTCAGTATCTGACTTTCAGCAAACTCCCCTGAGACATCTTCGATAATAGGCTCAATTTCTGATACCGTAGCTCTTTGAGCTTCTATCGCATCAAAAATATGGTTTACATGCGCGCTATCCTCGTCAACTAATAATAAAACCTTAACCGCCGTTCCTCCGGGGAACTGCGTCAAATAAACATCATCGGGACTAAAATATACCGGCTCTTCTCCGGTAATAATATTGGAAGTAAGCCTGAGTCCCGGCTCAGGAAATGCCAAAACGTTGCTCTCTTTCGCAATTTCACTAAATTTCTCGATAACCTGCTCTTTAGTCACCTCTCTATCTAAAAGGATAGTTAGTCCGATCATCTGACCGTGAGAGATTTGCGTCTTTAGAATCGTATTGTTAGTAATATTGTCCGGCGATATGCCGAAAGTTTGAGCTAACAATGTTCTAAATCTTGTATCTTCCGTATGTTGTGTCTGGTATGCTCCCGGATGCCTATAGCTAGGCAATACCTTACCCAACCATGACTCCAGAACATGGGTATTCACTGACTTAATCTGCCCAAGCCCGGCTAAAGCCCTGGCACCTAATAGCACTGCGGCATGTTGAGCAGAAGGAACGGTTATGGTACGCTGGCGTAAAGAGGCTATATCGGATAATGTAGGTAAATAAACGCTGAACTCCTCGTCTGATGACCTGCTAAGGACTACCTGCACATTATGTGATTTTGAAAGTTGCGTTAACTTTTCTTTACCTATCTGTTTTTGTATTCGCTCACCTATAATAATGATATCCACTCCTAGCGCTTCAAAAGGTAGACGATCGAATAGTTTTGCAGAAAGTATCCTTACTGATTCTTCCTGTTCTCCCATTTTAAAAAGCTCACCTGTTACATTCGCCTGAACCGGATAAGACCCGAAATGGCTGTCGCGGATCATAAAAGGAAATAATTCTTTACCGCTGCTATTAGTAACCATAGCCACTAATTCCAAATTTTCATAATTTCCTCCGGCAATTCTTCTGGCTGCTAAACGGCTTACTGCTCCGTCTCCGAATATTGCTATTCGTTTCGGGGATAGTTGAGGAGCTACCTTCTTGATTAATCTCGATTTTAAGGCAGCAATCTGTGCTTCATTAATTGCTCCCTTATCTTGAATGAGGAAAATATCTAAAAACTTTCTAACCTCATCTCCGCCTACTTGGCCGATCTCCTCCAATACTTCATTACGTACCGTTGCGTCTTGTTCCCGAATCGCTTTAGTAAGCCTGCTGATCAATTGCTCGGCTATAGGATGAGTTTTGGCAAGATATGTCTCTAACTCACTCATCGCTAACTTGACTTTTGGAACCGTAGGTGTGCCGATTGCAATTTGCACTCTGGATAAATTCTTTGTCTTGAAAAGTTTAACAAAATCTTCAATTGACGCTAAGCCGGTTTCTACTTCTTCAGCCTTCCAATTCATACCTATATTTAGTATCTTATCTTTTATCCTTCCTTGACGGATTGCTTCATCAATCACCGGCTCAATATTCTTGGGAGATTTTGATGCTCCTCCGATTAATCCGCCGTCAACATCTTTCAGTGCCAGAATCTCCTTTGCATTCTTTGCACTTAAGCTCCCGCCATAATCAACATCAAGTCTTGCTCTTAATATTGCTTCGACTGTATCCTTAATGAAGCTGTGTGTTGCCTGAATTTCTTCAGCCGTAGGTGTTTTGCCGGTCCCGATTGCCCAACGGGGCTCATAGGCAATTCTTAAATTCACTCTTTGGGCATCCTCATGCTTTACTAAATTCAATATTTCCTCTAAATCTTCCCTTAAGACTTCCTGGGTCATTCTGGCATCATATTGCGGCTCTGTTTCGCCTACGCAGAGAACAGTCTGAGCAAACGGATGCCCGTACTTATTACTATATTCAATTACACTCTTTAAGCGCTGATTCATTATTGTATTTACTAAGCTACGGGCATTGCTTTCTATTATTTTAGCATCGCGTCTTTTTAAGTCTCTAAATCCAAGTAGCATCGCTTTTGTCATCACTATCGCATCGTCAGATAGATTCTCTGTCTTTAAAGTATTGACCCATTTTTGCTCAATTTTCTTGAAGTCGGCCTTATTCCTGATTAGATCTCTTACAGCGATTAACATATTCTCCATCGCTATCTCTAAATCTTTTCTTGGTTCTGAGTGATTAATGATCACTCCCTGCGCACCTTCCTCAACGGCGTGTACTACGTTAAAGCCGCGCGTACGCGCTCCTGTTAAAAGATCCAATTTATTAGTCAAAACCAGGACTTCAGCAGCTGCTATTGCGCTGCTCGCTGAACCTTCCTGATTTAATTCCCGTAACATGCTACCTACTGTATCTAGGCTGCTGCTGGCCGCCTTTGGCCTTAGCTTATCTGATTTAGCAAAGAGCTGTACGGGAAAACCCGACAGAATAAAACTGCTGATTATTAAGCCAAACAATAATTTTGAAAATAATGCTCTCTTAAGAAATTCTCCTGACATTTTCTCCTCCTGATTAAACTTATTAAACCTAGACATGTTTACCTCTCTCCTCTTAATACGGAGAAATATACCTCTGAATCGCTTTTTTCTGTAATTACCGGCATTGCGACTATATAGGAGTATCCTTTTTCTTTTAACATCTCTGTGATACCCGGTGTATGAAAACCGCCTGTAATCAGAACCGCAGATCTTTCTCCGGATTGATTCATTCTTTTAACCAGATTTTTGATAAAAGCCTTTTCTCTTTCAACTCCTAATTTATAGAATTCTGCCAATTTCTCTAAGTTGTTATCAATCAACGATGAAGCACCAGGACAGGAATATATACCGTATCTTTGACCTTCCATCTTAATGAAACTAACCCAAGAGGAGGTGGAAAAATCAGAGCGATTTTTGAGGAAATAATCATAATCTTCAGGAGTGAGTTCGAAATTAAGCAACATAGAGAGAATGCCTATCGCCTTTGAAATCTGACTGAGTTTTTTTTCATCTTGATCAGTAAAACTATTTCCCTTTATCTTTTCGCTTACGCTATTTACCTGACTCAATACATCAGCACTGTTTATATTACCGCTTACCACTATATAACTGATATACGTCTCTAGTTGCGGATAATTCTCTGAAAGTGTAATTTTATCCTCTGATAATTGCTTCAAAAATGAGTAATAACGGTAAGGGGTTAATTCTTTTTCCTTAAAGCCCTGGCTCATCCTGAGCAGCTCTTCTATACCCTCTTCATCAAGACAATTAGCTAAATCTTTAATGAAAATATTACGCTCTGCTTCTGCGGCTTTGAAATCGACTTCCTTTTCTAATTTTGCGGTCTGAGCAAAAGAAGCTATATGGTAATAATCATCGAGGCTTAATCCGCTAACCAGGGCCGCATCTTTTAAGAACTGGCAATATTCGACTAAGGTAATCGTCTTCTCCTGGTAATCCCTCTCTTTTTTTTCCAATTCTTTGAGTGAATCACTATAGATATATGTTTTTAATTTATCTGCTACTTTGGATAGCTCTTTTAAATATTGGGCGCTTTCTGTCCTGATCGAATCTACGGTTTTAAAAGCAACCAGATGAGCTTCATATAATCCCTCTTCCTCGATTCCAAAGAGCTGCAAGTCATAATCAGAGATAATATCTAAATACTCTTCACCTGAAATCTTACCCTGCTTCAGATATTTCTCGGCAACTTTCACTCTTTCTCCGCTATCGGCGTATGCCCTTAAAAATGAAAGCCCTACATCACCGCTTCCGCCTTCAACCATAATCAGCTTTACACCGTATTGCTTTACGAGATACTCTAAAAGATAAGACATATTCTTCTGGGCTTCATAGTTGCAGTGGGCGTCTTGGATATGAATGATCGTGGGTTTATCTTGAGCAAACGTATCTTCAGATACTTCTTTAATAATTCCGTACTCTGCGGGAAGTTTGAAGCGGTCAGAAAAGGAGGAGGTTGCGAAAGCCCAGCTTAAAGGGCAAAATTGGGTGACAAATATACAGACAGCTGTACAGTAAGCGGATAATAAAAAAACCACGTTGTCTCTTTTGGACATATTTTCTGTCCAATTAAGAATCCGTGGCGTTTCTTAATTGTTAGTTGGGTGTTACTTACTTATGGCTTTGGAAAGACTTTTGAAAACGCTTTCTTTAAACTTTATAAAAGTATAACATCCATTTCTTCTTTGTCAAGTTTTTTTTAGATGTTTTTTTATGGTTTCTTTGGCAGGTTAATTTAAATTCTATACCCTGACAGCTTCTTAATCCTTTTAAGCATATTAGGGTGGGTGCTTAAAGCTTCTAATAGCATATCCTGGAAGCCCAAAACCAGCGTTTTATTCCTTACAGCCTCAAGCTCAGAACTGTCTAAGGTACCGCTTTTATCTAAATCCAGCTGCTTCAGTTCTTTGATTTCATTCAAGGCGCGGGAAGGATCATTAACAAAGAATGCCTTAAGCCCCTCTGTCTCTTTTAGGGCATTCTTATCCATACGCGCTGAACCGTATACCAGCTTATAAAGGCTTGAAGCCATGGCTGCAGGCGAATTACCTAACTGAATTGATCCCCTATCTGCAAAATACTCTCTGATCCTTGAAGCATAAAGTACCAAGAGATTGGTGATAAAATAGAATATAAATGCTGCTAAACCGATTAAAACAGTGTTACCACCTTCTCTGTTACGACTTCTCCCGAAAAAGAGAAAATGCCAGGCAAGACGGTACATAATCATCGGTATTACCGAAAGCAGGGTTATGGTTACAACATCGCGGTTCTTTATATGACTAAGTTCATGCCCTAAAACTGCCCTGAGCTCATCATCATTTAGTAGATTGACAATGCCTTGAGTAACACAAACCCTGCCGTCTCTAATAGATCTGCCAAAGGCAAAGGCATTAGGAATTCCAATCTGCGCAATGCCAATCTTAGGTACGGGCATATTCGCTCTCCCGGCGAGCTCTTCTACCATTTCGAATAACTTCGGCGACTCTTCCCTCTTGATATATTTCACCCGCATCATCATCTCAACCAGCTTGGGCCCGATCATATACTGAATGAACATTAGTAGAAAAGAGAATATTAAATAGAAGTAGAAGTTTGCAATACCCAGATATGAGCCGATCACAACTACGGCCGCATAAAATATGGCAAATAAAATTCCAACCAAAAAGAACATTCTTACTTTTAGAAAAAACATACTATTTCTCTCCCTGCTCCTTTTTCATAACTTTTGCCTTAATCGTCAGTTTGATTAGAGAATTTTCAGGGTCATCTGTATGAACATATGCATACTGTTTAATCTCACCCGAATAACTTTTACTATCAAATTTGACTTTGATCTGAGTGCTCTTTCCCGGTAAAAGAGTGTCATTTCCTACCTCAGAGGCTGTACAGCCACAGGAAGTATGAACTCTTTCGATTTTTAAAGTTTTCCCGCTATTATTGCTGATAGTAAAATTATGCTCTACTATCTCTGCCTTCTCAATTTCACCAAAATCCCAAAAATAAGGACCAATTGCATCCTCATCTTCAGTAACTTTAATCACTGGCTCACCTTGCTTTTTAACTAAGTCTTGCGCATAACAACCCGTAGGAGATATAGAAGCAACCATAATTAAACCTAGAACCCAGAACCTAAACCCTATAACCTTTTTCATTACCCCCTCCAGATTAAAAATATACCTAAAGCAAAGAATAAAACTGCCATGAGAATCTTTACCGTTCCGAGGTTCTTCTTTAAGAATTTTGAAAACTGCCCGGATGTTACTCCTAATAAAGCCAATAGGAAGATTGCTACTAAAGGTACGATAAACATTATATTATACAAAATAAGATAAATAAAGGCCTGAATCTTAAGATGCGTTGTCTTTAAAACAAAGCTTATCGTAGGAAGATATGTTTGGCCGGTACAGATTCCCTCTAGTATTGATACAAGAAACCCGGTAATAAATGCACTGACTACTAATTTAGAGATGTTCCTCTTTATTACTCCCTGCCCTCCAACTTGTCCGCCTCTATAATGCGCTCCGATTACAGAATGTATCCTATTCTTTATCGATAAAGGAAGTTGCAGAATCAGTCCATCTGTCTCTTGCGTTTTCTTGAATTTAAAATAATCATAAAGTGCTAAACATCCCAGCACTATACTGAGACCACCAATTAAGTAATTAAAGACTCTCGCAATTACCCAGAATCCGCGCAGGCTATAAAGCACACCAAACAACCCCAGGCCAATTAAAAAATAGGTAATAAAAACCGCTAAGATAAAACAGGGACAGACAATTGCCAGGTCTCGCTTTCGATAGCCCTGAAGCGCTAAGAATGAAACGAAGAAGACGATCACCGTAAAGGCACAAGGATTCACACCGTCGATTAGGCCTGCGGCCGCAATTACCAGAGGTCCGAAGGTCTTAAAACGCTCAATCAGACTTACTTCGGGTAAAGACCGCTCTTTATATGGTAGATGCAAAGATTCAGCAATAAAATCTGCCAGCTTCTCTTCGGCTTCCTTTTTACCTACAAAAAAGCGCCCGTTAAAATAAAATGTCGGAACAACTGCCTTGATTTCTTTTTTTTCAGATTCTATAAGACTTAAAAGAAATTTGTAATTTTCGATATTATCGATGCTACGGTATTCTATTTCGATTTGATCCTTAAAATTCATCTCTATCACCGGGATTATCTCATTTTTTGCCTCGACACAACTATGACAGGTGGGAGAGTGAAAAAATATTAACTTGGGAGAATCCAAGGCATAAACCTTACACTCGGAAAGATTCGTAAACAGCAGCGAGAAAAATATAATCAAAAACAACCTGATTTTTTGCATAATTATTTACTCGGCATTCAAATCATAGTACCGGTTTTACTATATTAGAATTTATTATAAAAGCTATACTTTCCTGCTCCCGTAATGATTAAAGCAAAGCAGACAGCCGCAATAATCAAGGTATATTCAAAGCCACCAGCCGAGAGAAAGAATCCTTTTGCTATATGTACCTTTAGTGCCGCAACAGCTATCAAAATTAGCAATAATGAAGCGCTTGTCCTAACCAGAATTCCTAAAATTAAAAATAATCCTCCTATTAATTCAAGATACGCTGCCAGATAAGCCCAGAATAATGCCGGCGTAAAACCCATACCGGATAGCATCTTGCTAAATCCATTAATTCCTGATCCACCAAACAAGCCAAAGCACTTCTGTAACCCATGACCTGCGAAAATAGCACCCAAGGAAACCCTCAAAACTAAACTGGCCAGATTCATCACTTCTTACCTCCCCCGGTTATCAAGCTTCGCGTTATTCCTAATTTGCACCTAAACGAATAAGAACGGTATATACACATTATATAATGAAAAAACGTAGCTAGAAAACCTTTTATTTTTAAACCTAGAACTCCACCACAGGACTTGTTATTAGCCATTGGTACGATATAGCCTAAATCTATTGGCCTATATTTATGAAGCCTCTTACCTCCTATGCTTCTGATTATATTATTCGCGGCGCATCTACCCTCTATTATGCTGAATTGAATGCCCATTCTTAAAAATGATTTTTTATAAGGGAAATGGGCTGCGTCTCCGGCTACAAAACAATCCTCGTTCAATCTTAAATACTCATCGACCTTAATCCTTCCTTGAGGATTTTTTTCTACTTTTAAATCATCAATAAAGTTTGCGGCTTTTACCCCGGCAGACCAAATCAACATAGCATTTTTAAAAGTTAATCCATTACTTAAATAAATGTCTCTTGATTCAATTTTCTTAATAGAAGTATTCAATAAAACTTCAATCTCCATCATTTTAAGGTTATTACCTACATAAGCCTTCATCCATTCGGGCAATGGCCCTAAAATCGAAGCAGCTCGTTCAATAATCACTATCTTCTCGTGACGAGATTTTCCGTTCAATCGCGCTCTAAGATTCGTGGCTATCTCTATGCCCGTGTAACCGCCTCCGATGATAAGATAGCAATTAAAGCTCCCCTTTTCTATGCCCAGGCAGATCTTCTTTACGTCCTCGATATCATCCAGCTTATAAGCGCTTTTCATTGCAATATTATCGCCGTAAAAATTAGTTTCCGATCCACTGGCAATAAGTAGATAATCATAGAAAAGTTCCTGCCTTGATGTGAATACTTTATTTTGCTTCAAATCAAGAGTGTAGACATCCCCGTTAATAAATCGGAATCTATACCTCTTACTTAAATCATTGATAGAATAAGTCATAAAATCAGTGCTTATTTTTCTACCAATCGTATCCGGCAAAAGAGGCAAAAAATTAAAATTCAGTTTTTTATCTATCAATATAACTTCAACCTGTCTTCTCTGACTGAACAAAGCTTGGGCTGCGCTTAAACCGGCAAAACCGCCTCCAATTATTACAATTTTTTTCATACTAATAGATCCAGTATTAATATAATTCCAATCAACATTTGTAACGCAATGGTTAATTGGGAAGAGCGGATTAATTTTGTCTTATGATTAAATTCCCTCTTTAAAATATTACCGGTTTTTACTATTAAAAAGGTAAAAACCAGACAAGATAAAACGCGCATGCTTAAATACCCTAGCCAGATATTTAGGACTACGGCTAATAACACACTAAAGGCTAGCAGATAATAGATAACGAAGGCTTGCTTTAAACCTACAAAGCTTACCCAGTTAAATTTAAATGCTCTTTTATCTTCAGTAAAATCCGGGATTTCATTAACAAACAAAATCAAAGTAACCAGAAAAGCAAAAGGTAATGATAGCATAAAGCTTCTCAAGTCAGGAAATACACCTGTTTGGATAAAATACCCTCCCATAACCAAAGCAGGACCAAACAAAACGAAGAGCACAGGTTCACCCAGTCTCCTGTAAGAAAGTTGCAGCGGCTTAACTGAATATGACCAACCTAAGAAAATAATAATCAGATAATAGATGATCACAGACGGACTTCTTAAAACTAAAGCTAAGAGAATAACGCTAAATAATGAAAGGAAAGCTAGGGCTATACCTAGCTGAAGATAGAATTTCTCAGAGAACACTTTCTCCTGGATTAGCTTTGATCCTCCAAAGAACTTATAGAACTTTCTATCCTGCCAGTCAGCGCCGCTCTTTGAATCAGCATAGTCATTAATCAGATTAGCGCTCAAGTGAACAGAAATTGCCGCGATTAACCCTAGAATAAAACCTAAAACATTGAAATCTTCTCTTTCGATAAAAGAACCGAAGATAAAGGGTAGAATGCTAGCGGTAACAAACGGTAATCTTAAAGCCCGCGCAATGTCTTTAATCATCTTAATTTTATTTGAATTGCCGTACGCCTTATGTTAACATATAATTTATGCTTTTGGCAATAAAAAAGAGGATTGACAGCGAACTTCATAGATTCATACTTGACCTAGACAGCTTATACTCCCTAAATAAGATATCCCCTCTTCTCTTTAAATCAATAAAAGAGTTTATCTTAAGAAAAGGCAAACGTATAAGACCTTCCATGCTTATAATCGGCTATCTCGGCTTTGCCCCGAGAATTGCCCCTAACCTCTACAGAACCGCAATTTCCCTGGAGCTTCTGCACGATTTTATGCTGGTGCATGATGATATAATCGATAAATCGGCTACCAGAAGAGGTAAGCCTTCGATGCACGAAATGTTCAATAAGTATCTAAAAGGTAAGAATAACCACAAGTTCAGTGGAGAGGATCTGGCGATTGTTACAGGCGACGTTATGTATGCAATGGCAGTGCATGCCTTCCTTTCTGTAAAGGAAAATCTCTACCGCAAAGAATTAGCCTTAAAGAAATTCAGCGAAGCTGCCTTCTATACCGGTGGCGGAGAATTTCTCGAGCTGCTCTGCGGCCTTAAAAGTATCGAAAAGATGTCGAAGGAAGAAATCTACAAAATATACGATTTAAAAACCGCAACTTATACCTTTGCCTCACCCTTAAGTATCGGGGCAATCTTAGCCGGTGCTTCTAAAAAACAAGTTGATATTATTTTTAATTACGGTCTATATTTAGGCAGGGCTTTTCAGATTAAAGATGACATTATCGGAATGTTTGAAACTGAAAAAATGATCGGAAAGTCTACTCTCACCGACCTGCAGGAAGCTAAAAAGACACTGCTGGTTTGGTACGCCTATCACCACTCGGATAATAGAAATCAAAAAATCATCAAAAGAATTTTCGTGAAAAATACAGTAACGAGCGGAGATTTAAATAAAATACGAAATATTATAATAACCTCAAAAGCATTAGATTATGTTAGAGATGAAATTAATTTATTGAGAGGAAAGGCAGAAAAGTTAATTAATTCTTCCTTGATAAAACATCAATATAAAAATACCCTTAGTACTTATTCAGATAAAATACTCGATTTATAATTTACTTCCTTTACTCTTTACCTTTGAAGCAGATAAATTTACAAGTTCCACTCTTGATATCAATAGCCAATTCATTACCGGGATCGATCTTAAGTGCATTGTCTAAATAGGCACGATATTTTCCGTTATCGCCTTTTCTTTTATGAAACTGCGCTAACCTGACATAGACATCGGGAAAAAGAGGATCCAACTCTATTGCTTTTTTGTAATATTGCTCTGCTTTATCCAGGTCTCCTCCGGCTAAAGCAGGAGCTAAAAGATAAAAACTCCCTAACCCGAACATAACTCCTGCATTGTCTGATTGTAGCCTTTCGGCTTTCCTCAGATAAGGCATAACTGCGGTTCCGTTTACTGCCTTAGAAAGCGGTCCGCCGTAATGCGCAATCATTCCCTTAGCTCCGGCAACTAATAAATAAGCTCTTATATAATTACTAAGATCGACATTATCCCCTCCCTGCCTGACTACCTTATAAGCAAGCTTTACTGATTTGTCAAAATCCATCTTGATATACTTAATATAGGCAAGACTAATATGAGCCGGAGAAAATTCAGGATTTGAAACTATCAGTTCATTTAAAATTGCTTCTGCTTTCTCTAAATCATGTCCTCTGCGTAGAACTTCGGCTACACCCCATTGCGCCTCTTTGACATCAGGGTCTAAATTTAATATCCGATTAAAAATCTGGCCTGCTTCTTGATCTTTATGTTCATTCAGATAGACCAGACCGAGAATATATAAACTATCTATGTTGTCGGGGTTATTTTGTATCGATGCTAATGCGTATGGTAAGTCTCTTCTACCCGCTTCTTCATGCAGATACTTCCAATTTAATCCATAACATATATTCGCCTGTAAAGCGAAAAGAATTAAGAATATAAATATTCTTTTCATTGCAATTATTAACGGCGTTATTTAAAGAGGGTATTAGAGATGACAAAAGAGGTAAAAACAATAGAGACCATAGACATGAGTTTAATCAAAATGTTGATACTCGGGCCCGCAGTATCTTTAAATGGGTCTCCGACAGTATCCCCTACCACGCTGGCCTTATGAGCAAAAGATCCCTTTCCTCCGAGATTGCCTTCCTCAATATATTTCTTGGCATTATCCCAGGCCCCTCCGGAATTAGCCATCATTATTGCCAGAACAAATCCGCATACCAATGTACCTGTTAAAAGTCCTACTGTTGCCTCTACTCCTATAAGCAAACCAACCGCAATAGGGGCAATAATAGCGGTTAAGGAAGGCAGAATCATCTCTTTTTGTGCTGCCGAGGTAGCAATGTTTACACAGCGGGCATAATCAGGCTTTGCCTTGCCTTCCATAAGCCCGACTATTTCTTTAAATTGCCTGCGTACTTCTACTACGATTTTACCTGCTGCCCTGCCTACTGCACGCATGGTCATAGAGGAAAAAAGAAACGGGAGCATTCCGCCGATAAATAACCCTACCAAGATATTGGGATTCATCAGGCTTAAAGTCATCTCTTTACCGTATAAAGCAACCTGCTCTCTATAAGCGGCGATCAAAGCCAAAGACGTCAAAGCAGCAGACCCTATAGCAAAGCCCTTACCCGTAGCAGCAGTAGTATTCCCCAGTGCATCTAAAGCATCGGTTCTTTTCCTGACCTCCGGAGGTAAATTTGCCATTTGGGCATTGCCGCCGGCATTATCAGCCACCGGCCCATAGGCATCTGTGGCCAAAGTTATGCCTAATGTTGATAATAACCCTACCGCAGAGATACCCACGCCATAAAGGCCGGCCTCGAAATTAGATGCTCCTCCGGAAAGAAAAAAGCTGGCTAGAATCGCTATCCCGATAATAATCACCGGGAAAAAAGTCGACATCATTCCTACGGACATACCGCTGATAATAACCGTAGCCGGACCGGTTAAAGATGCATCTGCAACAGAACGCGTAGGCTTAAAGTTGCTGGAAGTGTAATATTCTGTGGATAACCCGATCAAGACTCCTGCAATCAAGCCGGAAAGCACCGACCAATAAACTCCCATGTTCTCCAAGCCTAATGTAAATTTAACTAAAAAATATGAAGTTACCGCAACTAATATCGCGCTGACAAAGATCCCTTTTCTGAGCGCGGCCAATAAAACATTTTGCTTTGCTTCTTCGCTGCTTCTAACAAAAAAAGTACCTAATATAGAGCAGATAACTCCTACCGCAGCCATAACCATGGGAACGGTTACGCCTGCCACTCCCAAACCAGCAGCAACACCCAAAGCCGCAGTAGCCACTATCGAACCCACATAAGACTCGTAAAGATCAGCGCCCATACCTGCTACGTCACCGACATTATCACCTACATTATCTGCAATAACTGCCGGATTACGCGGATCATCCTCGGGAATTCCTGCCTCAACCTTTCCTACCAAATCTGCTCCGACATCAGCTGCTTTGGTAAAAATACCTCCACCTACCCTGGCAAATAATGCCTGGGAACTGGCACCCATACCAAAACAAAGCATTGTCGATGTAATTGCCGTAATTTTATCTGTTCCCACAGGTATAGCGTGACCGGAATAATACCAATCAAGAAAATAATACCAAATACTCAGATCCAAAAGCCCTAAACCCACTACTACCAAACCCATTACAGCTCCGCTTGAGAAAGCTACGCGCAATCCGGAATTCAGGCTCTTCATTGCAGCTGCGGTTGTACGGTTAGAGGATTGGGTTGCGATACTCATTCCGATAAACCCGGCAAGGCCGGAGAAGAAACCACCGGTGAGGAAAGCAAACGGGACAAAAATAACTAAATATTTTTTTAATGCCAGAACTAATAACAGGATAAAAACTACGATGAAGAATATTGATACTACCGCGTACTGCCTCTTTAGATAAGCCTTTGCTCCGACTTTAACTGCCTGAGCAATCTCCTTCATGATCGGAGTTCCCTGATCCTTGGAAAGGATCCAGAAGGCAAGATAGGCGGCAAATAACAATGCGATTATGGAGCCGACCGGCGCCAACAACAATAAATCAAAGTTACCCATTTGAATTTCTCCTTTTTATCCTATTTTTATTAAGAAATTATTTTTTGTACTTGTGGCCATGTTAACATAAAATCATTATAAGTCAATAAAATTTATTCCGATCCCTGTTTGTCATCTACTACCCGGCCTTCTACGTCTATTACATCATCCTTCTGCCCTGATGCAGAAGCAATCCTGCGCATGATAAAATAGGAATATAGAAAAAATAATAAAATTAATACTGCCTCAATTAATAACCAGGCGGCAAATCCAAAGAAAATCCAACCAAAGAAAAAATTTAGCCCTATCAGTGAAGGCAGCAGGCATCCTGCCCGGCTTAAGAAAATCAAAGAGTTTAGATTATCCTTTATCTGCGCACCCATAGCATTTCTCTAACTTAGAACCCCTCCCAATGGATTAGATCATCTAATTTCCTTTTATCCTTAATCTTAAAGGCATCTTCAGGAACAGGGTAACCTAAGGATATAAGACTTACAAGTTTATAACCCAGAGGAACGTTTAAAATAACGCCAACCTGACTGCAATACGGCTTCTTGTCACCGGCCACCCAGCACGATCCGATGCCCAAAGCAGTTGCGCTCAAGAGTATATTCTGAGTTGCCGCACAACCATCCTCTAAGTAATACTTGGTATCCTTACAAAATACCGCTATGCAAGCCGCAGCATCAGATAGAAACCTTCCATTTTCAGCTAAATCTCCTAATTGCCTCAAGAGAACAGTTTCGGTTATAATAATAAACTCCCACGGCTCAACCCCTCTTGCTGTAGGAGCAAATCTTGCCGCATCCACTAACTTCCGGAGGGCTTCCCCGGGGATTGCTTTATCAGTATAATCCCTGACACTTCTCCTTACTTTTACTGTCTCGATAAAATCCATCTTGCCTCCTTTATAAAGATTAGGAAATTTTACTGCGGATTGCTGCCGGAATGGGGTTAGGTTTTAAATTCTTATCTACACAGGCAAGAACTGTTTTCGCTTTCGCAATTATCTTATCATGCTGATTCTTCAGTAAATAGGTAAACTCCATACTCGCCCTAGAAGCACCGCTGATCCGCGTATCGATCTCAATGGTATCGCCGTAAAAAGCAGGCATTTTATATTCTATCTCCTGCCGGACAACTACAAACAATATACCCTGATCCGCCAGTTTTTTTATCAGAACCCCTTTCTCTGCCAGAAATTCAGTCCGGGCTTCTTCGAGTAATTCCAGATATTTTCCGTAGTAAACTACGCCTCCGCAATCAGTATGATGATAATAGATCTTCTTCTGCATTGTATCCTTCCAAGAAATTAAGAATGCGTCTCCCTCTGCCGCTCTGCTAAAAGCACTATATTTTTTAATTCATTCAGATTAGCAGCACTGAGCCACTTTTTGTCAAATTCAGCATCCTGAGTAATCTGAGCTATGGCAGCGAGCACCTTTAAATGTAAGTTCCTCTGATCAGGAGAACCTACGAGAACAAAAGCAGTATGCACAATCTGATCATTGGGAAAAATAATCCCCGTCTTCGCTCTGACTAAAAGTATTTTAAAGATATTCCCACCCTGTAAAATTATATGCGGAATTGCCAGGCCTTTTCTGATTACAGTACTTGTATCATTCTCTCTTTCTATGAGCTTTTGAAATAATATCCCCGGCTCCTTTTTTAATTCCTTACTCAAAAATTCAGAGCATTGCTTAAAGAAATCTTCAAACTTTACCGGCCCCTCGATATCCAAAACCTGTCCTTGCTCAATGAGTCTATGGAATTTATCTTCTATTAATTCGTCCCTGCGCACGACAATATCCTTTAATTCAACCAGAATAGTATCTGAGGTTAGGTCTTTATCCTTCGATATTAATTTCTCCAGAGCATATATCAAGGCTGAATCTACAGAGACCCTTTTCTGCACATAGATCTTATACCAGGCTAATCCTAATAAGAGAAACACAATTGTTAAAAATAATATAAAAGATCCCATTTCAATTAGAAGAAATAACCCTCCGAATATGCCTAAAACTTGCAGATAAGGATAAAGCGGGGCATGGAACTTCGGCCGGTAACTTAAGATCTTACTCTCCCTGAATAGAATCAAAGTCAGGTTTGCCAATAAAAACAATACGATGAGAATACTGGATGCGACCTTGACTAATAGTTCTAATCTTAATAGGAGAATAACCGCTACCATAAACAGACCGGTAAAAAGGATAGCGATGTAAGGAGTCTTAAATGTCGGGCTTATTTTCTGGAAAAGACGAGGCAGCAACTTGTCCCTGCTCATCCCCAGAGGATATCGGGAAGCGGCCATAATCCCTGCGTTAGCTGTTGAAATGAATGCTAAGAAAGCCCCGATACTAACGATTATCTTTAACAGATCGCCGCCGAATGCTCCCGCTCCGTCAGATATGGGAGTAAGTGTAGTCCGTAGATTTTGAGGATCCAAAACTCCCACGGTCACAAAAATCACTAAACCATATATAAGAGTTACGATTAACAAGGAAAGAAACATCCCTAAAGGTAAATTCCTGCCGGGATTCTTTACTTCTTCAGCTAAAGCCGCTACTTTAGTTAAACCGCCATAAGAGATAAAAACAAAACTGGCCGTGGTAAACACGGAGTCTACTTTTTCTGAAAAAAACGGACGGAAGTTTGCAGGGTTGACTGCTTTTAAACCTAATACTACATAAGTAAAAAGTACTACTAACAGGCCGATAACCAATATAACCTGGAACCTTCCGGCTTCCTTTACTCCGATTAAATTCAACAGGATAAAAAATAAGCAACAAAATAAAGCAATAGTATTTAGGGACAAATTAGTTACTAAAGTCAAATACGCGCCCACCCCGATAAGTGCAAATGCCGCCTTTAAACTCAGCGAAAACCAGCTGCTGAAACCTGCCATTGTCCCAATCACAGGACCAAAACCTTTCATAATATAGACGTAGTCTCCTCCTGCACGCGGCATAGCGGTAGTTAATTCAGCAGTACTCAATAAAGTGGGAATACATAAAACAGCGGAGAGCAGGTAAGATACGATTACCGCCGGCCCTGCCTTAGCAAAAGCCAAACCCGGTAAAATAAATAACCCGGAGCTGATCATTGCTCCGGAAGCTATACAAAAAACGTCTAAAAGGTTAAGTTCTCTTTTTAAATACTTCATCGGAATTTCTGGCAAGAGACTTACTGATATCCTGACGCGAGTAACAGATGAGGACATCCTTTGCTTTAATCTCTGTATCTCCGGTAGGCCCACCGATAAAAGTCTCTTTTTTGTTTACCTTGCGGTAAATTGCCAAAATCAGTACTCCTTCTTTATCTAATCTTAATTCGCTTAACTTCCTATCGACTAACCAACTGTCGCTTCTAACAGTAATCCTTGAAATGATATAACCTTCATTAAAACCTAATATCTGCTCATAATCAAAAATCCTCAGGGCCGTCCATTTTTCCAGAGCTTTTTTGATTATTTTCCTCATCAATACATATATATGCTTTGAGCGCGCAATCAGATAAATGATCAATACTCCGGAGATTAACTGCGCCCCCCTAACCAACATATCTCTTCCCTTTTCTCCGACGAAAGTCAAAACCAGGGTTGCAATCGAAGTAGTGACCCCCGCGCTGCCGAAAAGGATAAGTATACGGATAATGCGCCTTCTTACAGGATGAGTGACGATTGCTTCCGATTCCGCAGTAGTAAATCCTACTCCGGAAAATGCCGATTGGGCCTGAAAAGAAGCTATCTCCGGAGAAAGTCCGGTAAGTTCTAAGGCGATTGCGCCGATTCTGATAACTACAACGGATAAAAGAATAACAGCCAATAAACCGATAAGTGCTACCATATTTTATGCGCTCCTCAGGATGATTTTACTGATCAGAGAAAATAACAGATAATCCAAGTTAACCGGCTTGATCAGGTAATCATAGACGCCTAACTTCATTGCCTCAAGTGAAATGCTTTCATCTGCCGAACCGGTGATAACGATTACACCGGTTGCCGCGTTAGCCTCTCTGATCTTCTTTAAGGCCATCAGACCGTCCATGCCGGGCATATGCATATCTAAAAGCACGATTACCGGATGCTCGCTTTTCACCTTTTCTAAAGCCTCTTCCCCGCTTCTAGTAATAATCGGACTAAAACCCTTTCTCTTCAAAAAATCCCCGAGTAAAGTACAGATTTCACCATCATCATCAACGATCAAGATACGCTTCTTCTCCTCATGAGATTCCTCTAAATTTTCGTCAAGCACAGAATTTACTATTTTTGAAATCGCGGCAATCCCCCAGGATTTTCTCATCAGGCCGGTTGCGCCGTTATACCTGGCCTCTCTATCTAATTCCGGATCCTCAAGAGCAGTAAGCATGATGATTTTTACAGTAGGATTAATCTCTCTCATCAGCTTTAAAGTATCGATACCGCTTAATTGCGGCATTTTAATATCTAACAATACCAAATCTACTTTTGCTGATTTAAGTGTTTCAATCCCCTCTTGCCCTCCTGAGGCAGTAATTATTTTATATCCTTTTACCGAGAAGAGGTCATAAAACAACTCTCTGATTTTTAACTCATCGTCAACGACTAAAATACTTTTCCCCATGACTGTCTCCTCTTAGTTTCTTTTATTATACTACTAGTAAGGCCTTAGAAAAATAAATTCTTACTTTCTTCTTCTCAGCTGTTTTCTAATTTCAGTTAATACTTTCTTGCTCACTGCATCAATCTCGCCCTTAATACTGATACCACTTGCGGTCTTATGGCCGCCTCCTCCAAAACGGGCGGCAATCTTATTGACATCGATTTTCCCCTGTGACCTTAGGTTAACTCTTACCGAATTTCTCGCTCCAAAATTGCTCCGAAATAATGCTACCACTTCGATATCTTTGATCGAACGGCCGAAGCTTAAGAGGCGCTCAGAAAGGTCAAAAAATGGCTTTTTGTTTTTCAATATATCCTGTTTCAACTGAAACCAGGCGATCCTCCCTCCTGCTTCACATTTAATCGTAGGCAGTATCATACTTAATGACCTCAGGTCTTGAAAAGGTATGCTCTCATAGACCTTTCGATAAATCGCTGGAGCGTCTACTCCGCAGCTAAGAAGTTCCGCCGCTGCCTGATGGGTAGAGCTATTGGTATTGGAATAATGAAATGAACCGGTATCGGTAAGTATCCCTACATATAAACATATAGCGCTTTCTTTATCTAAAGGAACTCGCATCTTTTTATACAATTTATAAATCATCTCCGAACAAGAAGATGCATTGGGCTCTATCCAGTTTATCTTTCCAAATCGCTGATTACTGATATGGTGATCTATATTTAAAATGGGTTTATTATCTATATTGAGCTTATCTACCCTTCCGGCTCTATTTAGATCAGCGCAATCCAGTACAGCAAAACAGTCAAACTTGATATCATTCACAAATTTCTTCCTGTACTGCCTAATCACATTTATGCCGGGTAGAAAATCGTAGCTGTACGGCAAAGCATCCTGGTTAACAATAACCGCCTGTTTACCTAGTTTTTTAAGCAGATTATAAAACGCTAACTCCGCGCCTAATGCGTCGCCCTCTAACCCAATATGGGCGGTGATGAGAAATCTTTTATTCTTTCTGATGCAGCTTATTGCCTTTTCTAGACTCATCTTGCTCCTTTATTTTATCCAGAACCTGCTGGATTTTAATGCTATACTCGCTTGATCTATCCTCTCTGAAAAAAATCTCCGGGGAGAACCTTAGGCTGATCCTCTGCGCAATTAACCTACGGATAAAACCCACCGCACTCTCTAGTGCTTCTTTAGTTTTCTTCCGTTCCTTTTCCTTACCCAATACGCTGAAAAAAATCTTCGCCGCCCTAAGATCCTGTGCCATTTCCACCCGGGTGATAGTAACAAAACCTATTCGCGGATCTTTTAATTCATCATGTATGATTATACTGATTTCTTTTCTAATTGCCTCGGTGACCTTCTCTTTTCTCGACATCTATATCAGCTCCTTATCATAATCAACCAGCATTCATTACAATTTAGCAATCTTTCTTATCAACCTGAGCTGAGCATCCTTATCTCTAACCAACCCATTAAGCTTAGCTTTAAATACTTTCTTTAAAATTTTCTGATAATCCGGTCCCGGCCTGATACCCAATTCCTGCAAATCATGCCCATTCACACCTAAACTCAGATGCCTGTAAGTCTCTAAAAAATCTTCGATATTCTGCCGGACTATGCCTTGGTTATATTTTGCCTTCAGCAGGAGAATTGCCTCATAAGATAACGGCGACAAAAGCGAATAAATCATCGACGGCTGAAGTCCTTTTTTGCCCAGACTGAGAATAAATTTACGGTTAATCTTTTTGGAAGATATAATTTTTTTAGCATTTTGCTTAGTAAAAGCGAATTTATCGCATACCTTTTCGGTTTGCTGCAAGTTTAGAGAATCAATCAATCCCATAAAATATATTAGCCAAGGCTCGACCCTGCTATGAGACAAAGTTATCTTTTCAATAGCGCCAAGAAGTTTACGCGTATTTTTACCCAGCGATAACGCTGGTGCTATAAAATCAAATCCGGTCAATTCCTGCATACGCCATATCTCTTTAATCGGATGTTTTTCTTTTAATAATAGAATTAATTCATCGCGTATTCTTTGCGGCTCAACCTTATTCAACATCTTCAGCCTAACTGCCTGCTTCAAATATTTCATAGTTCTTGGTTCAATCTTAAAATTAAACCTCTGTTCGAATCGAATTGCCCTAAGTATCCTAGTAGGGTCATCAACAAAACTTAAATCATGCAGAAAGCGCACCCGTTTATTACGTAAATCAACCTTGCCGCCGAAAGCATCTATCAGTTTACCGAAATTTCCTCCGCTGATACTTATTGCCATTGCATTTATCGTAAAATCGCGCCTGAAATGGTCATCCTTTAAGCTAGCGGACCTCACTACCGGTAAATCTGCCGGCGACGGATAAAATTCTTTCCTAGCACTTGCCACGTCAATCTTCAAATCAGGATTGATCATCACCGTAGCTGTACGGAATCTTCTATGGCGAACAAGCTTTGCTCTTAGGATCTTAGCGAGTTCTTGTGCAAAAGCGACCCCGTCACCTTCGACTACTATATCTAAATCAAGATTATTAACGCCGATTATCAAATCCCTTACGAAACCGCCGACTAGATAAGCATGGATATTCATACGCTCTGCAAGGTCTCTGGCTAAGCCTATCAACTCCTGAATCTTATCGGGCAATCTTTTTAAATTTTCTTTCATCACTAAGGCCTGGGGTGAAACTCTCTATGCACTGATTTCAGTCTATCCTTGTTTATATGGGTGTAAATCTGTGTTGTAGAAATATTGGAATGCCCGAGCATCTCCTGGACAGAACGTAGATCCGCTCCCCGTTCTAATAAATGAGTAGCAAAAGAATGCCTTAATATGTGTGGCTTTATAGATTTCTTAATCCTTGCGCTCCTGGCGTATTGCCTGATCAACTTCCATAATGACTGGCGTGATATACTCTTACCGAAACGATTGAGAAAGAGATAATCGGATCTCCTTTTAGTCGCATCCTTACGCTTTCCTTTAGGATTCAACAGATATGGTCTGCTTATCTCTAGATATCTTTTCAGGCTGATTATGGCTTTACTGCCTAACGGTATAACCCGCTCTTTATTACCCTTACCGATGCAGCGCAGGAATCCTACATCGAGATTAAGATTATCCAACTTAAGATTTACTGCCTCTGACACACGCATCCCCGTAGCATACAAAGTCTCTAATACCGCTCTATCCCTGGAGCCCTGTTTTTCCCTGACATTAGGCTGAGCAAGTAATTTCTCGACTTCATTAAGAGAAAGTGTATCCGGTATTTTTTTCCATAGCTTGGGGGATTCTATTAGGTTAGTGGGATCAATCTTTAAAATCCTCTCTCTGACCAAAAATCTGTGAAACATCCTGATAGCAGCTAAACGCCTAGCAACCGAATTAGCGGAGATCCCCTTATCCTTCTGTGAGAGCATAAAATCGGTAATCTCTGCCTTGGTCGTTTTAGACAAAGCATCAATATGCAACCTATTCAAAAAATCTATGTAATGATTCAGGTCCTCCCGGTAAGAAATTATTGTATTCTTAGCCAATCCTCTTTCAACGTTTAAATAATTAAGGAAAGTATCGATAAGTTCCCTCATTTTAGTTCACGAAAGAATTGCTTCTTTTCTCTCTGCCGATCGTAGAACTGGGCCCGTGTCCGGGATAAATCACCGTATCTTCGGGTAAAACCATTAGTTTCTCTTTAATAGACTTTATCAATAGTTCCCCGTCTCCCCCTGTAAAATCAGACCTGCCAATCCCCTGAAAAAATAGAGTATCCCCGGTAAAAGCAATGTTCTCTTTGGGCTTCTGCATCAGCAAAGTGATGCCTCCCGGAGTATGCCCCGGGATATGTAGAACTTTCAACCGTATATCATCCAACTCGATAATATCTTCATGCTTTAATGTTTTTATCCTGGATTTAACTTGATAATCCAGACTGAATAAACTGGAAAGATTAAGCTCCGGGTCTTTCAATAAAGCTAAATCTTCCCGGTGTATATATACGGGGACAGCAAACTTATTATCACAACCAATATGGTCATAATGCCCGTGGGTATTTATAATTAAGGCGGGTTTTAGCTTATGTTTATCTAAAACCCGCTGGATCTTATCCGCCTGGTCTCCGGGATCGATGATTATAGCGGATGAGCCAAAAGTAGAAGCCAATATATAACAATTCACCTGCATTGCTCCTACACTTACTGCTTCCAATATCATACCAGCCTATCCTTTACCTTGTTGTAAGAAAACTCTCTTAATATCTCTCTTTTAATCCGCTCTGAGACTTTGGCATTTGCCGCATTATCCGCGCCATAAGAATCTTGAGATATTTTATCACTCAACTTTTTTATTTGATTGATGTATCCGTCCAGTTGCATTTTCTTCTCTTCATCTAATAACGCTCTTAAATTAATCAGATTCTTGATCGCTTCCTCTGCACAATCCATCTTTTTCTTTTTGCTTCTTCCCTCTTCTAGCGATACAGTTAGCTCTACCTGCCATGATTTCCAGAATGTAAAATACCTACGATACAATTCTTCTTGAGTCATATCAAACTCGGTATACACTTCGGGTTCTAAGACAACCTCTATGGCAGCTTGATCTTTCTTCTTGGGTTTACGGGTAAACTTACGCGTAAAAGCCTCACAGCCAATCGATGAAAAAATCAATAAAAAAATAAATAACGGATAAACTGTTTTCATTTTCATCTAATCAACTCCTTAAATTTTTCCTCGTTAATAATCTCTACTCCCAAATTTTGTGCTTTAATGTATTTTGAACCGGGATTCTCTCCTAGCACTACAAAGTCTGTATCCTTACTCACGTTCGAAATAGGATTACCTCCGGCCTCACGCACTAATTTTTGAGCTTGCGCACGACTATGATCTTTAAGTTCTCCGGTAAACGCCACGCTCTTACCAATCAAGGCCGTAGTCTTACTTTTAGAAAACTCTTCTTTAAAATTTAGCGCTGCTTTCTTAAGTTCTGCAATTATTTTCCTAGTCTCTGCCTGGGCAAAATAATCTACTATCGATTCTGCCACTACCGGCCCGACTTCATATATATTGCAGAGTTCTTCCAGTTTAGCTTGCGCTAGATTATCCAGGGTTCTAAACTGCCTGGCTAAAACATAAGCGGCTTTCTCGCCTACGTGACGAATACCTAGGCCATAGATCAGATGCGATAATGGCCTAACCTTACTTCTCTGAATCGCAGAAAGTAGATTATGGACTTTCTTATCTTTAAAAAAATCTAGTTTTAACAGATCTTTTGCTGCTAATTTATAAATATCTGCGATATTCTTTACTATTTTCAACTCTACCAGCTGGCTAACTACAGATTCACCCATACCTTCTATATCCATAGCGCTACGGCTGGCAAAATGTAATAACCCCCGTTCGATCTGGGCCGGACAGCATGGATTTATACATCTGTAAGCCACATCTCTTTCTTTCTCCTTTACAACTTCTTTGAGGCATACCGGACAACGCTTAGGTATCGAAACGCTGCTACCCCCTCGACTCTCCAATACCTTGACAATCTTAGGGATTACATCTCCGGCTCTCTCGATCAAAACCCTATCGCCTATTTTTATATTCAGACGCTTTATTTCATCAAAATTATGCAAGGTTGCATGCTTGATTATTACTCCTGCGCATTCAACCGCTTTAAGTTGCGCCCTGGGAGTAATTACGCCTGTTCTACCGACGTTTAGATCAATGTTTAAAACCTCGGTGGTCGCTTGATGCGCGGGAAATTTATAAGCTATTGCCCAACGCGGGCTCTTCATCGTGAAGCCTAATCTCTCTTGCTGCCGGATAACATTAACTTTAATCACCACCCCGTCTATTTCATAGTTCAATTTTTCTCTTTTCTCATACCAGTTTTTACAATACCCGATTACTTGATCAAGCGTCTTAAAAACTCTGGTATTGGCATTAACCGGAACGCCCCATTCTTTTAACTTCTTCAAGAATTCATCATGATTAAAAAACTCTACTCCCTTACGCTCACCTAAAGAATGTGCAAAGAACTTAAGTTTTCTCTTTGCAACTATACTACTATCAAGAACTTTTAGAGTTCCGCTGGCAGCATTACGGGGATTAGCGAATAGAAGTTCACCTGCCCTTTGTCGTTCTTTATTCAGGCTTTTGAATTCATTTTTATCCATATAGACTTCTCCCCGGATTTCAATAAAATCCGGAATCCCTTTACCCAATAAAATTAAAGGGATAGCGCGAATTGTCTTAATATTACCGGTGACATCCTCTCCGCTTTGACCATCTCCCCTGGTAGCAGCAATAGATAACTTCCCTTGCTTATAAGTTAAATTGGCACTTACCCCGTCCATCTTTAGCTCTGCAATATACTCTATCTTCCCCTGTGACTTTAATCCTTTTTCTACGCGCCTCTCCCAATCGCTTAACTCCTCAAAATTATAGGTATTATCTAAAGAGAGCATACTCTGTTTATGTCGCACTGTTCTGAATCCCTCTAAGATGCCCCCGCTCACTCTGACACTCGGAGAATCATCAGATTTAAACTCCGGATGTTTATTTTCTAAACTCACCAGCTGCCTGAGTAAGAGATCATATTCTTTATCGGATATTTTCGGCTGACTTAATACATAGTACAAGTAATCATGCTGCCTAATTTCATCCTTCAGATCATCAATCATTTTCTTTATATCTTTACTCATCAAAAATTAATTTGGAATTTTTTAAATTTTCCTGCTGTTACCTGCCATTGAAGATCAGTGTCAATGATATACTCAGAGAAATTTACTTGAATCCTTTCTAAAAAATCCTCTAAAATCTGCTCCTCTGCTTCAGCGACTACTTCCACTCTGCCGTCACGTAAATTCTTCACCCATCCGGTAACGCCTAATTCAACAGCTGTATTTTCCGCAGTGAACCTAAAACCCACTCCCTGAACTCTGCCGGAATAATAAACATGCACCTGTTTTTTCATAGGTAATCATATAAGAATAATATTAATTCTACCATAAATTATTGGATAAAGGAATTAAGCATTTTCTCGCGGGCTTGAGCTACTTTACAGAAATAATCTACTGGCTGATCTAATTCTCCGGTTTCTAAATGGGCATGCGCCGGACACCAGATACAAAGATTGATAATCGGACACTTTCTGCATTTATCCAAAAACTCATTTTTGTCGGAACGCATATCGCGAACCTTTAAAGAAAAATTTTCCCATGCCTCACTTAAATTACCGTTTTTAAGGTCATAAATACACGCCGGATGCCCGAGCGAAGAGCAGAGCCGGAAAAAACCATCATAACTTACCGTAAAACTTCCGTTCCCCGTGCCGCAATGAAAAAGGTGATTGCAATTGATATGTTCGGCTTCAGGCATAATCAACTTATCGCATCCTTTTTCCAAAGCATTAAAACGCTCACTATCAGCCCGCTCAATCGCTACGATTTCTTCTGCTAAAAGCCGTTCTGATTTTATCTCCTGGTTACGCTTTGCGTTTCCATCAAAACGTAAATGCAAAAACGGATCAAAACGAAAATAATCCTTTGTCCTTTCCCTGCAGAAACTAGCAATTTCCTCTAACTCATGGACGTTTGAGCGCAGGGCCATTGCCTTAAAACGAACTTTAATTCCATTCTTAAGCAGCAAATTAAGTCCGCGCATAAAAGCATCAAAAGAACCAGTTTTCCTAGTCACCCGCTCATATGTCTCTTTAGTAACGCCATAGACTGTCACTTCGATATCCCTCGGTGGATATTTCCTGAAAAACCGTATATGTTGTTCTGTAATTAAAGTTGCATTGGTGAAAACTGAAATCAAAAGCCCACTCTTTTTTAAATAAAGATAGATATCAAAAAAATCTTCTCTTAATAACGGTTCTCCTCCGGTAACAAGACACCATAATGCCCCTAAATCTATCGCCTGATCAACTATTGTTTTGATTTTGCACAAAGACAACTCTTTTTCTTTTGCCTGTCTGTCACCCGCAGCTAAATTAATATAGCAGTGCCGACAATGCTGATTACAGCGTGCAGTAATTTCTAAATCGAAAGACACAAGGTTCCTTTTATCTTGCATCTTCTTCCAGAGGCCAAATTCAGGTAAAGGAATTTGGGAAGAAAAAGGCTCACTCATCCGGAAAATCTCCTTAAAGTTTGGCGCATAAACCTGTGTACAGAAATAAGCAAGAAAAAGATATTTATACGGCTTAGTAAAACTATCAGAAAGCGTTCCGGACCGAAACCAAATAAGACTTTTTTACCTTTTCTCTCTATGCCCGACACAAAGCCTACTATATCTTTTCTACTAATTAACCCGTCTGGTGTAGGGATATTATCTCCTTTTACAATATAAGAATTATTATGCTTAGCAATTAACCTATGGATAATCAAACTTTCTGTTTTAGGATGGATAAACGCAACTGAATTCCCAAGGTTGTTAGAAAACGGCGAAAAAGGAGAGATTGTAAGCACATCATTATCCCTGATAAATGGCAACATGCTGAAGCCTTTTACCTGGAATTTAAAGGAACTTCCTTTGCTAGCCGCATCCTTCATCAGATCAATTAAAACTGCGTTTGAAATAGTGAGTTCATTTTCTACCATAGGATAATATGATTTAAGCCTTCTTAACCTCAACTATCATTTTCCGATCGAGAATTTCTCTGATAATTCCTAATACATCTTTTTTAAGCTGATCATGAGAAACCTCAAATTCAGAGAATAAATCCTTGATAACATCAGCGAGCGTTCTCTTTCCGTCTAATTTCTTCCATACTGCCTTTCCAGTTTCATTTAAGCTAAAGAGTTCATCCTCCATGTCCGCGATACCGGAGGTGATTGGGATAATAATAAATTCTCCCTGAACCTCTCTTGCAACTATATTCTCAGATGGAATATAGACATTACCAAGATTAATCTTTGTATCCATAGATATTCCCTCCTAATTAGTATTCAAAAACTTTCTTATTCTCCCTTGCCAATGATCTATCTCCCAAGCCATCTCATTTTCTTTGAGCAACCCTAAAAACCTTGCCTGAGTATGCGCAACCTCGCATAAATACTCAACCGGTGTATCTAAGGTACCATGTTCCATCCAGCTCTTTGCCGGACACTGCTCACAGAGACCTTTTAAGAAGCATCTGGCACATCTATTTAAATAATCAACATTACTTGATTTGATCCCTCTTAATTTAGGTAAAAAATTAGTGAGGGCATTATTAAGAGAGCCTTTTTTAAGATCATAGACAGTATCCGGATGCCTCAACATCAAGCAGGCCTGAAAATTTCCATAGGCATCAACGCAACCTACACAGCCGGCACCGCAAGAGAAGATATTTTCTCCCGGAGGATACATAAATTTAGAGCAAAATTCCTTCATTCCTTTGATATAACTGTTTTTTTTACGCGTGAGGACTTCTAGCCCCTCCTGCGGAGTAACTCTCAGCTTTTTGATGCTCTCGTTTTTATTACCGTCTCTGCGGCAACGTAGATCTAAAAACATAGAATACCCCGGGGGCTTGCCATCCATCCAGGGAATCTTTTTAGCCCAGGACTCAAACCCATCAATCTCATCTTTATTGCATGGTAGTAACGCACCCTTGACAACAAAAGGAATTTTCTTTTCCATCAAAAGATTTATCCCCCTCCATGCAGCTTCAAATGATCCGGGTATCCGCGTTACTGTTTCATACGAATCTTGCTTCATCCCGTATACAGTAACCTCTATCTTTTCTAAAGGAGGGACTCGCGAAAATAAATCAATTATTTGAGGGGTTATGAGAGTTGCGTTGGTAAAGATTAGCACCTTTAAGCCCTTTTTTCTGGCAAATAGATATAAATCTTGGAAATCCTCTCTTAAAAGAGGCTCACCTCCGGTAAACCTTACCGACATACAATCTAACGAAACAGCCTCTTCTAAAATATTCTTTATCTTTTCACCGGCTAATTCTCTCTCTTTAGCTTTTAAATCATCAGCCGGTAAATTAATACAGCAATGAATACAGTTGTTATTGCAACGCTCGGTAAGTTCCATATCCAATCGGCATAAAAGGGGCTTTTTATCTTTCCAGAAAAGAGTTCTTTCTATCCTCTCTTTTTTAACGTAAGATCCTCTTGTCATTTTTTTATTTACTCTTAACTTTCGAGTCTCTTATTTATATCACACCTTACTTAACTATAATTAACAGATCATTAGAATATTCTTTTTCTCTTTATCTTCCCAAATAATCCTTTATTTCTTAACAAGTAGCTAATTTCACTTAACCTTGCTATCTTTTTTAGGCGAACACTCTTAGTTATCTGATCGATTTGACCGGGTAATTTACTGGCCTCTGTATTTGGCCTTGGAGAATAAGACAAATTGTGAAAAACTACGTTGTTTCTGCCTAACCATTCTACAAGTTTGCTGGTTTCTAAAAAATCTTGTTCTGTTTCTGATGGAAAACCGACCATAACGTCCGTAAGTAGTCGGAGATTTGAATTGTAGCCCGTTAACTTCTCTATGCAATATTTAAAATCATCAACAGTATAAGATCTATTCATCAGACGTATTATTCTATTACTACCGGATTCTACGGGTACATTCATTTGACAAATCTTACCCGAACGGACTAATGCCTTTAAGGACGGCAACATTTCTTTTAGCTTGCTAGGAGTCAGATGAGATAATAAAAACTTACAATCTCGGTTCCTCCGACAAAGTTCGCGAAGAAGGCAGGGAAGCGAAGTGCCTAGATCTTCGCCATAGCTGCCAGCATCATTAGCAACAAGAATAAATTTTCTATAACCTTTGGCACAGGCAATATTAAACTCTATCAGGATGTCTGAAATCGACCTACTGTACGGTTTACCAAATACAAATTTCACCGCGCAGTAAGAACATTTTCCACTGCAGCCCCACCCGATTCTCAGTCTATATGTTCCATTTCTATTTCTTTTCAAGTAACGGGGCGAACCAGTATATTTAACATCCCCTATCATTGACTTTGCATTTAATAAACCATTAAATTCCCGAAGAGAATTTGCACTTATTATAACCCCGTCAAATACGCTTCTAAGCTTAAGATTATTAATAGAAGGAAGGCAACCGGTTACTATTACCCGTGCAGCTTTATTTTTCTCCTTCTGGACTCTCTTGATAGCCTCAAACGATTTACCTTCTGCTTCTTCGCTAAAGGCACAGGTAGTTATAATAATAAGGTTGGCTTGTTTTATTTTCTTTGATAGCGCCCAATTGTTATTTTTTAGGTAAGTACGAATAAGATCAACATCGGCAACATGAGGATAACAGGTCCCTGCCATGTATATATATGCTTTGTGCATTCTTTAATATAACTTATGTTATTTGCACTTCTCTCTCTGAACTTCTCGCCTATCAAAATGTACGTAAATGATTATGATGGCGCCTTAAAATTGCAAGATCCACACCCCGGCAACGGAAGCGCCGCACAGGCCCCTCCTGTTGGTGTACTTGGCCCAAATGCCGTCGACCCCTTACAGGTCGCCAGTACTATCTCTTCGGATCTACCCCTCACCAACAATATTAACATTGGCTTTACCCATTTTTTCTTGGACATATTACGCCTCCTCTGGCCTTTTAATCAATGAGTAACTTTTCTTCCAACAACTCCACTATTCTTCCACTCTTATCAAAATGAAGCCTATAGCAAGGTATTTTTTCTATAACTCTTTCCGTAAGAGAAAGTGTCTTCTCCCACCAGTCAGCTGTAACAAATGGTTTTATCAAACAGGCCAAAAGCTTTTTGGTTATTTCTTTTTTGTCAGCTAAAGGTATAAGCTTATTATCTTGTGACTTTTCCAAAAACAAAATTGCATTTAACGGAGCGGAACCTACCGATACATCCGGGACATCACCGTGGCTCCAGGTACCATAGATCTTAAAGCCATCGGGCTTCTTACGTATAATGATGCGATCGTCACAGAGTATTTCAGCCCTGCCTTTTAACATAGTTGCTATAGTAGATTTTCCTGCTTCGGAATGGCCGGCAAAAATCAGACCCTTACCCTGAAAATTTACTCCGCAGGAATGTATATAACAACCCTGCCTATCTGCTAAAATACGTGCTAATAATATCTGGTCAGTGGGAAACAGCGTTAAAGATTGTAGATTTCCTCCAAGAAACGCCGCCTCTTTATCATTATAAATTTCTGCGCGCGTATGATCAGAGTTAAAAACCGCTATCTGACGCAAACCTTTATTTTTCCGTTCAGAGGAAATTCCCAAATAAATCCAAGAGCCATTTTTTTTATATATAGCCCAGGGGGCTTTGCGGTAAACTTCTTTACCTAAATCCTTGTCCTCTAAGTCAGGCAGATAAAAATGATGCCTAATGCTAATGTTGTCTTCTCCCGGACCATCTACTTCAAAATGCCTAAATTTAGGATGAAAGGTATTTTTTGTGATAGGCAGATCTGAATCTAGCTGAACAGTGCTATCAGCTATACTAAAATAACGCCTGTGGTTTTTCCCCCAATTATCTTTAAACTCTCTATTTTTCTTAGCCACAGCACAAAGATAGTCAACCTTAGCGTCAAATTTCCTATGCTCAAGATAACCATAGACCGGACACCAACGGCAATCTTTACGCAGCTCACAAGCACCGCAATGCTTTTTGTATTCTTTTGTCACTTTAATTTTTTTGGCTAAAGAAGGAATAAAATCTTCCCAGGCCTCTTGGAAACTTCCCTTTCTTAAATCATAACGAAAAGACGGCTCCTTTATTAAACAACAAAAAGTCATTTTCCCGTAAGGGTCAATGTGAAAATCGCGCCTTAGATCTATACAGGAAGCAAATAAATAACCGCTTTTATTTGCTTTGTAGCAGCCTGAATTTTCCCCAACCCTCTCTTCAAAAGATAAATCCGGCTTATCCAGCTCAACTACTTCTTTGGGTGTCAGCCTTTGGCGGATTATTTCCATATTTCTTTCCTTATCTAAACAGTCCGAAAGATGAAGCCAGGCAGCACCTACCCTATAATGTTTACTTAAGGATTCAGCCAGCTGAATCATATCTTTGAATTGATAATAATTATCTTTCATCGGGATAAGCTGGACCGTAAAACCAGCGCCTGCTTCTTTTAAATATTGGAATCCACGCATAGTTGCCTCAAATGAACCGGGGTTGCGGGTAATATGGTCATGAACATCTTTGGTTGCACCATACAGAGCAACCATCTTAATTCCTTTCCTTGCCATAAGTTTTGCTATTTTGGGCGTAATTAAAGTGCCGTTAGTATTAATGGAGTAAGAGTTGATATTGTCGGTAAGATACTCAAAGATTTTAGGGAAATCCGGCCTGAGCATCGGTTCACCGCCTGAGATAGACCATTTACGGCAGCCCATCATTCTTGCCTGATCAACTATTTTCTTTATCTCTTCAAATGAGAGCTCTTCTTTTTCTTCTTCTGAATCCGGCGGGAGGCGCAACCAACAATGGCGGCAATTATTATTGCAGCGAAAAGTCAAGTCAATACTACCCTCAAGTGGCAGGCGAGGCAACGCAGCTGTCTTCTTCAATTCAAGATAGTTGTTTACTGCTATATTTAAACTCATTCTAGGCGGTTAGTTAAAATCTGCACCAGGAGATATGCAGTTTAAAAGATAGGGTTACGAACTGCTTACTGTAGAACAGCTATTATCGCAGGACCACTCCGTCCATTCACACGCTCCCCACCAGAACCCACCGCCGCCACCCGCTGCTCGCACTGTTGACTTACAGCTAGCCAGAACTTTTTCCTGACTATCGCTCCTGAATAACACAAACAGCTTCGGCTTTTGCCATTTTTGCTTTCTTGCCTTCCGCATAATCACCTCCACAAACTATTATTGGTCGGGGCGGACAGACTTGAACTGTCGACCTCAACGTCCCGAACGTTGCGCTCTAGCCAAACTGAGCCACGCCCCGATAATTTTTTTGTCTCCGTGGCGCCTGCCTGCCGTCAGGCAGGAAATCCCACGAAATGGGATGAGCCACGCCCCATCACAAATCCCTTAATCTAGCCTAATAGTATAACAAAAAATTATCCGCTTAGCAACGATTTGCTCTACTTAAAGCTACGGTTTTTTGAGCAGAATATCAAATTCGATATTGACTTTATCAGAAGGCCCCTTAAAACCCAATGTTGTATTTTTAAGGGTATGAGGAATGATGTAAATATTAAAACTATTGGATAGCTTTTTTGTAACGGTCAGGCTTATTCCATCTACAGCTATAGAACCTTTAATTAGTACGTACTTTAAAAATTGCGCCGGTACGGCTATTTCAAAACAGAGATTACCGGACAGATACATCTTTCTTCGGATAGCTCCCATGCAATCAACGTGCCCCAAGACAAAATGGCCGGATAGCCTATCTCCTAATTTTAAGCTACGTTCAAGGTTAACTTTATCTCCAACCTTTAGAAAGCCTAAATTTGTGATCCTCATCGTCTCAGGCATAGCCTCAAAAGCGACTAGGTCATCCTTCTTCTCTACCAACGTAAGACAGGCCCCATTTACAGAAACGCTATCTCCGATTTTCGAATCGCGCGGGATCTCCTTTGCCTTTATCTTGATCAGGGTAATATTATTACGCCTTGAAACAGCTCTAATCTCACCTAATTCTTCGACAATTCCGCTAAACATAAGTGAACAGATAGCTTACATCGCAGATCCTGCGATGTAAGCTATAGCGTTATTAATTCAAACTGCCTATCAGCGTCTGTGAACTTACCCCCACACCAATTGGGAGTATATGTTTCGCTACATACCAATTGGTGTGGGGGTTAATTCAGACATACAACTTACGTCATCTTAAATTCCGTAATCCTTCGATAGACTCAGGATTACGTCCTGAGCGAAGTCGAAGGACGTAAGTTGTGTCTTCATTAAACATAACCCTCGAATAAAAAATCCTCTCCTATGCGTTTTAATCTGGTATCTTTTAATTTGATCGCTTTGTCTATTCGATTAATACCTTTACCCATTACTGAGCCTATCGCATCCCTTCCTCCGATAATTTTCGGACTAACAAAAAATATAACTTTATCGACCAACCCTTCGTCAAAAAGAGAGCCAATGAGAGTACCTCCACCTTCAACCAGACAACTAGTAATTCCCTCCCGGCCGAGTTTCTTCATCATCTCCTTAAGATTAATCTGCCCTGCTTTTTCTTTGATCTCTAGAATCTTTGCTCTTTGCGCTAAAATCCCCCTATTTTCCGTCTCTTGCCCGGTTCCGGAACGCAAAGTAATAATTATCACTGGGCTATTACCGGAAAATATGCTGGCATCTCGAGGCGTACTTAATTCACTGTCTACAATTACCTTTATCGGTTGTTTTTTAGAAAACCAGGCATTCAACCTGGGGTTATCACGTAATACCGTATTAACACCGACCATAATCGCATCATAATTCCGACGCATACGATGAGAGAAATTCAACGCTTTATCAGAAGTAATCCACTTAGAATCTCCCGATCTGGTAGCAATCTTGCCGTCTAATGATTCAGCAACCTTAACGGTTAAAAAAGGCATTTTCTTAGTAATGTATTTAATAAAAACCTCATTCATTCTTTTTAGCTGCTCTTCTAATAATCCAACTTTTACCTTTATTTTATTTTGCTTAAGTATATTTATTCCTCTTCTGTTATTTAAAGGATTAGGATCAACCATCCCCACGATCACCTCTTTTACTCCGCTCTTTACTATTCTGTCTACGCATGGTCCGGTTTTACCAAAGTGGCTACAGGGCTCCAAAGTTGTATACAAAGTCGCCCCCTTAGACCTCTCTCCAGCCTGATCTAAAGCTACGATCTCTGCGTGCGCTGTACCGGCTTTTTTATGAAACCCCCTCCCCAGGATCCTTCCTCTTTTTACTACCAGCGAACCGACCATTGGATTAGGTAAAGTTTCTCCTTTTGCCTTAAGCGCTAACTGCATCGCCAGATTCATGAAATACTCGTGGTTTCTTTTCATCGTAATTTATCTTTAGCGATCTTTAATCGTTCTACCAACTCATAGGGAATCTTAGTCGAACCAATCTTTATCTGCGGTTTAGCTGTACCATGACAATCAGAGCCTCCGGTGGCCAGTAAGCTGTATTTTTTTACAAGGTTAAGATAATAATTCACCATCCCCTGCGAATGCTCAGGATAATATACCTCTAAGCCCATTAGCCCGTATTCGATGAATTTCAGGATAATCTGATCGTCGCGAATCGTATAAGGATGAGCTAAAACAGGAACACCTTCCATTTTCTTGATTAGTTCTATTGCTTGCGCAGGGGACAATTTAAAACCTGCCACATAGGCAGGACACTTATCTCCGATATATTTCTGAAATGCCTCAGAGAGAGAACCGATAATGCCCTCCTTAAGCATCGCCCTGGCCACATGAAGCCTCCCCACAGTGCCCTCTCCTGAAATCGCGAATACCGACTCGGGCCTCAAGCTAACATCCATATCTTTTTTTAGCTTTTCTACTATTTTATAGATGCGTTTAACTCTGTTTTCCTTTATGGTATCTAATTTATTAATCAACTCTTGATTATTAAAATCAATAAGATACCCGAGTATATGAACTTCGCTGTTGTTATACTCTGCAGTAAGTTCTATGCCGGAGAGAACCTCCAGCTCTGCTGTTTTAGCTGCCTCTAAAGCAGGCGCTATGCCCTCAACTGTATCATGATCAACGATAGCGATTGCAGAAAGGCCAACCCTGGCTGCCTCTGAAACTAAAGCTTCAGGCGTATAAGAACCGTCTGAAAAAGTGGTATGTAGATGCAGATCGGCAAATTTCACTTGTTTTTCTCTATCTTAATCTTGTCTAATATGGCATTCACAAATTTACCGGCGTCAATGCCTGAGTATTTCTTGGCAAGCTCTACTGCTTCGTTGATCGAAGCCTTGGGAGGGATATCGTCTCGGAAGATCAATTCATAACCGCTCATCCGGAGTATATTTCTATCCACGACTGCCATTCGTTTAAGCTGCCAGTTAGTCGCATGTTTTGAAATATTACTATCAATTGCTTCTAGGTTATCTATTACGCCATGCACCAGGCTATCAGCAAAGCTTTTCAACTCCTGATCGATATTATCGTCGCTATGCGCCTGCCAGAAATTATCTAAAGATGGATCAAGCTGCTCGCGGGTAATATCGATCTGATAAAGAATCTGTAGAGCAAATTCCCTGGCACGTGTTCTTTTACGCATTGTTTATCTAAGTTATTTTATCTGGGTTAATAGATTTGCCATTTCGATCGCCGAAAGTGCTGCGTCGCGGCCTTTATTACCTTCCTTTGAGCCTGCACGTTCAATTGCCTGCTCAATAGTATCAGCAGTAATTACTCCAAAGACTACAGGTATCCCGGTGTCCTGTGAAACCTTAGCTATGCCTTTGGAAACCTCGGCAGCAATATAATCAAAATGCGGGGTAGAGCCACGAATTACTGTACCTAGACACACTACCGCATCATGAGTACGAGACTTCGCGATCTTTTGAGCGATTAACGGTATTTCAAACGCTCCGGGCACCCAGGTAACTACCAGATCCTTCTCCTCTGCCCCGTGCCTCACTAAAGTGTCAATACAGCCGGAGATGAGCTCTTTAGTAATCGACTCGTTAAAACGCGAAGCAATGATCCCGAATTTCTTACCTTTAGCAATCAGGTTTCCTTCTAATATCTTTACCATTTGTTCCTCCTTTCGCAATGTTTTATTCAATACTTAAATCGTGTCCTAACTTTTCTTTTTTTGTTTTAAGATACTGGTAATTCAAAGAGGTAGGTTCAATCTCTAGGGGCACTCTCTCAATAACACTTAGACCATAACCCTCTAATCCCACGATCTTACGGGGATTATTTGTCAGCAGCCTGATGTATTTAATGCCTAAATCTACCAGCATCTGCGCTCCGATCCCATAATCCCTAAGATCAGCTGCATGCCCTAAGGCCTCATTTGCCTCAACCGTATCTAAACCCTGATCCTGTAAGTTATAGGCCCTAATCTTATCTACTAAGCCGATGCCGCGCCCTTCCTGATTCATATATAGGATTACGCCTTTTTTTTCTTTTCCGATAATCTGCATCGCCATATTGAACTGCCTGCCACAGTCACAGCGTAAAGACCCGAATACATCTCCGGTCAGACATTCTGAGTGTACACGTACAAGCACTCCGCTTGGGTCCATTTTACCTAGCACAAGTGCTGAATGGACTTTTCTGCTGATCAGATCCCGGTAAAGGATCAACTTGTATGTACCGAATTCTGTAGGGAGCTTTGTCTCCGTGACCCTCTCGATTAACTTCTCGGAACTCCTACGATATTTAATCAAGTCTGCAATAGAACAAATCTTCAGATTATGGTGCTTAGCAAACTCTAGAAGTTGAGGTAGACGCGCCATTGTCCCATCATCATTCATAATCTCACAGATTACTCCTGCAGGATACAAACCGGCTAATCTCATAAAGTCAATCGCTGCCTCAGTATGCCCCGCCCTTACCAGTACCCCGCCGGACCTTGCCTTTAAAGGAAAAATATGTCCCGGCCTGATTAAATCTTCCCGCTTCATCTTTGGACTTATTAGAACCTCTATGGTACGGGCACGGTCGTATGCGGATATTCCGGTTGTGATACCCGAAGATGCATCTACTGAGATCATCCAGGCAGTACCAAAAGGATCCTCCTTGGAAAGCTGAGCCCTATCTTTAAGCATAGGCTCCAGATCTAAATCCTTTAGTCTATTTTCCTCCATAGGCACACATATAAGGCCGCGGGCAAACTTAGCCATGAAATTTATATCTTCAGGCCCGGCAAAGGAAGCTGCCATCACCAGATCGCCTTCATTTTCGCGATCCTGGTCATCTACCACGATAACCATCCTGCCATTTTTTAAGTCTTCTAAAATTTCCGGAATGCTGTTAAACATAACTTTTCCTCTATAAAATAAAGAACCCGAATATAACCTTCGGGTAAAATAATTTTAATCTTCTCTCTTCTGGACTCTTCCCTCGTGTCTAATTTCTCAATCGCTTGACACTCGGGATCCCGACGCGTAGCAGATATTATCTGTTTTACGCGAGGGAACCATCGGCTCTGGAATTTCACCAGATCTGCCCCGGAATATCGGGACTCGCGGGCTTAACCGCCGGTCGGGAATCACACCCTACCCCGAAGATTAATTGAAATAATTATAGCATAAAATCTTATCTTGTCAATATAATTAAAAGTGCTTATAATAATTGTTATGCTAAAACTACATAGAAAGCTGATTAAAAGCCAACGCAGCGTTTCCGTAGCCGAATCCTGTACTGGTGGGTTATTATCAAAACTACTTACCGACCATAGCGGCAGTTCTCAATATTTCATACTGGGTGTGGTCTGTTACAGCAATAAAGCCAAAAAATCAATCCTAAAAGTTCCCGATAGATTGATTAGGAAAAATGGCGCAGTCTCTGAGCCGGTAGCGGTTAATTTGGCGCAGAATATTCGCAAGCTCGCTAAAACAGACTTTGGAATCGGAATCACCGGTATTGCCGGACCAACCGGCGGTACCCCTGCTAAGCCAGTGGGAACCGTCTTTATCGCCATAGCTAGCAAAACTAAAACCACCTGTAGAAGGTTACATTTTAAAGGTAGGCGAAACTCAATCAGAAAACAATCCGCCCTCAAGGCATTAAGCCTGCTAAAAGGGCAGCTATAGTAACTTGTGGTTAGGTAAGGGTAAAGATACTAGTTTAGTTGTTAGGTGTTGAATGCAATAATGAGAACATTTATTGCTATAGAGCTACCTAAAGAGATTAAGCAAGAGCTGACAAAGATACAGGAGCAATTAAAGGCTAGCGAAGCGGATGTGAAGTGGGTTAATCCGGAAAATATCCATTTAACCCTGAAATTTCTCGGAGAGATCGACGAAATAAAACTAAAGCGGATAAATCAAATAATTCAGGAAGTTGCAAAGGATAGAAACGGCTTCAGGACCAATCTTTCAACTCTGGGCGTATTCCCCAGAGTGCAATCTCCCAGAGTAATCTGGGTAGGAATTGATAAAGGAGATCAAGAAATTAAAAAGTTAGCCGAAGATCTGGAAGAAAAGATTGCCGGAATCGGTATCGCTAAAGAAAAGAGAAATTTCTCAACCCATATTACAATCGGTAGGGTACGTACGCCTCACCGACGTGAACAACTCATCCAAGACCTTAATAAATTGAGTAATGTTTTTTCGGGAAGATACTTAGGATGGGAGGTTACAAAAGTTACACTCTTTAAAAGTACACTTACGCCAAAAGGCCCTCTCTACGAAGCCTTACAAGAAGCTAGCCTTACAAGTACCTGAAGAATAATATTGGTATAAATTCCTGCCACAATATCATCGCTCATCACACCCAGACCTGCTTTCAAATTCTCGAGCCTTCCCGCCGGATACGGCTTAAAGATATCAAGTATACGAAATATTAAGAAAGCGGCAATCACCAGCCGGATATCGTAAGGTAAAAACAAAAGACTCAAGAGCATACCGCTGACTTCATCTATGACGATACATTTATGGTCCTTGGCTTTAAATATTTTCTCCGCTTCTCCGGAGAATAAAAATCCCAAAATGATTACCAATCCGGTAACTAAACCATAGGCAACCCTGCTATCTTTAAATAGATAAAATAATAAAACTCCTCCCAGGCTCCCAAAAGTACCAGGCACCCAAGGCAGGTATCCGAGATAAAAAAAAGTACTTATTGTTTTAATGAATTGACGGTAAAGATTCATTAATTAAACAACTAGAATCTGGCAATTATCTTACGGTTCTCCCAAAGATAAGCTATGCCTGAATAGAGGGTAAGCCCCACAGTAAACAACATCAGTATGTATATACCTTGACGGAATATTTTCTCCCAGGAGGGATTCCAGGTAAAATAGGCAAGCATTACTTCTTTTGTGACAATAAAACTTAGGATAGAGAAGATAACCGCCATCTGCGAAAAAGTTTTATGTTTTCCGACTCTGGCAGCTGATAACACTTTCCCTTTATTAAGCGCAAATAATCTTAGTGATGTAATCAATATCTCGCGGGAGACGATGATCACAAACATCCAAGCATCGATTAACTGCATCTGAACAAAAGCGGCAAAGGCCGCCAAGACTAAAATTTTATCTGCGATCGGATCCATCAACCTTCCGAAATCCGTAACCATATTTTTCTTCTTGGCAATCATTCCGTCAAGAAAATCAGATAAAGCAGCAAAGACAAAAATAGCTAAACTTGTAATCTTTGCCCAGGGCCCGTGAACAAATAGAAAAAACATAAATACGAACGTCAGGATAATTCTTAATACAGTTATTTTATTAGCAATGTTCATTTATCAATTGCCTCCCCTACTAGGTCATATTCTAAAGTATCATTTATTTTTACTTTTACAATATCCCCGGCCTCTAACTTCTGTTTTGAGCGCACATAGACCAAGCCGTCTACTTCCGGAGCATCATATTGAGTACGACCCAGATATGAACCTTTTTTTGCCTGATCAATCAGCACATCGATACTCTGCCCAATCATCCTCTTGTTGACCTCAGTTGATATTTCCCTCTGCAGGGACATAATTGCATTAAAGCGTTCTATTTTTGTTTTCTCGGGAAGCTGATTTTTAAAATCATAAGCAGGGGTATTCTCTTCTCTAGAATAGATAAATGCTCCTAACCTTTCAAATTTCACCTCTTGTAAAAATCTCAACAGCTCCTTAAACTCCTTATCTGTCTCCGAAGGAAACCCTGCGATGATAGAAGTACGCAAGGCCACGTTGGGAACCAATCTTCTGATCTTCTCAATCAACCTAAGGATCTCTTCCTTTTTTGTATCCCGGTTCATCAATCTGAGTATGCGTGGGTTTATATGCTGTATAGGCAAATCAATATATTTACAAAGTTTCGCTTCTAACCTAATCAACTCCAGTAGTTCGTCACTGATACGGCTGGGATACAAGTAAAGAAGCCTGATCCATCCGATATCAGGAGCTTTATTGAGTATCTCCCTTAAGAGCGAAGATAACCGCGGCCGATTATATAAATCCATACCAAAACCCGTAATGTCCTGACCAATGATATTTAATTCCGATATCCCTTTCTTATTAAAACCATCAACTTTCCTAAGCACCGAATCTATATCGAGACTCTGAAACCTGCCTTTTATTTTAGGTATAATGCAGAAACTGCAATTGTTTACGCAACTTTCGCAAATCTTAAGGTAAGCGAAATGGGCAG
>JBDRMO010000020.1:0-6469 GCA_043812095.1 Candidatus Omnitrophota bacterium | reverse complement strand
GGCAAGATTATCGTCGACGAATACTTAAAAACCAGCATAGAGAATATTTACGCTGCCGGAGATTGCACCGGAAAAACTATGCTTGCCCATTACGCTTCTTACCAGGGAACGATAGCTGCAGAGAATATTGCTCATCCTGATAGTGCTAAACAAGCAAACAATACTTGTATACCAAACTGCATTTTTACAGATCCTGAGATTGCCAGTGTAGGCCTAAGTGAAGATGAAGCAAAGAGCAACGCCATAGATATCAAGATAAGTAAATTTGATTTCATGGCATCCGGGATGGCGCACATACATGATGAAACTGATGGTTTTGTTAAAATAATTTCCAATAACAAGACTGATCAGATATTAGGCGCTTCAATAATCGGCCCTAAAGCAACGGAGTTGATCGCCGTATTAGCCTTAGCGGTATCTACGCATTTAAAAACTTCTCAAATCAAAGATACTATCTTTGCACATCCTACATTATCTGAATCAATCGAAGAAGCACTAAAACACTAATCATGAATTGTAAAATATTTGACCTTGGTTTAATTAGATATAAACCTGCCTGGTATTTTCAAAAAGAGGTCTTTAAAGCTGTGAAATACGGTTATATTGATTCAGCTTTAATACTTTGCCAACATTATCCTGTAATTACCTTAGGAAGAAGCGCAAGTAGAAAAAACATTTTACTTTCTGATGAAGAGTTAAGACTTAAAGAAGTACGAACTTTTGAAGTTGAAAGAGGAGGAGATGTAACCTATCACGGCCCCGGGCAAATTACGATCTATCCGGTATTTAACCTTAACTATCTTAAAAGAGATATCTATTGGTTTCTTAGGAAATTAGAAGAGATAATTATTAGTTTTATGGCAGATTTTGATTTAAAAGCACAGAGACGCCTGGGCCTTACAGGAGTTTGGGTTGGCGATAAAAAAATAGCCTCTATTGGCATAGCGATCAAAAATTGGATAACCTATCATGGAATAAGTATCAATATTAAATCCGAGGATTTAGCAAATTTTAAGCTGATTAAGCCATGCGGATTAGACGCAGAGGTGACCTGCCTGGAAAAAGAATCAGGTAGGGAAATAAACCTGGAAGATGCAAAAAGTAGTTTAAGAAGTGAGTTCGGGGTACACCCCTGCCTGCCGGCAGGCAGGCTTAGCTTTGACAGTAAAGACGCTTTTGCTTTGGGAGTAAAGACGTCTTTATTAATGGAGGAGGCGAAGAGATGACGAAGGTAATTTTACCTGAATTAGGCGAAGGAATTGAAAAAGCAACACTATCCTTTTGGTACTTTAAGGTGGGAGAAAAGGTGAACGAGAAGGACGACTTGGTAGAATTGGCAACAGACAAGGCTACTTTTAACCTTCCAAGTCCTTGCTCTGGAACAGTTACAGAGGCTCTCTTCCAGGAGGGTGACACTGTTAAACCCGGAGATACCCTAGCTACAATAGAATAGAGTATATTAAAAACGCTAAATTACACCTGGTTCCTTTTTAGGGATCAGGTGTTTTTATTGTATGTCTAGATATGTCTTGACAAGCCTTAGTTTTACTAGTATATATGTAATTTATCTAGATATAAACAAGGAGTGAGGCAATATGAACAGAGATAACAAAGAGATTTGGACTACCAAGGAGGTTGCTGACTACCTTAACCTGCATCCGCTCACTGTCCACAGGTATGCCCGCGAAGGCAAGATTCCTGCTTTTAAAATCGGGACAGACTGGAGATTCCAGAAGAAACACATTGAGAGCTGGATTAAGGAAAAGGTCGCCTATAACCTTGAGTCTAATTCGCACAAGTAATTAATTTAACGTTATATAGCTTAAGGGAAAATGCTGTATTATATAGCGAGACCTATAGTTATAGTAATATTAAAGTTGATCTTCAGGTTTAAGGTAGAAGGGCTGGAGAACTTACCTATAAAAACCAACTTTATAGTAGTTGCCAATCATAGCAGCTATCTTGACCCTGTGCTGGTTGGGGGCTGCGATACCAAGAAAGATCTACTGGATAACGATGAGGTCTCTTTTTAGCTACCCCTGGTTGAGATGGTTAATGGCGATTACGCGAACTCTTCCTACGGGTGAGGCATCAAAAAGAGCGATTGATTTACTAATGAAAAATAAATTTATCGGTATATTCCCGGAGGGGAGGCGTTCTGAAGACGGTAAGCTAAGAGAATTCAGGAGAGGTGCAGCGCTATTAGCAATTAAAACAGGCAGGCCGATTGTGCCTTGCGCAATCCTGGGAGGATATGATGTCCTTTCAAAAGGGGCTATATTCAGGGGATTTGTACGCATAAAAGTAAAAATAGGAAAGCCGAAGTTTTTATCAAAAGAGTTCGAGGATGTAATAGACGATATAACCTTACAAGAGGGGATCTTTGAAGTAAAAAATAGAATAGAGGAGATGATCCATGCCGGATAAAGGCTTAATCAACATAAAGGTCTCGCGTATTCTGCCCGCAGAAAAATGGAAGGTAATCCGTTTAATCACGAAAATAAAAGACTTCCCGAAATTTGTGCCTTCTGTAAAAGAAGTAACGATCCTAAAGAAATCAAAGCGTAAGTTATTCAGTAAGTGGCGCGTAGAGATCAATCATATACCAATCAGCTGGACCGAAGAAGATACTCTCGTACTTAAAGAAAACTATATCACATTTAAAGCCATCGGAGGAGATTTAAGCCTATTTAAAGGAGAGTGGAGATTCTCCAAACATCCGCAAGGTACCCAGGTAGATGTAAATGTTGATTTAAAAGTAGGCATCCCGGCAATTACCGAGTTTGCCGATTCTTACGTTAAGCAGATGCTCACCCTTAATTTTGAAGCAATACTGAGTTCTGTAGAACGCCGTTTGATTTCAACAAAATATGCCAGTTATCGAAAAGGAGATACGGATAAAATAGCCGGCTTCGGCATTATCGGGCATCTATATAATTTTAACCATCTGGATCAATGCCTGAAGATGTTAAACCCTAACTTTAAAATGCCTTCAAGGGAATTCATCGGACAGCTCTTCAATATTACACCCACCTTTAAACTCTATGATATCCTTGATTTTAAATCTAAAACCGGACAATCGGTTAATGGCTGCTTTATTGTGGCTACATTCATTCCGGATATGATGGAAAGAGACATCTGGTCAATATTTTCTAAGGTAGTCAGAGGCTGCAAGATTGCCGAGAAGCACGGAGTTGGAGTAGTCAGTTTAGGCGGTTTTACCTCGATAGTAGCAGAGAGAATCGGAATCCAGATAACAGAAGAGGTCGATGTACCTGTTACAAGCGGCAACACCTTTACCGCCGCAATGGTCATTGACGGAGTGGTAAAAGCAAGTATGCTTTTAGAAATTGATCTTGGAGCGGCAAAAGTAGCTATAATCGGCGGTACGGGTGATATCGGAAGCGGTTGTGCCAGGGTTCTAGTAAACAAAGTCAAGCAGCTCACTATAACCGGCAGAACAAAATCAAACCTCAAGCGTCTGGAAAAAGAACTATCTAAAAAACATAAGGCAAAAATTATAACTACAATTGATAATGAAAAGGCAGTTAAGGACGCTGATATTATTATTGCTGCTGCAAGCGCTACTTCCTCAATCCTGCAAATTGACTGGTTTAAGCCCGGGGCGATAATCTGTGACGTTGGCTACCCTAAGAATATCTCATATTCAGAAACTAACCGCGAGGATATCTTAGTTTTCTCCGGCGGCTTAACGAAATCACCTACACCGATTAGATTCCCTATTGATATCGGACTACCGGCAGCGGATACTATTTACGGTTGCTTCGCGGAATCCATTATCCTCTCTTTAGAAAAAAGGTATGAAAAGTTTAGTTTTGGAAGAGGAAATATAACAGCTGCTAAGATTGAGGAGATAAGAAACCTGGGTATTAAGCACGGTTTTGATGTATCTAATTTTTACTGGGGTCATAGATTAGTTGATCAAGAGATGGTCGAGAAAATTAAGCAATCAATAAAAAGATGAATATCTATTCCGTTTCATCACTAATCGCAGCGTCATTTTGTCTCTCGCTCGGTATTTTTGTTTTTATCAGGCGGCGCTGGGATAGAAAATGTAAGGTCTTTGCAATGGCCAGCTCCCTGATAGGCCTTTGGTCGTTATTCCCTTTTGCTCTGTCTATAGCGAGAAGCACAGAAGAGGCATTATTTTTCGGCCGTTTAACCTATTTACCGGCAATTTTTACTGCTCCGGTTTGGGTGCATTTTATGCTCAGCGCTGTAAAAGAAAAGAGGCTAAAAATAGATAGTGTTATATTAACTATTGCATATTTTCTTTCCGTTCCGTTCCTCTTTATCAGCTTTAGCCCGCTCTTTATTAAGGGAGTAAACCGCTTTGCTCCTCATTTCTCAGTAATACCGGGGTCACTCTTTAAATATTTCATCTTGGCCTTCTCGTTGATATTTATACTATATTTTTGGGCAATACTTTACCCGTTGAGAACTGCAAAAGGTTATTACAGAAACCAATTAAGGTTCATACTAATCTCATCAATCTTTGGTGTTCTAAGCGGATTTCTCCACTTTGGCGCTGCTTATTTCGGCAGAGAACCAATACCCCACGATTTCCTGCTGATAATCTACACAAGCTTATTTGCCTATGCGATTATAAAATACCGCTTAATGGACCTTACGGTTGCCATCACCAGAACCGGCATCTTCATGGCAGTATACACATTGATAATCGGAGTACCCTTTGCAGTTGCAGTTAAATATCACGACTACCTGGTCCAGACTTATGGGTCAAATTGGTGGATTTTATTAGCTGCTGTGATGGCGATCTCCGCTACGGTTGGCCCATTTATTTACATCTACCTTGACCGTAAAGCCGAACGCAGGCTGCTTCATGAACAACGCCGCTATCAGGAAACCTTACGCCAAGCAGCCAGAGAGATGGCACGGATCCATAATCTAAAAAAATTATTGAATCTGATTGTCCATACTGTTACCAGTACGGTAAGAATCTCGCACTCTGCAATATACCTGCTAGATAAAAAGTCAAACCAATATATTCTACAAGCAAGCCACAATCTTAAAAAACAACAGCAGAGCATAATCAGCAAAGAAAGTCATTTGGTTACCTGGCTAAGAGAAAATAAAGAACCCGTAGTTTATGATGAAGTAAACCGGAAGTCTCAGGAGCGGCGTAAGAGCGTTTTTAAAGAACTCGGGCTACAAATGCAGTCTTTGAATGCCGCGCTGATTGTTCCCGGTTTTCTTGAAGACCGCATAATCGGTTTACTAACTTTGGGGGAAAAACGCTCAGGAAAAATGTACTCTACGGAAGACTTAAACACCTTCACACTTTTAGCTAATCAGGCTGCTCTTGCGATTGAAAACGCATTGCTTTACGAAAATATCGAGGATCAGGTAAAGCAACGGACAGAAGAGCTAGTAGAAGTCCAAAAGCAACTTATCCAGGCAGAGAAATTAGCTACCGTTGGAACTCTTGCAGGCGGGGTGGCGCATGAGATCAATAATCCGCTAACAGCGATATTGACAAATACACAAATGCTTTTGCTAAACGCAGATAACATCGATTCCGAATCAAAGGAATCCCTTACACTTATAGAAGAGGCAACTAAAAGATGTAGAAGCATAGTTAAAAAAATGATGGCTTATGCAAAAAAGCCATTAGAAACCGCGCAAACAGCAGATGTAGATATTTCAGAGGCTATAGACAAAGTACTTTCTTTCCTTGAATATCAACTGGAGCAGAATAATATTAAAGTAGTAAAGGAATCAAGAAAAGGCCATTATTTGATCATGGGTAATGCTAATGAACTAGAACAGGTATTGACAAATATGGTCTTAAATGCTAAGGACGCAATTAAACAAATAAAGAAATCCGGAATTATATATATTCTCTTACTAGAGGATCGCGATTGGATAAAAATTCAGATTAAAGATGAGGGTATGGGAATAGGAAAAGAGATCCTCAATAAAATCTTTGATCCATTCTTTACCACTAAAGAAGTTGGTAAAGGACTGGGGCTCGGCTTATCCATCTGTCAGTCTATTATAGAGAAGCATAACGGCTTAATAAAAGTACAATCAGAGGTAAATAAAGGCTCTGTATTTACTATAAGACTTCCTAAGATAAAAAAAGAAAGCATGATAAAAGCTAAGCTTTAAATAAGATGACAAAAAGAATATTGGTAGTGGATGATGACAAGCTAGTACTGATGACATTAAAAAGATTATTAAGGATGGAGGGATATGATGTAACTACTGCCTTAAGCGGCGCAGCTGCGCTTAGGCATATAGATGAAGAGGATTTTGACTTAAATATAGTTGATGTAAAAATGCCGGAGATGAACGGGATAGAAACTGTGAAAGAAATTCGAAGGCATCGAATAGATAAAAAGAAGAATTATATTCCGGAGATCTTTATCACCGCTTATGCAAAAGAAGAGATATATAAAGAAGCGCTACTTTTAGATGCAGCCGG
>JBDRMO010000019.1:0-8360 GCA_043812095.1 Candidatus Omnitrophota bacterium | reverse complement strand
ATATGGGCATAGACCTGGGAACAGCCACTACCCTGGTATATGTAAAAGGGGAAGGGGTGGTTCTCTGTGAGCCTTCTGTGGTAGCAATTGAGAGAGGCACTTCTCATGTTTTAGCTGTTGGTGAAGAAGCTAAGCGCATGTTAGGACGCACTCCCGGTAACATTGTGGCAATCAGGCCGATGAAAGACGGAGTAATTGCGGATTTTGAAATAACTGAAGCAATGTTGAGGTATTTTATAAAGAAAGTGCATCACCGTAGAGTTTTGGTCAGGCCGAGGATAGTGATTGCGATTCCTTCGGGGATAACGGAAGTAGAAAAACGCGCAGTAAAAGATTCAGCGGAGCGCGCAGGAGCAAGGGAAGTATTTTTAGTGGAAGAGCCGATTGCTGCGGCAATCGGTGTCGGCCTACCTATACAAGAACCAGTAGGTAACATGATTATAGATATCGGAGGCGGTACGACAGAGATCGCGGTAATTTCTTTAGCCGGTACGGTTTTTTCAAAATCTATACGTATCGGCGGAGATGAGATGGATGATGCGATAATCGAATATCTTAAGAAAACTTATAATCTTATGGTAGGAGAACGTACGGCCGAAGAGTTAAAAATAAAAATCGGTTCTGCTTATCCTCAGGAAGAAGAGATCAGCATGGAAGTTAAGGGAAGGGATTTAGTCGCAGGACTTCCTAAGACTGTAACTATAACCTCAGATGAGGTCAGGGATTCTCTGCAGGAACCTTTACGCGCAATATTAGATCTGACCAAGATTTCCCTGGAGAGGACTCCCCCGGAATTAGCAGCAGATTTAATCGAGCATGGTATTGTTATGGCGGGAGGGGGATCACTGCTTAGAGGCCTGGATAAATTGATCTCCGAAGAGACCGGCCTGCCCGTTCATATCGCAGATGATCCGTTGACCGCGGTTGCGAACGGAACCGGTAAAGTTTTAAATGAAATAAAATATCTGAAACGTGTCACCGTTCCGATTAAATCCGAAATGCACGCGTGAATCTGCTTTTAAAAAAATTTAAAAAAAATTTTTTCTTTGCTTTTTTAATCGGGATATTACTTATCCCGATTATCTTTAATCCCGCCTTCAGACAACCATTTCTCTCGGTTTTAAAACAACCGCTTAGTTTCTTTACTTTGCTACGGCGCGAGCTGGGTGCAATGGTTTATTTTCACCGTAATTTTATCCAGAACGAAAAACTGAAGAAAGAGGTAGATCTTTTAAGATTCAAAATAAATGAATTAGAAGAGCTTTATTCAAAGGAACATAGAGTTAGTAATCTGGTTTCTCTTAAGAATGAATCGGAGCTTAAATTAATTCTTTCCCGGGTGATCGCACGGCCGGCGGACAACTGGTCTTCGGCCGTAGTTATTGACAGGGGAAGCAACCACGGCATCAAGCCGGGGATGTCGGCAATAACTTATCTGGGTCTGGCAGGACGAGTAGTTGAGACTACCGGGACGACAAGTAAGATTCTGCTGATTAACGACCCGAACATCGGCGTTTCCACTTTAGTCCAGCGCAGCAGGCAGGAAGGCCTGATCTCGGGAACATTAGGAAATAGATTAATCCTTAGGTATTTGGGGAAGAGCCCGGATATAAAGTTAAACGATCAAATCATCACCTCAGGATTAAATCAGACGTATCCTAAGGGGATTTTGATCGGTAGCGTAATTGATATACGCGAAGACTTTTCCGCTACCAGCATTTATGCAATAGTCGAGCCAGCCGTTGATCTATCCAAGATCGAAGAACTCCTGATCGTAGTTCCATGAATAAATTTAAATTTTTAATTTTAATCATTGGCCTGGCGTTAATCCAGTTGGTGTTCCTGGAATATTTTAAATTTTTCGGGGTCACTGCTGATTTACTTCTGATTGGTGTTGTAATAGCCAGTCTTACTTTTCGATTCAGGTCAGCGATGATTATGGCGATATTCGCCGGTTTGATTAAAGATGCATTCGCCGCAGGTTCCTTTGGCATGAATACGTTACTCTTTCCTTTATGGACCTTTTTGATCTTAAGATTATCGAGAGAGATAGCCATAGACAGTAATATCATCCGCTTATGCTTGATCTCCCTGATTGCGCTATTAGAGAATATAATCCGCGGACTGGTATTGATCTATCTGGGTAAAAGTATTCCTTTAGGCATATTTTTACGCATAATATTTATCGGGTCGATATATACTGCAATTGTTTTTCCTTTAATCTATCGCATAAGCAGAAGATGGTTAGGACTAAAGTATTCGTCTATTCATTAGTCGGTCTTTTCGTATTTTTAGGCCTGGGTACTTTTAATTTGGAAGTACTTCAGGGTAAAAAATACAGAGAGCTGAGTAACCTCAATTCCATAAGGTTATTACCCAAAGAAGGAGCCAGAGGCAGGATCATCGACTGCCGCGGCAATATCCTGGTGGATAATAAACTTTCCTATGACGTAATGATCCTTCCCGAGCATTATAATAGCAAAGACAACATTCTTAAACACGTATCCCTTATTCTTGGGGCTAAAGAGGAAGACTTGAGGGCGAATTTTAAGAAAAATATAACTTTTGCCAGCCTGCCGGTTAAGATCGCCGATGATGTAGATATTAAAAAAGCGATCGCCTTAGAGGAGGCAAAACTTGATCTCCCCGGGATAATCATAGAATCAAGGCCAAAAAGATACTATCCTTACTCGAGGCTTGCCTCTCACGTAGTCGGTTATCTTGGGGAAATCGACCACTGGCGCTTGACGAAACTGGTAGATTACGGATATAAGAGGAAGGATATCGTAGGTTTCGGCGGGATAGAAGAGAAGTATGACTATTACCTCCGAGAGGAGGACGGTGGTTCTTCGGTTGAAGTTGATAATCGCGGCAGGATGGTGCGCATCCTGGGTTTTAAGCCGCCGCAAAAGGGTAAAGACATAGAGTCTACCTTGGATTTAAGGTTACAAAAGATCGCTGAAGATAAACTGCAGGAGCGAACCGGCAGTGTGATTATAATGGAGCCTCAGAGCGGCGAGATCCTGGCTATGGCCAATTTTCCCGATTTCGATCCGACAATTTTTAGAGATAACCATAGCTCTTCGATTAGTTATCTTTTTGATGATGCCGATGCGCCTTTATTAAACCGGGCGATCGCAGGGGTATATCCTCCTGGATCGATATTTAAATTAGTAACAGCAGCCACTGCTCTGGAAACGAAGAAATTGGATCTCTCCCAAAGGTTCTTTTGCTCGGGCAGTATGTTAGTAGGAAGAAAAAAATTCAAATGCTGGAATGAGCATGGTTCTCAAGATATTATTTCCGGTATTGCTAATTCCTGTAATGTGTTCTTTTATAATATTGGCCTTCTGGCCGGGCCGCAAAAGATTTATGATTACGCACTTAAATTCGGCCTGAGTAAACCAGCTTCCTCCGACCTGCCCTATGAAGCAGAAGGATTTATCCCATCGCCTTTATGGCGGAAATTTTATAAATTTAAAAAATGGTATGCCGGAGATACCGCGAATATGAGTATCGGCCAGGGTGAGGTTTTGGTAACTCCTTTACAAATAGCCAGGATCGCGGCGATTTTTGCTAATGGAGGTAAGCTGGTTACTCCATATATAGTAAAAGGTATAGACGGTAAAAGTATCGTGCGTTACCAGAAAAAAATAAAGAATCTCTCGTTAAAAAAAATGACGCTTGATGTGATCGCTGAAGGATTGAGGCGGGCGGTTTCAGATCCGGAAGGTACAGCTAATGTTTTGTCAAGCCTCTCTGTTGCAGTTGCCGGCAAGACCGGTACTGCCCAAGCGCCTCCGGGCTCGCCACACGGATGGTTCGTAGGTTACTTCCCTTTTCAAGAACCCAGGTATGTGATTTGCGTATTTCTTGAACGGGGGAAATACGGTTACGCTTCGGCAGTTTTGGCTAAGGAAATAATTCAAGAAATGATTGAAAAGGATTTGATTTAGTATGAGAAATTCATTTTTAGTTATTTTAGTTATCTCTATTTTGATTGCCTCACTCGGAGTACTTACCATATACAGCAGCACGCATCAGAAAGAGGGAGAATTCTGGAAGATGATGTATCAGCGGCAGATCCTCTGGGTTATCCTCGGGCTGGTTTTTTTTCTGGTACTCGCTCATTTTAATTATCGTAGATTATGGGACTGGACTTATTTTCTATATGGAGCTTCGATATTTCTGCTTTGTTTAGTAATTATACTGGGAGTTACGCGTCTGGGGGCACAGCGGTGGTTAAAGATTGCCTGGTTTCAGCTTCAGCCTTCAGAGTTCGCTAAATTAATTATGGTAGTGTTTTTAGCAAGGTATTTCAGCAGAAAGTCGGTGAATGATATTTCTTTGCTTTCCACTAAATTCGGAATATTCCGCGGATTAATCCTGCCTTTTATATTTGTCGCTATTCCTTCTGTTTTAATAGTCGGACAACCGCACTTAGGAAGTGCGGTAATGTTGCTTTTAATATTTATCTCTTTTCTCTATCTGACCGGCGTGAAGCTGAGATATATTTTGCTTTTGTTTTTGATCACGATCATAGTCTTGCCGATAGCCTGGCAAGTCTTACACGGTTACCAGAAAGAAAGATTACTTGTATTCATCAACCCGAATATGGATCCTTTGGGTGCCGGGTATACGATTATTCATTCTAAGATCGCCGTCGGCTCAGGCGGAATATTCGGTAAAGGATGGCTTTCCGGTACTCAAAGTCAACTGCGTTTCCTGCCTGAGGCCCATACTGATTTTATATTTGCTGCTTTTGCCGAGGAGTGGGGTTTTTTCGGAAGCTGCATACTTCTTGGGCTTTATTCTTTACTGGTAAGGCAGGCGGTAGTAATCGCTCAAAGAACCCGCGATCACTTCGGTAAACTGCTGGCTTTCGGAATCGGCCTGACGATAACCCTGCAGATTTTCGTGAACATAGCAATGAATTTAGGGATGGCGCCTGTAGTAGGCCTACCTTTACCTTTGATGAGCTACGGAGGATCATCAATGTTGATAACTTTTATCTCGTTGGGTATATTAGTAAGTATTGATAGGAGGAGATCAGTTTTTTGAACAAAGCCATCGAGGATATCTTATTACAGGTAAATAAGCCTGCCCGTTACATAGGGGAAGAGTGGAATTCTTCTGTAAAGAGCTTTGAAGAAGCAGGGATTAGATTCGCTATCTGCTTTGCTGATCTCTATGAGATCGGGATGAGCAATTTGGGCCTGCGGATTATCTATGGCATATTAAACAATATCCCGGATGTATGCTGTGAAAGGTTTTTTTCCTGCAACCAGGATTTAGAAAGCATCCTGCGCAATAAAAAATTGGAAATTTTCTCCCTTGAATCGAAGAAGGCTTTAAGAGAGTTTGATCTGGTGGGTTTTTCGCTAGCCAGCGAGCTTAATTATACCAATGTCCTGAATATTTTAGATCTGGGGTCAATCCCTTTGAGGGCCTCTTTGCGTAATCATCATCATCCGCTGGTTATCGGCGGTGGTCCTTGCTCGTTGAATCCGGAGCCTATGTCTGAGTTCTTTGATATTTTTATTATCGGAGAAGCAGAAGAGGCGATAGGAGAAGTGATTGATATTTACCGAAAGCATAAAGAAGAATACAAGAGTACTAAGATCAGTAAGGTGGAATTATTGAATATGCTTTCAGAGATCAAAGGGGTGTATGCGCCTTCGCTTTATGAAGTGAGCTATGATTCCCTCGGTAAGATCAAAGATTTTAAAGCAAAGGCTGGGGGGATAAAAAAGAAGGTAGCGAAGCGGATTGTCCAGGATTTAGATAATTCATTTTTTCCTTTAGATTGGCTTGTGCCATATATTCAAATAGTTCATGATCGCGTTTCCCTGGAAGTAATGCGGGGATGTCCCAACCGATGCCGTTTCTGTCAGGCGAGGTCCCAGTATTTTCCATTCAGGCAGAGAGATCCGGATAAACTCTTAGATTTAGCAAAGGAGTCTCAGCGGCGCACCGGTTATGAGGAGATTGCTCTGACCGGACTGTCGGTAGGCGATTACAGCGGTATTGAAAAGCTTCTGGCGCAGTTGATAGATCTTTTTAAAGAGAAGGCCATAGGCGTATCTTTACCTTCTCTAAAGGCAAGGGCTTATGTAGGGCATCTTTCCTCTCTGATTGCCAGTATCAGGAAGACCGGGCTGACCTTTGCTCCTGAAGCAGGTTCGGTAAGGCTGCGTGAAATTCTCTGTAAGGATTTTAGCGAGGAGGTTTTTTTCCAGGCCCTAGAGAAATCTTACCAGTCAGGTTACCGGCATATAAAACTTTATTTTATGATTGGCCTTCCTTGGGAGGAATATGCCGACCTGGATGCAATAATAGATTTTTCTTTGCGCAGCTCTGATTTAAAAAGAGAGATCGATCGAACACCGGCACAGATAAATATCAGCATCAATCCTTTGGTTCCACGTCCGCATACCCCTTTACAGTGGTTCTCTATGGAGAGCGTCAACAACCTTAAGCTAAAAGAGGATTATTTAAGAAGCAAGATAAGTCGCAAGAGATTAAAACTCAGTTTTCATGACCCGCGGATGAGTTTTCTGGAGGGCGTACTTTCCAGGGGGGATAGAAGGTTAAGCGAAGTGATCTTGTGTGCCTTTAATAGTGGCGCAAGATTCGATGCCTGGGATGACCATTTTTCTTTTGATAAGTGGCTTTTGGCCTTTAAGGAATCAGGGTTAGACCCCGAGTTTTATCTGAAGGAAAAAACAAGAGAAGAGGTCCTCCCCTGGGACTTTATTGATATCGGCATAGATAAAGAGGTGCTAATCGAGGAATTTAATAAAACTATTGCAATGCAATAGGTTAAGGGGTATAATGAAAAATTTAGGAGTTAAATTAGCCTAAAATATACGGAGGTTAGAGATGCCTAAGAAGAAAGATAGAGTAGGTTATAGTCTCAGGCGTAAGCTGAATATTGCTTTTGCTCTTATGTCTATTTTACCATTGCTGGTTACGGGATATCTGGTCTCTAATTACATACTGCCGAATATCGGGATCAACCTAAATATAAGCGTAACCGTAGCGGTAAGCATTTTTATCGCAGTTTCGGGATTTTTTCTGGTTAAAGAGATATTCGATCGTATTGCTTCTATCAGCGGTGAAGCAAAATTGATCGCCGCAGGTGATATTAGTCGTACTTTGGATGTAGAGCAGCATGATGAAGTAGGGCTTTTAGGAGAGTCCCTTAATCAATTGACCACGCGTATACGTAACAATATGGATGAATTAAAGAATTACAGCGAGAAAACTACGGAAATAAATCTTGAGATCCAGAAGCGCGTTATAGTGTTATCAAGCCTGCTGCAAATAAGTTCTTTGATTGCTCAGAGTGCAAAACTAGAGGATATCCTCAAACTTGCGGTAGAGAAATCCCGCCTCCTGGCTAATTCAGATTGTGCTTTTTTACTATACAGAGAAGAGGACAAAGAAACATTTTACATGAGGGTGGTAGACGGGATAAATACGGATTCTCTTTCTAAGATCACCGTCGGGCCAATAGAGGATTATTTTGAAGACCTGATTGACTTTAGCAAGCCGCTACTGATAGATAAAAGCAATGGTATATCTGCGGAAGCACAAAGTGCTTTTGTAGAAAAATTCAGGCTGAAGAATGTGCTTACTTCTTCGGTGTTTTTAAGAGGCAGAGTAAGGGCGGTTTTAGGGATTGGAAGCAATAAGAGCGGCTTCTTATACGGAAGAGATGATTCGGAATTGGTTGATGTTTTCGCCAAGCAGGTAGCGATTGCGATTGAGAATGATATATTGATGCACCGGGTGGAAAAATTAGAGATCAAGGATACACTCACCGGTTTGTATAATGAGGAATTTATGAAAACCCGCCTGCAGGAGGAGATAAAGAGGGGGATTGCTTACCAGAGGCCCTGCTCGTTTATAATATTTGATATTGATAATTTTAAAAGGTATCACCAGTACGCCGGCTCTTTACGGGTTGAATCGAGCTTAAAGAAAATATCCTCTTTAATCCAGGATTCGGTCAGCGATATTGACCGGGTGGGGAGAATCGGAGATGATGAATTTGCGATATTAATGCCGGAGAAGAATAAGCGTAAGGCGCAGGATCTGGCTGAGGAGATTAGAAAGAAGGTAGAATTCGCTTTTAGCGAGGACAGCGATCTTAATAAAAGGATTACGGTCAGCTCCGGAGTAAGCGAGAATCCTCTGGATGGCATAGATGCCCAGGAGTTGATCTCTGTTGCTAAAGAGTTGGTAGTTCTTGCTAAGAGCAGGGGAAAAAATTGTGTAGCAGCTTTTAAGGAAGAGAATAAATGACGGTGAGAAAAGTTGTAAATAAACATTTAGGTGAACTGCTCATTGAGCGC
>JBDRMO010000018.1:0-31716 GCA_043812095.1 Candidatus Omnitrophota bacterium | reverse complement strand
TCACCAACAGCTAAAACATGAGAAGTGCCTCTCTCAATCGCTACCACAGAAGGCTCACAGAGAACCACCCCTTCCCCTTTTACATATACCAGGGTAGTGGCTGTTCCCAGGTCTATGCCCATATCATTCGAGAATAAACCTAAAATATAATTAATTGCTTTTTTAGCTATTTTTTGAAGTTCTGCCATACTTTTCTCCTTAATCGGCCAGTTTTGGAAGGTAAAAAGGATTGTAACAGAGATTAAAGTCTTTGTCAAATAAAAAGTTACTTAATTTAAGCCTTTAGGGAATCTAGTACTTGTAGGAACTCCGGGAAGGACTTGTTAATACATGAGATATCATCCAGGGAACTCGTACCGGAAGCTGCAAGCCCTGCTATAATCATGCTCATGGCAGTACGGTGATCTTGATAGCTTTTTACTTTGGCGCCTTTTAGCGCGGTTTTACCCTGAATCAATATACTCTCTCCTCCTTTTACTCTGGCAACATTTACCTCAGCACCCATTTTCCGCAAATTCAGATACATCGATCTTATGCGGTCTGTCTCCTTTACGCGCAGCTCTCCTACGCCCTCTAGAACCGTAACTCCCGTAGCACAACAGGCTGCTACCATCAAAATCGGCAGTTCATCAATAAGCGAAGGTATCTCCTCCTTCTTTACTGATATTCCTTTTAATAAACTACTCTTTACGCTGATTGAACCTGAAGGTTCGAATTGAGAAGCTTTATTTTTATCTAACGTTACTCTTATATCCGCGCCCATTCTTTGCAAAACTTTGATTAATCCTAAACGCGATGGATTCAAGGATACGTTTCTGATCACAATCTTAGAATCGGACAATATGGCAGCAAGCACAATGAAAAAACCGGCAGAAGATATATCACCCGGGATATTTATGCTCTTGGGCGAAAGTAATGGCTTGCTACGCTTTAGATATATTCTCTTTTTATTAAAACTAAGTGAAACTCCGAACAGCTGTAGCATCCGCTCAGTATGATCCCGGGTAGGAACAGACTCTATCACCACCGTCTTTCCCGATGCATAAAGCCCGGCTAATAATATCGCGGATTTTACCTGTGCAGATGCAACCGGCAATTTATAAGTAATACCCTTCAATCTGCCTGCGCTGATAGTAACCGGCGGGAATTCCTCTAACCTGCCGGCTCTTTTTTCCCGTCGGGCTTTTATCTTTGCTCCCATCAACCTTAATGGGCGTGTCACCCGCAACATCGGCCTTGATGATAAAGCCGTGCCTGCTATAAGGCGTGACTGGAAATCCTGGCCTGCTAATACGCCTAGCATTAATCTGAAAGTTGTACCAGATTCCCCAGCGAAGATCGGACCTCGCGGTTTTTCCATGCCCTTAAGGCCCCTTCCGAATACAATGACAGTATCTGCTTCTTTATTTATCCGTACTCCTAATTTTCTAAATGCTTTGATAGTTAAGAGGCAATCTTTATTGCGGGGAAAATTATTTATCCTGGTAATGCCTTCAGAAAGGGAACTGATGATTATAGAACGGTGGGCTATTGATTTGTCACCTAAAAGAAAAATTTCTCCTTTTAGGGAATTTTTGGGTTTTATCAGAAATCGCTTCATCTAACCTTTTGTACGACCCGGTCACCCTCATTGATTCTGTGTTTCAGATCATCGGTTAGAAAACCCGCTGCAGCCATGGAATCGTGTACCTTTTCAATCTTCACATCCCCTAAAAATTGCTTTTTCCGGTACACTGAAAACTCGTTTCCCAGGGTTACGCCATCCTGAACTCCTAAATTTATCACTACGAAGTTATAATCTTTATTCACCACTAAAACCTTACCCTCTAAGCCCGAAGAAGAAGCTAAAGCAACTTCCTCCGGCCTGACATCTTTAACGATCACTGCTTCCATACTTTTAGCGGACAGGGTCTCTTCCGGACTAACTACAATCGTACCCAGTTCAACGCGCTGTGCACCGGATTGCTTTAAATCCTTTAATTTAACTTCTAACTCCGCTTTCTGAGCTGATAACTCCTCTAGCTGTCCTTCTTTATTTTTTATATCCTCTTGCACCTGAGAGAGTTTAGTCTCTAAATTAATCCTTTCACTCTTCTGCTGATCAAATTCGTAACTCAATTCTTCTATCCTAGCCTGCGCCTCAAGCCTGATTGATCTCTCCTCTTCTAGACTAGCGGCAAGAGCCTCAATCTCCTCCTGGGTTTCCTTCATCTGATCATTTAAAACAGAAACTTTCTTTTTCGCATCCTCCAGCTCTGAACGAACCTTCTCATACCTTGCTGTAGTGCCGGTCAGTTCATCCTGTAAGGCCAGGTTTTTCTTATGCTCTTCCTGAAAGAAATAAAATAAACCTCCTGCTAAGGCCAAAGCAACTATAACTAATAACGTCAGAAGCACTATTGCAGCGCCGGCTCTTCTATTCATATTTTCCTCCTATTCACGATCTAACCCTTGCTTTAATATATCATCCACAATGCAAAAATCAAGACTTTTTTAAATGAGCCCACAACTTACGGAGCAATAGTGAACGTAAGTTGGCAGGCGAATTTATCCCCACGTTTCGTTTTGCTTCCCAAAACCGCAACAAAACGCTGGGGACAAATAAAGACAGGTAAGTTATGTCCTTACGTATTCTTTAAATAGTCGGTGAACTCCTCAGGAATTTCGCTCGTAAACTCGACAAATTTCTTTGTCCGGGGATGAATAAAACCTAGATATTTTGCGTGTAATGCCAGCCGGCTGAATTTCGTATTCCTGCCGTATTTTTTATCCCCTAGAATCGGATGCCCGAGATACGCCAAGTGCACCCTTAACTGGTGAGTCCTTCCGGTATAAGGCTCCAATTCCAAGAAACTAAAATCTTCATTTCTTTTCAAGGTGCAGTAATAGGTCTTAGCGTATCTGGTCGTTGGGCCAAAATTCACCGACATGCGTTCTCTTTTAACCGGATCTCTTGCGATAGGCAACTCAATAATATTCTCCTTGAATTCCATTTTTCCTTTAACTATAGCAATGTATTTACGTTTTATCGAATGATCGGCAAATTGCTCAGCCAGAGATAAATGTGCCTGGTTACTCTTGGCGATTACGATTAAACCGGAAGTATCCTTATCAAGCCTGTGCACGATTCCCGGCCTTAACGCACTGACATCGGAAAGTTTTTTAAAATGATGCAATAAAGCATTCACCAGTGTATGTTGATAGTGCCCCGGTGCGGCATGGACCACCAGGCCGATCGGCTTATTTATAATCGCCAAGTCATCGTCTTGATAAACGATATCTAAAGGAATATTTTCCGCTAACAGGCTTTTTTCTTGCTTCTTCTCAACCTCGACGTAAATTTCATCTCCTGTTTTTATTTTCTGATGAGACTTCAGCTCTAGTACCCCCCTTAATCTGACTTTTGCATCCTGGATTAAACTCTGTATGTAAGTCCTTGAGAAGCCCAAGTCCTGCTCTTTAAAAGCTTTAAAAAGATAAAGGTCTAAGCGGCAGCCGGAATCTTCTTGAGCGACTTTTAATTTATATTGCTGCATATTATTTTTTGGTTTTTATAATTAAAGAGAAAAGCAGGCAAGAAAGAAAAACCATCAAGATGCTGATGATCTGAAACAAATTAAGTCCTAAAAAAATTGTCCTGTGTTCTCCGCGCCAAAACTCAATAAAAAACCTTGCTGTAGAATAAAATAAAATATAGGCTAAGAATACCTGCCCCTGCTTATGCGCTCTATCCTGAAGGAATCTTAGGGCTATAAAGATTACAAGTAAAATTAATGAAGAATATATCTGTATTGGGATCAGTGGGTCCTCGTGCCCGGGAAAATAGATACCGAGCCTGGAAGGGACACCGTAACAGCAACCATTGAGCAGACAACCGATCCTGCCGATCGCTTGCCCCAGCGCAATAAAGGGTATAATTAAATCTAAAACTTTAAAAGTTTGCTGCCTTTTCTTTGTGATATAAAAAATTGCAACCGCAACTCCTGAGATCAACCCTCCGAACCAGGATAGCCCTCCCCGTTGCAGCATAATCATTTCAAAAGGAGCGGCTAAATAATATTTTAAGTTTTCGATCACATAGAATACTCGCGCACCAATGATACCGGCGAGAAAAGCAAAAAATAAAGTATTAAAAGCGATCTCCGCATCAATGCCATCTTTTTTGGATTGGATCCTGATTAAGCTTGAAGCTACGATAAAAGCCACAACCAGCATCAACCCGTAAGAGTATATTGTAAACGGCCCTATTTTACAGATTTCAGGATACATAGTTAGTGTCAGAGTGTCAGAGTGTCAGAGTGTCAAAGTGTTAGAGTATCAAAAAACTTGACACTTTGAAACTTTAGAACTTAAGTTTTTTTTGTTCTTAATACAGAAACCGCTAACAAAACTGCGCCGATGGTGATTGCGCTATCCGCTATATTAAATACCGGCCAGATACGAAAATCAAGAAAATCTATAACATACCCCAAGCGCACCCGATCAATAAGATTACCCAAAGCCCCTCCTAAAATCAGACTTAAAGCCAGGCTATAGAACCTACCCTCTTTATGCTTACGGATAATCGCATAAATCAGGCAAACAGCAAATAGAGAAGTAAAGATAAATAAGGGTAATTGATTTTTTAAGATCCCAAAGGCAGCACCGGTATTATGGGTCAGTGTAATATGGAAAACCCCCTTCAGTAACGGAAGGGATTCGTGATGCACAAAATTCTTAGTGATTAATAATTTTGTTGATTGATCCAGCGAAAGGATAATTAATACGATGATATAGATCATCGTTTAAGGAAGATTATTCTTTTCCTTCTTTTCCTGGCATTTGACACAGAGGCGGGCCTGAGGGACTGCTTTTAATCTGTTCTTTGCAATAACGCATTTACAATCTTCGCAAATACCGAAAGTGCCCTCTTCCATTTTTTTTAAAGCGTCATCTAATTCATATAAAGTCTGGCGTTCGTGAGCTGCTATGCCCAACGAGAATTCTCTATCATAAGTATCTGTGGCCACGTCTGCCATATGATAGGTATAACCGGAGATGTCTCCGCTGGCCTCCTTCTGAGATTTCTTCAAGGTATCCTCGGTTATATGCTTTAACTCATCAAGAATCTGCTCTTTTCTTTTTAAAATCAATTTCTTAAATACCGCTACGTCTTTTTTATTGAGTTTCTTTTTCAATTGCCTACTCCTCTCTTAAAGCCTCAAAGCATTTCAGGCAGATCAAAGGATGATCTTTTGAGCTCCCCACGCTCAAACTGTAATTCCAGCAACGCACACATTTTTCGCCTTTTGCTTTTTCGACTCTGATCGCAATCTCGGGGAAAATAGCACTTTTGACCCCCGTATCAAGGTTTACTTCTTTTGCTATATTTACTTCGGAAACCTTTAATATCTCACAAAGTTCATCCTCTAAGCTTCTTAAATACTTATAACGAAAATCATCATTTGTCAACAAGTTTATTTGCGCATCAAAAGGACTACCGATATTACCATGGCTACGCTCCTCTTCCAGGAGTTTCGAGATCTCCGGAATCAACCTAAAGATAAGTTCTAATTCAGTACCTATGCTATCTCCTGCGCTGGTAGGATCGACTTTCGGCCAATCTAAAAGATGTACGCTGGAATCAGTTGATCCTTCTTCAGCCGGCATGTATTTATACGTCTCTTCGGCTGTAAACGAGAGAATCGGAGCCATCAATCTAACCAAAGCGGTGACAATCCTATAGATCGCTGTCTGCGCAGCACGTCTCTGGATTGAATTCGCCGCATAGGTATAAAGCCTTCCTTTGACCATATCCAGATAGTACATCGAGAGATCTTCGTTACAGAAATCATAAATATTCTTATAGGCTTTATGAAACTGAAAATTTTCGTAAGCCTCTGTCGCCGACTTTATCGCGCCCTGCAATCTTCCCAATATCCATCGGTCTATCTTCCTCAGGCTTCCATATTCTATTGTATGTTTGCGGGGATTAAAATCATAAAGGTTGCTTAAACTGAATCTTAAGGTATTCCTGATCTTACGGTATGCTTCACAGAGCCGGGAAACGATCACCTCTGATATACGGATATCCTCGTTATAATCACTGGAGGCAACCCAAAGCCTTAAAATGTCGGCTCCGTAATCTTTAATCATTTCAAGCGGAGATATTACATTACCCAAAGACTTTGACATCTTCCTTCCTTTACCATCAACCACAAAACCGTGAGTGAGTACTGTTTCAAAAGGGGGTATTCCTTCTATACACATCGAAGTAATCAATGAAGACTGAAACCAGCCCCGATGCTGATCTGAACCCTCAAGATATAAAGCGCAAGGAATCTTCCTGCCCAGGTCAGCTCTATTTTTTAATACTGCCTGATGGCTCACTCCGGAATCAAACCAGACATCTAAGATATCAGACCCTTTTATAAATTTGTCATTTTTACAATTCACACAAACAAAATCCTCGGGGATAAAATCCTTCGTCTCTCGCTTAAACCAGCTATCCGTACCTTCGGCGGCAACGAAATCAGCAAACTTATCTATTACTCTCGGATCCAAGATCTCCTGATGACATTTCTCGCAGACAACGGCCGGGATAGGCACACCCCAATATCTCTGACGCGAGAGACACCAGTCCGGCCTCAGTTCGACCATCGCAGCAATCCTCTCCTCTCCCGATGCAGGGACCCACTTCACCTTCTTCCCCACCGCCTCCAGAACCTTACTGCGTAAATCCTTATGGTCGATATTTAAAAACCACTGCTTGGTCGCCCGGAATATCACCGGGTTTTTACATCTCCAGCAATGAGGATAAGAATGCTGAAGTTCGGAATCAAAAAGTAAATAATCATCTTGTTTAAGTTTTTCAATAATCGCTTTATTCGCCTTGAAAACATTCAATCCCTTGAATTCTTTAGCGCTAGAATCAAAATTACCCTTTGAGTCAACCGGCATAACTATCTCTAATTTATATTTAATTGCGGTTAGATAATCTTCGTTTCCGTGTCCGGGAGCCGTATGCACCAGGCCGGTCCCTTCATCTAAAGATACGTAATCCGCGCCAACTACCTTCCCCTCCCTTAAACCGAAGGGATGAAGGTAATCTAATCCCTCCAGATCCTTGCCCTTAATTTCTTTAATCAGCTCATATTTTTCAATCTTAGCCGCAGCTAGAGTCTGAGTTAATAATTCCTTGGCTATGACCAGACTACCCTTATCCGTCTTGATAAAAGAATAGATAAAATTCGGATGCACGGCAACCGCAACATTAGCGATCAATGTCCAGGGAGTCGTCGTCCAAATCACCAAAAATGCTGGATGCTCGATACTAGATGCTTGATTCTCGCCAGAACCAAGATTGAGGATTGAGGATCGAGGATCCACTTGAAATTTAACATATATTGAGGGTGAAATATGATTTTCGTATTCAACCTCTGCCTCAGCCAGAGCAGTCTCACAGATAAAACACCAGTTGACCGGTTTCAATCCGTGATAGAGAAAATTATTCCTGGATAACTCAGCGAAAGACCTGACGATCGCCTCTTCATAAAGAGAATCTAAAGTCAAATAAGGATTCTCCCAATCACCGAATACCCCTAGCCTCTTGAATTGCTCTTTCTGTATACCTACGAACCTCAATGCATACTGGTGGGCTTGCTTGCGGAATTCAGACTGATTGATCTGATATTTATTAATCCTTAATTCTTTAAAAAGCTGGTGCTCAACCGGCAAGCCATGACAATCCCACCCCGGAACAAAAGGAGAATCAAATCCCTGCATCGTCCGATATTTTACCACTATATCCTTTAGGGTCTTGTTTAAAACATGACCGAGATGGATATCTCCGTTTGCATAAGGCGGGCCGTCATGTAAAATATAGCGAGGCTTTTTCTCTGACTTCTTACGGATCAGTTTATAGATATCCTGTTTCAGCCAATCTTCCAGAAGCACCGGTTCCCTCAAAGGGAGATTCGCCTTCATCGGGAATTCTGTTTTAGGGAGATTTAAGGTTTTTTTATATTCCATCTTATCAGTGTAAAGCTTAAAGAATAAAGTATAAAACTTAAGTTGAAAAATTAAATTTTTAACTTTACGCTTTGCGCTTTATCTTTTACGCCTTTATTTGATATATTTCCCGATTATAATATCCAATTTCTCTTTAGTAGCATCAGTTATTGACTTCCTATCGGTCATGATCGCATATTTAAGAGTATCGGCACAAGAGCAGCTTCTGCGCTGCGGGATATTGCTAATTACCTTACAGAGTATTTTTTTGGCGTTATCTATATTCTTAGTCAGATTCTCAATTACCATATCTATAGTCACGGATTCATGCTCAGGATGCCAGCAGTCATAATCAGTCACGCAGGCAAGAGTAGAATAACAAATTTCTGCCTCCCTGGATAATTTTGCTTCCGCCATATTAGTCATACCAATCACATCCATGCCCCAGCTGCGATAAAGTTTTGACTCAGCCAATGTGGAGAATGCCGGGCCCTCCATATTTATATAAGTACCTTTTTTATGCATCTTTAACTGAAGATCAGTGCCTGCCCGATAGACCATTTGACTTAACTCCTCACATATCGGATGCGCAAACATAATATGTGTGACAACGCCATCCTCAAAGAAAGTCATTCTTCTTGCCTGGTTAGTCCGATCGACGAATTGATCCACAACTACAAAATCCTGAGGCTTCAGCTCTTCCTTAAGGCTGCCACAGGCCGTAACAGAAATTAACCGCTCTACACCTAATTTCTTCATGCCGTAAATATTAGCCCGGTAATTTATCTGGCTGGGAGGAATCCTGTGCCCTATTCCGTGACGGGGAAGAAAAACCACTTCTTTCCCTTCTAAACTGCCGACAATATATTTATCTGACGGCTTTCCGAAAGGAGTATCTATAACTACCTCTTTTACGTCTTTAATCCCGTCGATTTTATAGAGTCCGCTTCCTCCGATAATTCCAATGCTGGGCATTTTCTACTCCTTTTTAGATAGGTCCTGAGCGCGCTGCTTTGCGGCTATCACCGCATCGGCTAGGTTTGCAATATCACTCTTTAATACCTTCAAACCTGCTTCAGTAGTTCCCCCGGGGGAAACAACTTGCTTACATAGCGCATTTGCAGATAAATTTGTCGTACTGATTAATGCCACACTTCCGGCAGTCGTTCCCAGAGCTAGAATCCGTGCTTCTTTGGCGTTAAAACCGACTCTCTTAGCTGCCTGCTCAAGACGGGGCAGATAAACTTTATCCGCATAGTCCTTGATTTCACTTTTTTCTTTATCCTGGATTAGGCTGAAGAAAAATCCGGGCCCGCTTCCTGAAACCGCGGTTGCGGCATTGATCATTTTCTCGTTTATGACCATGGTTTCGCCTAATTTCTTAAATAATGCTTCGGCAAAGCTTAAATCCTTGCTCTTAGCGCTCTCGCCTTTAGATAAACAGATCATTCCCTTACCAATAGAGACCGAAAGATTAGGCATCACCCTGATAATTCTTGCACCCTTCAACTTCCCTTCAATAAAAGCCGTAGTTATACCGGCTGCTATAGAAATGATCAATTTCCCATTCGAGAAATCAGAAATCTCCCCTAATGCCTGAATAAAATCCTGAGGTTTGACGGCTATTATTAACGTCTCAACGGATTTAATCAAATATGCACTGCTGGAAGCTATTTGAATACCGACGGCATTGTCAGTCTTTGCTTTATCTTTATCAAAAACAAAAACCTTATAATCCGCGATTAACCCCCTGGCAATAGCCGAACCCATATTCCCCAATCCGATCAGTCCGATTATCTTTCTCGTCTCTTGCATATTATCTCTGCTTATTCAAATATCAATCTGCCTAACCTGATTATGTCTGCACCTTCTTCGACTGCCTCTGCAAAATCGTCGGTCATGCCCATAGATAGTTGTAAGTCGTAAGTTGTAATTCGTAAGTTTCGTATCTGATCACGAAGTTCTCTCAACATCTTAAAATACGGTCTGGCCCCTTGAGGATTATCTACAATCGGAGCAATGGTCATTAGACCTTTAAGATCAATATTTTTAAAAGCTATCAAATCTTTAACTGCTGCTATCGCCTCTTCCGGCTTGAAACCGTATTTACTGCTTTCACCGGAAGTATTTACTTCGATCAGAATCTCTTGAATTTTATCGATTTTTTGCGCCTGTTTATTAATCTCTCCAGCTAACTTTAGGCTATCTACCGAATGAATCAGATCAAAAAGTTCCACGGCATCCTTTGCCTTATTGCTCTGCAAGTGACCAACCATATGCCATTTGATTTGCCCTAAGTCGTAAGTGTTAAGTCGTAAGTTATTATACTTGCTGAGTGCTTCTTTAACCCTATTCTCACCTATATTGCCTATGCCTGCTTCTATCGCTTCTCTTATCTCTTCGACAGTCCGGTTCTTAGATACTGCGACTATAGTTATAGACTCAGGCTCCCGGTTTATTCTAGAACATGCCCGGACAATCCGTTCTTTTATCCTGTTTAAATTTGCTTTAACCATGATTAATCAGCGACTATATTATACACGATAAAAATCTCGGGTCAATTAATTTACCTTCGATTAGAAGTATTCTTGGTATACTTCCCTGATCCTATTCGCTGCTCTCTGGATAAGATTTCTGACGGGTTTTTCGGCGGGTGAAATACTTCTTCTTTTATCTGTGAGTACATCACTGATCATGCCTAAAGAAGTCAGATAAGTCAATAATTTAGTCTGGCTTAATGCGCCATCTTCTTTTAAATAAGCGAGTAGATGCGGTGATGCTATGCGGCCTAATTTTACCGAAACAGTAAGAGTATTCTCTAACGTCTCGACAAAACCTTCCAGTGATACGGTTCTGCCGGTAACAATAAACGAAGTCAATTCCGGGGTTTGTACTTTTTTATCAACAGCTTCTTTTATTCTCGCACAAATCATTCTGGCTTCATCGGTAATAATTGCCGAAACTTCCTTCTGTTTTATCGGCTTATAAAAACCATCCTTCTTCACCAGGATCTCTTTATCATCTGGGATTCGTTGGGGATCGGCGATGATTCCGTATGACCTTTTAATGTCTTCCGCTAAGTCAAAAGGCAGATTTAACTTCTCCTTAAGCTTGCTAGTCATACAATTACCTCCGTGCGGCAGAATCTCTAAATCCTGCAAAAATCCGTCTTTAAATACGAGCAACTCTGTTTTATCGGTACCGATATCACAGAATAAACTTAAGCCCTTCTTCTCAGACTCTTGGTTAAATATCGCTCTACTTGCAGTAAACGGAGAAAAAGACAGGCCTCTGACTTCGTATCCTGACTGATTTATCACCCTGGTAATACTTTGCATGGAAGATAGCTTCGCGCAGACCAAAAGCAGGTTTACTTCCAAATTATGACTATATAGTCCCAGCGGGTTGAGTAGATTTTTCTTGGAATCTATACCGTAGCTGATCGGTATAGTGTGAATTATTTCATCCTCCAGGTTTGATCCGAGTATCCGCGCTTGTTCATTAACCTTATCAATATCTGCTTTAGTGATTACCTTATTCCCCCTCTCAGCCAAAGGTATGATCGCGTGACTCTGCTTAATAGCGATATCCTGTCCGGAAATATTCGTATAGACCGACTTAAACTTTATCCCGGATTTATTTTTCAGATTCTTCAATACCCTGCCTACACCGTCGACCACATCGATGGAGTTGATTATTGATCCATTCTTTATTCCTTTCGAGGGCAGATAATCAAAAAAAAGTTTATTGATCCTTCGGTTATTCACTACCGCCAAAACGGCAGATATTTTACTGGAACCTAATTCTATCGCACAGATATAATTATTTGGCATTTTAAATGAACGTAAGTTATATGCGAGAATTTAATCCAGCACTAATTTTATTGAAAAAATTATTTCTGGATAAGTTCGGACACATAAGTTATGTTCTCTTACGTCCCATAACTTATGTCATCACTTATATTTTATCACCGCATCCTTAAACCGTAAATCAATATATTTTATCCCCGTGGTCTTATCCCTTGATTGGGCAAAGAATTTACCCAGGATAGCTAACTTAGCTCCGATATCATCTTGCGGTAATCTAACTTCAATATTTGCTACAGAGACTAATATGTTATTAAGATCTCTCAAATTGATATTTTCAATCTTATGCTCTTCCCTAAAACCATTATTTCCGGCTTCTTTTAAAATCTCTAAGGCTAGCCGGATCTCTTTGGTATTATATCTTCTACCCGACTTAGGCCCAAAGATTTTAGTCTCTAATCCCAGAATAACCGGCAGTTCATTGCTTTCTATTAAGCCTGGGTCATAAAAAAGTACCCCCTGCCTATCAAGAACAAAATATTTATATAATTTCAATAAAGCTACCGGGGAGCGTTTCAGGAAATCTATGAATATCCGGTTAGGGAATACCCTGACTATCCTGATATTGCTGCATTCAGGAAATGATTTCAGCACATATTCAGACTCTTTATCTATATCTATGCTAAATATATTTTTTCCTTTTAAATATGAAAGGTCTACTTTCACCGGCTCTCTCATGATTACTTCGCTTACCCTGAAATATTCTGCGTTATTCACAAATTTCCAGGTATAACCCAAAGCAAAACAGAGAATAACCAGAATCAGGAATGTAACCACTATTAATTTAACCGGTAGTTTAAACTTTCTTTTTTTCATATGCTAACTCAACCAGCCTCAGGCATAATTGATCAAAATCTATGCCTACTGATTTAGCCGCCTTAGGCAGAAGGCTGGTCTGCGTAAGTCCGGGAATAGTATTGACCTCAAGGATATAAGGCAGGTTATCCGTACTTAAGATTATATCCGTTCTTGAAAAACCCGAGCAGCCTAACAGCAAATGGGCTGATAAAGCCGCCTGTTTGATTTTCCTGGCAGAATTCAAATCTAACTTTGCCGGAACAATATAACTGGTCATCCCCGGCTGATATTTGGCCTGAAAATCAAAAAATAATTTCTTCGGAATGATCTCTACCGCAGGAAGAGCATAATCACCTAATATCCCTACGGTCAACTCCCTGCCTTCGATATATTCCTCCGCAATCACTTTCCGGTCAAAAACAAATGCCTGATCTAGCGCTTTATCAAGATCCTTGCCTTCGCGTACGATCGAAAGGCCGATACTGGAACCATGGCTTACAGGTTTTATAACCAGAGGCATCCCTAAGCTGTGAAGAGATTTCCGGCTCTTACTGTAAGAAGATCTTTCTATGACTAATGATTTCGGGACATGCAGGCCGTAAGTCTTAAATATTGCGCGTGAAGCAGCCTTATCCATGGCAAGTTTACTTGCCGCTACTCCGGAGCCCGTATAGGTGATTTTTAGATTTTCAAGTATACTCTGTATCTGCCCGTCTTCTCCAAAGCGTCCGTGTAAAGCTACAAAAGCGCAATTAAGTTTATGCGATCTTATTAACCTGGCGTTCTCCCGGATTTTGTCCGTCTTAATATCCAGTAAAGCTACATCGATATTCGCATCTTTGAGTGCGCAATATACGGCCTTGCCGGATTTTAGCGAGATCTTCCTCTCCGATGAAGGGCCGCCCATCAAAACCCCTACCTTGCCGAAATTCAACGCCATATTTTTATCTCCGGAACCAGATCTATCTTAAACTTATCCTTTACTCTTTTTTTAATCAGGCTGATTAGCCTCAATACATCAGCCGAACTTGCATTCTTTTTATTTAAAATAAAATTAGCGTGCTCAGAAGAAATATGGGCATCTCCTGAACTTATGCCTTTTAAATTACACTGCTCAATCAATCTACCTGCAGTCGATCCGCAAAGAGGATTTTTAAATATACTGCCGGCAGAGAAGGATAAATTACCCTGGCGGCTTCTGCGTACTTGCAGATATTCTTCTAAGGTGCTCTGAATCTCTTTTTTATTCTTTCTGCGCAGTCTTAAGCGCGCATTTAAAATTATATATCTTTGCAGACATGACTTACGATAATCAAAGCGTAGACTTTTCCTTTCTAATTTCTTTATCTTCCCTTGATAATCCGATACCGTAACATTTTCTACGATATCAGCAATATTCTTTCCCCAGGCTCCTGCATTCATCGCCAAGGCTCCCCCTAATGTCCCGGGGATACCGATCAAAAATTCTAATCCAGAAAGACCGCGCTTTTGTGTTTCACGAATCATCCGATTTAAACTAATCCCGCTTCCTGCTTCTAAGAACTGATCATTATAGGAAGCCTTTTTAAAATAAGGCGCGCTTAGGCTCAGCACTATTGCATTCAGGCCTTTATCATCTATTAGAATGTTACTACCTGAACCGATAATAAATATCGGAATATCGTGTTTCTTCGCCGCAATCAAAAGAAGATTCAAGTCGGATAGATCATTAGGTTTGACAAAAAATTTTGCCGCTCCGCCGATCTTAAAGGTAGTATGCCTCTTTAAAGGCTCCTTAAACCTTATCTTTCCCCTTAACCCTCTCCACCAGCTCATCGCAAATCCTTATAATATCTCCCGCGCCTAACGTAACCACTAGATCTTTAGGTTTAATCATCTCTAAGATGTGTTCGACAATCTCATCTTTCGCCAAAAAATTAATCTGCTTATCTTGCGCATTTTCTTTTATTTTATAATACAGGCTCTTTCCGTTTATACCCTCTATCGGAACTTCGCCTGCAGGATATATGTCGGTAGTAATTATATAGTCTGCCAGCTCAAAAGATTTTGCGAACTCATCCAGAAGCAATTTTGTCCTGCTGTAACGATGAGGCTGAAATACGGCGATGATCCTGTTTCTTTTCAAGCCCTTGAGCGCTTCCAGTGTTGCCTTTATCTCAGTGGGATGGTGCGCATAATCATCGATCACTAAAATTTCGTTTGCGTTGAATTTGACTTCGAGCCTGCGGCGTGCACCCCGATAACTAGCCAGGGTTTTCTTTATGAATCCTATCTCTATCCCCAGATCAACACCTAAAGCAATAGCAGAAAGGGCATTAGAAATGTTATGCATCCCGCCTAAGGCAAGATGAAATCTACCGATAAGCTTATCTTTATGGAAACAGTCAAAATCTGAAGTCAGACCATTAAGCTCTATATTCTTCGGGTAAAACTGAGCGCTCTCTCTAAGGCCGAAGGAAAGCTTGCGATTCTTATAGCCCTTCAAAAGTTTTTTTAAGTTCTTATCATCTTCGCAATAAAAAACACAGCCCTCTTTTTCTGTATTAAAGATGAATTCCTTAAAAGCATCGATCTCCTTTTCGAATGTCTGATAATAATCCAAGTGCTCATGGTCGATATTAGTGATGATCGAGTATTTAGGTTTATAATATAAAAACGACCCGTCGGATTCATCGGATTCGGCTACAAAGAACTTTCCTTTTCCCAGGCAGGCATTAGCATCTATATTACGCAAAATCCCGCCTATCGCTACAGTCGGAAAAAGATCGGCCTGGATCAAAAGATAAGAGATTAATGAAGTGGTAGTGGTCTTGCCGTGACTGCCGGCAATGGAAATAACCGTCTTATCTTCCATTAATGCAGCGAGCGCCTGGGCGCGTTTCAAAATCGGAATCCCTCTTTTTTTTGTTTCGGCTATCTCAGGATTATGCTCTTTTATTGCTGAGGAATAAATCACATAATCTACGTCTTTTAAGTTATCAGGGTTATGTCCGGTATATATCCTCGCGCCCTGTATTTTAAGCTCTTTGGTGACCAGATTTTCTCTTATATCAGAACCACTTACTCTATGCCCATTATGCAGGAGCAACTTGGCGATTCCGCTCATTCCGATTCCGCCGATACCGATTAAATAGTAATGTTTATCCATTCTATCACTTAAGCCTTTAATAAAGACAGCGCCTGATCGACAAGCAGCGCGTCCGCATCCGGCCTTTCAATTTTACTGTAGCCCAAACGCATAGAATTGATCCTCTGGGGGCTACTTACCAACCCTTCAAGCAACTCCCCAAAGATCGCCGGATTAAGTTTATTCTCATCGAGCACAACCGCCGAACCCATTTCTTGCAGGACCCGCGCATTGCTTAACTGATGATTATAGGCAAAGGGATACGGGATGATCACCGCAGGTATTGCAAATTTCACTAGTTCCGCAATGGTCGTAGCTCCTGCCCGGGAGACTACCAGGTCAGAAATACTATAAGCATACTCTATCTCTTTCAAAAAAACAAATAATTTAAATTTCAATTCTAAATTTTTATACTCGCTCTTCATAAATTCATAATCCTTATTTCCGGTTATATGGATTACCTGCAAACTATACTTATCCCGTAACGACGCCAATGCCTCTAAGAAGATACGATTAACCATACGGCTCCCCTGACTCCCCCCGATTACTAGCACTGTAAACCTATCCTGGTCAAAATCAAAAAATTCCATGGCTTTGCCTTTATCCACCAATTTTAGATTATGGCGTAGAGGATTACCGGTAAATACAAGCTTATTCTTACTAAGTTTTAAAAAGCTTCCACTCTTCTCAAAAGATAACGCGATTTTATCTACAAAACGGGCAAGAAAACTGTTAGCCCGCCCGGGTACGAGGTTTTGTTCATGGATCAATGTCTTTATCCTGAATAACCAAGCAAACAATATCGTAGGAAGTGAGTAAATCGTACCAAAACCTACTACGATATCAGGATGAAATCTAATCAGAACCCACAGGCTATCCAATGATCCCTTGACGTATTTTAGCGCCGCGATAAGATTCCCCGGGTTTATTCCGGAGGAAAACCTTGCCGAAGGTATATACTTTACTCTGTGGCCGATCACGCCTACAAGATGAATCATCGGGGAATCCGGCATTACTAAGAGTGTCTCTACCCCTGCCTTTCGTTCTTTAAAAGCATTTAAAAAGCTGACTGCAGGGAATATATGTCCGCCACTACTTCCGGTAACCGCCAGGACTCTCATGGATATTCTCCTGAGCGCGCAATATTTAAAAGTATCCCTACGCTGATCATATCAAGCACAAGCGATGTTCCACCGTAACTGATAAAAGGCAAAGGTAATCCTTTAGTAGGAAGTACGCCACAGGAAACTCCGATATTAATTACCGCTTTAAGAGATATCATTAACACTAAACCCAGGCTTAAAAAATAACCGAAGCTATCGCTGGTGTTCTTAATAATCTTTAACCCCTGCAAAATGAAGATCATAAATAATGCTATTACACCTAGTGTCCCTAATAACCCCAGTTCTTCCCCGATAATGGAAAAAATAAAATCCGTATGTGCGGCAGGCAGGTAAAATAATTTTTGTTTAGAATGCCCTAGGCCTAAACCGAGCAATCCGCCTGATCCCAAGGCTATCTGAGACTGAATTATCTGAAACCCTCCGCCCCTAGGGTCCAGCCAGGGATTTAAAAAAGCCAGAATACGCATCCTTCTATAAGGCACCCTGAATATTAATGCATAAAGTACGGGCAGGCTCGCTAAACCTAATGATAAAAAGTAAAGCGGCCTGATACCCGCAATAAAAAGCATGATCAATGCAACTATGCAGATTGACAAAGCAGTTCCCAAGTCCGGCTGCATAAGTATTAATAGCGTGCATAAACCTAAGACACATAAAGGCGGCAGGAAACCCCTGGAAAAATCCTTGATCACTTTCCCTTTTCTTGCGATAAAGTCTGCCAGATAAATAATCAAGAACATTCCGGATAACTCAGAAGGCTGAAAACTAAAAAATTTGAACCTGAACCATCTGCGTGCTCCTGATACCTCTCTACCGATTCCGGGGATCAATACTAAGATCAATAATATAAACGCAAAAAACAACAACGGCCTGGCGAACTTTCTTAAACCGCGATAATCTATACACATTGCCAAAAAAGCAAGTATTGCTCCTATCACCAAAAAGCTAAGGTGCCTTTTAAAAAAATAAAAACTATCTTTATACCTCTCCCAGGCATGGATGCTTGAGGCGCTATAGATCATCACCAGGCCGATAGAAATTAAAATAATCGAGACCGCAAATAGATTAAGCCTTGTTCTTTGCATTATCTCCTGCTTTAGCTTGCGCTAAACATGACACCGCCTGTTTAAACTGCTTTCCTCTTTCTTCATAATTTAAGAACATATCGAAACTTGAACACATCGGGGATAGTAATACACAATCTCCTGCACTAGCCTTATGATAAGCTTTACTTACTGCCTCTTCCAACGTATTGGCGCGCTCAACGGAAAAATTCCCCCTAAAAACTTCCTCTAAAATTCCGGCTGCTTCCCCGATCAAAACCACTTCTTTGACTTTATCTTTTGCTGAGTCTAAAACATTATTATAGTCGACTCCTTTATGCTTACCGCCGGCGATCCAGATGATCGGAACGTTTATATTCTTCATGGCCCAGATTGCTGATTCCACGGTAGTGCTCTTAGAATCATTGATAAAGGTTATACCATTTATCCGGCTTACCTGCTCCATGCGATGTTCGATACCCTGGAATCCGTCAAATACCCTTAAGACAGTTTGCATATCCACGCCTATTAATGAAGCCACGGCTAATACCGCAGCCTGATTAGGATTCAATTCCGCAGTACTGGAAAAATACACCACCTTTGCATTCGCCTCTTTGGATGACTCCCTCAGCACGGGATCATCGCGACCTACAACCAGATAATCGTTATTATCCTGGTTGATAAATATCCGTTTCTTAGCCGCAAGATACTCCCGGATATTATCATACCTGTCTAAATGATTAGCGGAAAAATTAAGCATTACTGATATTTTGGGCTTGAAGCCGATAATCCTCTCTAATTGGAAGGAACTTATCTCTAAAGATACGAAATCTTCGCTTTTCATCTTCTCTACTTCCTGAGAAAAGGGTTTACCGATATTGCCGCAGACAAAGACCTTCCTACCTGCCTCTTCTAACGTCCTGCCGATCAGGGTCGTAACCGTGGTCTTCCCGTTAGAACCGGTTACGGCAATAATCGTAGCAGGACACAAAGATGCGGCGACTTCTATCTCGCTGATCACCGGAATACCCTGATCTTGAGCCCAGATAACCGGCAAGGCATTATTTGCTACCCCCGGAGAGATTACCAGAAAATCTCTACCGCTTATAAATTCACGGGTATGCTTTCCTAGCTCAACTTTGATCTTCTTCGATACAAGTAAATTCGCATTTGTGCGTGTAATATGCGTGTCATTATTATCCGTAACGCTGACATCCGCTCCTAAAGCATAAAGCAGATTAGAGCAGGCCAATCCCGAACGTGCCAACCCCGCCACCGTAATATTTTTTCCTTTATAATAATCCGTATTAACCATAAAGCCTTATCTGATTTTAAGCGTAACTAATGTAAAAAGCGCCAAGAGGCCGGCGACGATCCAGAACCTTACAATCACCTTATTCTCCGGCCAATTCATGAATTGAAAATGATGATGCAGCGGAGCAATTTTAAATATACGTTTTTTAGTCAGGCGAAAGGTTCCTACCTGCATGATCACAGAGAGCGCCTCCAAGACGAAGATGCCCCCGACAACGACTAGAAGTAATTCTTTCTTGATCAATAATGCTACGGTTCCGATTGCACCACCTAAAGCTAAAGATCCCACATCTCCCATGAAGACCGAAGCCGGATAACAATTAAACCAGAGGAAACCTAATCCCGCTCCCATAATGCTTGCGCAAAAAACAGTCAACTCCGCACTATCTTTAATATAGGGAACCAATAAATACTCGCTAAGTTTTATGTTCCCCGTGACATAAGATAAAACGCTAAAAGCTAATGCTACCATCACTACTATGCCTATAGCCAGGCCATCCAGCCCATCAGTAAGATTGACTGCGTTTGACGTCCCGGCAATTACCAGAATCACAAACAAAATATAAAACCCGTCTAAATCTAATACTATATTTTTCAGGAAAGGAAAATCTAGCTTTATATTGATTGCCGGATCGATTAAAAATATTACCCCTAATATCAGGCCCAAGATGATCTGACTACTCAACTTTGCTCTGGCAGTCAAACCTTTAGATACCTTTTTCACCTGCTTTAGATAATCATCAATAAATCCGGTAACCCCCAGCCATATAGTACTAAAGAGGGCTATGTGAATATATTTATTCGTGATATCCGCCCATAAGAGTGTAGAAGTTACGATCGCCAGTAAAATCAAAATTCCTCCCATTGTCGGAGTATCCTGTTTACTGCGATGTAACTCATCCAATTTCTTACTATCCTCTTTGCGAACATTCTCCCCGATCTTTAATTGCTTAAGCTTTTTAATCAATGGCGGCCCAAGAATAAGGCTGATCAGAAAACTGGTAATAACCGCCATGCCCGCACGGAAGGTAATGTAACGAAAGATATTTAAACTGCCAAAAATATTGTGTAAGGGGTAAAGGAGGTTATATAGCATCTTATCTCCTGAATATTTCTTCCATTTTCATTGAACGTGAACCTTTAACCAGCACAATATCCTTCGGGCCGGGAGAAATCTTTTTAAAGAGCAGGTCTTTTGCCTGTAGCGTAGATTCACAGCTGAATACATTCTCTGCACCAAGCCCTCTGAGTTGAGCGCTTTTTGCAGCGAATTTAGATAGAGTTCCCACTGTAATCAATACATCACAACTCTTGGCAGCCTGCAGACCTGCTAACCGATGAAATGCCTCTTTATGCTTACCTAATTCTAACATATCTCCCATTACGAAGATCTTTCTCCCGACTGTTTTAAGACCATTCAAAGAATCCAGCGCCTGCTTCAGGGAAAGAGGATTAGAATTATAACTATCATCGAGGAACCTCGTATTATTTGATTCCAGAAGACTAAGCCTGCCCTGAGCAAAAGTAAAATTTGCAAGCCTAGATGCGATATCATCATATCCCATCCCGAGAACCCTGGCTACGGCTATGCTTGCTAAAGCGTTATAGATATTAGAATATCCGATAACCTTTAAAGTAAACCTATATTTTTTGTTTACCACAAACTCCATTCTATTATTCAGTATGTTTATCGCTGTAGCAGAAAAATCAGCTTTAGATTTAATCCCGAATCCAAGATTAAACGAATTTTTATCTCTTTTGGATAATTTTCTCTTCAGGTTATTGTCATCCGCATTTAAGATCATCATCCGGGGCTTCTTGAGATATCCGGAGAGTGAATACTTCTCCCTAAACACTCCTTTTAAATCTTTAAAAAATTCAAGATGTGACGGGCCGATATTGGTGATAATTCCGATATTCGGGTTAGAGATCCCGGAAAGATAAGCTATCTCACCAAAATGATTTGTACCTAGCTCTAAGACCCCCGCATCATGATTGCTGTTAAGGCCAAGCAAGCTTAAAGGCAACCCGATCTGATTATTCCTGGTTCCGGGACTCTTTAATACCCTAAGCCTTTTAGATAACACCCAGGCAATCATCTCCTTAGTCGTAGTCTTACCGTTACTGCCGGTCACTGCGATAATCGGTATATCAATTTTATGGCGATGATAACGGGCAATATCTCCCAGGGCTTTTGTGGTGTCTCTTACGGCAATCAGAGTGACCTTGTGTAAGTCGTAAGTCGAAAGTCGAAAGTCGAAAGTCGTATCTATAATTATACAGCTGGCGCGTTTTTTTATTGCCTGATGAATAAAGTCGTGACCGTTAAAATTCTTACCCTTTATAGCAATAAAAGCCTCCTCTGGCCTGATTGACCTAGAATCTATAGAGATGCCCGATACTCTTGAAAGTTTGGGGCCTTTAATCAATCTGCCTTCAGTGGCATTTAATAATTCAAAGACTTTAAACATTCTCTCGCTACCTCGCGGTCATCAAAATGTATTCGCTGATCATTGATAATCTGGTAATCCTCGTGGCCCTTGCCTGCGATCAATACTGCATCTCCTGTCCTAGCCAGGAGTAAAGATTTCTTTATCGCCTCAAGGCGCTGCGGTATAACAAAAAAATCTGCCTGCTTAATTCCCTTTTTTATATCCCTGATTATCTGCTCTGGGTTTTCGCTTCGAGGATTATCATTGGTGATAATCAAGCAATCCGATAATTCTGATGCCACTCGCCCCATCTTCGCTCTTTTTCCTTTATCACGCTCTCCGCCGCAGCCAAAGACAACAATCAACCTCTTTCTGCATATCTGCCTTAATGCCTCAAGGCTACTTCTTAGCGCGTCTTCTGTATGCGCATAGTCAACGTAAACCGAAAAATCCCCCTCAAAATCTATATTTTCCATTCTCCCCGGTACACAAATAAAATCTTCTATGGCGGACTTTATACTGGAAAGATCAATCCCCTCTCTTTGCCCCCAGGCAAAAGCAGCGAGAATATTATATAGATTATGCCTACCGATTAAGTTGGTCTTTAAATCAATCTCCCTATTCCCGGATATAACACTAAAGTTTGTATGGAATCCGTCAAGATTTATCTGTTTAGCTGTTACATCGGCTTTCTTTATGATACCATAGGTAACCAAATCCGCCTTGATCATTCTCCTAATTTTTTCGGCAGACTTATCATCATTATTCACCACTGCGAAAGATCCTGCTTTTAAACCTTTAAAAAGCCCGGCTTTAGCTTGAAAATATTTTTTAAAGCTCTTGTGATAATCTAAATGATCTTGTGTCAAATTAGTAAAGATTGCTGAATGAAAATCTATCCCCCCCACCCTCTTCTGATCCAGGGCATGCGAAGAAACCTCCATCAACGCATATTCTACATTGGCCTTATGCATATCCCGAAGTAAAGACTGGAGCTCTATCGGGCCCGGGGTAGTATTTCTTGCCGGAAGAACTTTATGCTTAAAGCGATAATTAATCGTTCCGATAACAGCCGGCTCTAATCCTTTTCTTTTCAGTATCGATTCGATCAAATAACAAACTGTAGTTTTACCGTTAGTTCCGGTAACACCCACGACCTTGAGTTGAGAAGATGGATTACTGTAAAATGCTGAGGCTAACTTTGCTAAGGCTTGCCTTGTATCCTTAACCTTAATCAAAGGTATTTTGGTTCCAGACTGCAGCCCGCAGGCCACAGACTGAACAATAACTGCTTTCGCCCCCTGTTTTATCGCTTGATTAATAAACTTACCGCCATCCTCACGGTTACCTTTTACGGCAACAAATATAAAATCATCTAAAACCTGCCTGGAATCTGAGCTGATTCCTTTTACCTCAAAGTCTTCGAATCGAAATTGCTTAGTTAGATGATAATCGAGAGATTCAATTAAAATTTTTGCTTTCATTTAATGCAATCGTATTATAGGAAGACCGGATAGTTTTGAGATATTTTATCGTATCACCAGCTATATTCTTAAATACCGGTGCCGCTACTACTCCTCCGAAATAAACCGGTCGCGGATCATTAACCGTTACTATAATCGCTACGATCGGGTCTTCAACCGGAGCAAACCCTACAAAAGAAGCGATAAACTTGCTATGCGAATAGGTACCATCGGGATTTAATTTCTGCGCTGTCCCGGTCTTGCCTGCCGCAGATATTCCGGGAATGCTAGCCGATTTTCCGGTGCCATCTTCGACCACACTTTTTAATATATCTTTTGCTCTCTGCGCCGTATCTAAAGAGATGGCCTTATGGATCATTACCGGTTCGAACCTCCTGATTCTTTGACCATGTTTATCCCGTATCTCCTCTAAGATATAAGGTTTCATCAGTTGTCCGCCGTTAGCGATCACGGAGATAGCTGATACTAACTGTAACGCACTGACACCTACTTCATGTCCGATAGGAATCGCGGCTATCGATACTTTAGACCACATACTCGGCTTTTTTGCTACTCCCGAAATCTCACCTAAAAGATCAATCCCTAATTTAGAACCAAAACCGAATAATTTCATGTATTTATAAATTATCTCCGGCCCTAAGATCTGCGCTGCCTTAGTTGTACCGATATTGCTAGAAAGTTTAATCACATCTTTGAATGTAAGCCATCCGTGAGGACGATGGTCATGAAGCAGATGGTTTGCTACCTGATAAGAACCCTCCTCGCAAAAGAATTTATCTTCCTCCTTTATCAGATCCTCCTCTAACGCCGCTGATAAAGTAACAATCTTAAAAACCGAACCTGGCTCAAACATATCACAGATTGCCCGATTACGGATCTCATCTTTACTCACCTTAGAGTAGTCGTTAAGATCATAAGTCGGTCGACTAGCTAAAGCCAGGACTGCTCCCGTATGCGGATCCATAACTATAACACTTGCTGACTCGGCATTGTATTTCTTTACTACCTGATCAATTTCTCTTTCGACTATATACTGTATTACTTCATCAATAGTAAGTACAAGATCATAACCATCCTTCGGCAAAACCATTTGCTCCCACAAAGCTAATTTTTTTTGCCGGGCGTCTCTTAAGAATACCGCCCATCCGGAATTGCCCTTAAGAAAATCATTATAATAATGCTCCGCACCTTCTAGGCCTATATTATCTAGCCCTGCAAAGCCGATCACGTGACTGGCAAGATAACTGTTAGGATAAGAGCGCCTGCTCTCCCTGATAAACCCCAGCCCATTTAAATCCAATTTCCTTATACCCTCCGACTGACCAGGGCTAAGTTTCCGTTTTATCCATACGAAATCTTTTTTACGGTATAACCTATCCTTTAAATAATCGCGATCAAGGCCTAAGAGGGAAGAAAGCTTGTTGATCAGCTCCTCTTTCTCCTCGGCTACAATCGCACTGGGAGAGGCATAAAGAGAGTCTACCGGTATATTCATTGCCTGAACCTTAAGATTACGGTCGTAGATCGCTCCCCTGAGAGGCTCCAATTCTACAAAGAAATTATGCTGTTTCTTAGCAAGATTTACCAGATATTGTGAACGAAAGAACTGAACAAAAAAAAGCCGGCCGGAACACAATTAGAGAACAAACAGGAGGGATAAGACTACCGCCTTAGATCTCTGGCGATGATCGCTTATATACACAATTATCTAAACTTTGCTTTTAAGGATTGATTGTTTTTGCTTCAGCCTGCCTCTTGATACCGAAGATGCGAGAAAACAAAGACTGCCCTCTGGAAGACTCTAGGGGCTTTCGGCCTTCGAAAGAAGTAGTCACCCTGACTAATTCAAAGCTTTCAGGCATCTGAAACTCAGCTTCCTTAGAGACCCTTTCTCCGATACATACTAAAGAAGCATTACTGTCTATATTGTATCTTAAGATCTGGTTTTTATCAAGTAAATCGTCCAGAGTTGTCTGGCTCTTTTGGCCCAGGTAGGCGAAGCGGAATATTTCAGTCTGTTGATATACATAGAGCAGAGAGAATGATGTAACCAGGCCGACAATCGATAAAAATTTTGGCACTTTCATCTACTCTATAGCCTCTCTGCAACCCTCAATTTACTGCTGCGGCTTGATGGGTTGCTCTGTATTTCAGACTCACTCGGAGTTAAAGGTTTAGCGGTGATGATTTTTATTAACCCTTCAGAAGCTGCACGGCGGAATGTATGCTTTACTATACGGTCTTCCAGGGAGTGAAAAGAAATTACGCATATCCTCCCCTTCTTTTCTAATACCGTAATCGCCTTATTTATAGCAATCTCTAAATTTTCTAACTCTCTGTTTACCGCTATACGTACAGCCTGAAAGGTACGGGTAGCGGGATGAATCCGGTAATACCTGTGACGGAACCTGGGAGGTATTGCTCTGATCACGATATTTGCAAGTTGCGCAGTAGTTGCAATCGGATGCCTCTCTCTTTCCTCTACCAGTAGATGAGCAATACGATTATGCCACCTTTCCTGGCCGAAATTCCGTAAAAGTGTAGATATCTCTTCTTCGTTTAGGTTATTCACTAAATCGTAAGCGGAAATATAGCTATTTCTGTCAAGACGCATATCCAGAGGCCCATCATAGCGAAAACTGAACCCCCTGCGAGGATCATCCAATTGATATGAAGAGATCCCAAGGTCAAAGATAACTCCGTCGACTTTCTCAATCTTAAGGCTTTCCAGGACACTATCTAATTTAGCAAAATTTTCATGCATAAATTCACAGTTACCGCAAAGCTGATGTAGCCTCTCCCTACTGACCGCTAATGATTCGGAGTCGCGGTCGATGGCAATTAATCTCCCCTTTGGACTGATATGTTCTAAAATCGCCATACTATGCCCCCCCGTACCAATCGTGGCATCGACAATTGTTTTCCCCGGACCCAGATTTAAATATTCTAAAATTTCATTAAACATAACCGGAATATGATATTTCACGCCTAGATATCCATTAACTTTTCGGCGATTTCTTCAAACGATTGCCGGGAATTAGCATAAAATTCTTCCCATTTCTGCTTAGCCCAGATTTCGATTCTATTAGAGACGCCCACGATCACAACATCCTTCTTAATCTCGGCAAATTCTTTTAAGTATTGAGGCAGCAAAATCCTGCCTTGCGAATCGAAAGTCACTTCTGCAGCGCCGGAAAAATATATTCGATTAAAGGTGCGTGACTGCTGTTTAGTAAAAGGGATGGATTTGAATTTATTCTCTTGAGAGCGCCATTCCTCTTCCGAGAACATAAATAGGCAGATATCTAATCCACGCGTAACATAAAGCTTCTCGATAAATTGCTGTTTGGCGACTTCACGGAACTTGGCAGGTAATATCAAGCGGCCTTTGCGGTCAATAGAATGTTGATATTCGCCGTAAAACATGGGGTCTCCTTCCACTATACTCCACTTACAACCACTTCGTTCCATACTATAGAAAAAAACTCCCACTTTGTCAAGATAAATAATTACCTAACTTAATGAAAATCAATAATTAGTGGTTAGAGCTACTGTAGAGGGGCATATATTGTGGTATGTCTCAGTGGCGAAAATGAGGCTTTGGACTTTCTTATGTCTTTTTTAATCTGTTTAACCAAAGAAAGGGCTGAATCAAATCTCTGCTCAGCTCTGAGCTTTTGAATAAACTGAATCTCTAAATATTTTCCGTATAATTTTTTCTTGAAATTATATATATAAACTTCGATGCGTTTTGAGTTTTTTTTGGCAAAAGTAGGCCTGCTCCCAATATAACAAATACCCTGAAATTTTCTTTTAGAGATAATGATCCACACCGCATATATTCCGTTAGGAGGTATTACCTCGTGATGAGGATCTATATTGGCGGTAGGAAATCCCATCCTTCTACCAAGGGAACTTCCCTTTACTACGGTTCCAAGAATACTCACCGGGTGGGCGAGTAATTCTTCAGCAAGCTTAAGCCTGCCCTGATTAATTAATAAACGTATGTATGTACTGCTAATCGGCTTATTCTTGACTTTTAAAACTTTTAATATTTTCAGCTTAAAATTATAAACCAAAGATAACCTGCTTAAAAATCTATGATCGCCTTCCTGCCCTCTGCCGAATCTAAAATTTTTTCCTACAAAAATATACTCTGCGCCGATCTTCTTTGATAAAATATTCTTTACAAAATTAGCAGCTGAAATTTCCGAAAATTTCCTGTTGAAATTAATCACGATGCAGACATCTATTCCCAGTTGATCGATTAATCTCAGACGGTGCTGAAGTGAATAAAGAGTTTTTTCTTTCTGCGGATGCGGCCAGAACGTCACAACCACACTGGTCCCTTTGCTCAGTTTTGCCTTGGAAACCGCGGCTTTTATAATTATTCTATGCCCCCGGTGTACTCCGTCGAATACGCCGAGTGCCACCACCGGCTTCGGCAGTTTTCTTATCCCTTTTAAACCCTGGATCAGTCGCATATCTAATCTATTTATGCTGCATCAACTTACGGAAGTTCCCGAAAATAGAATCTAAAACAATGCTCCAGAGTATATGGTCTTTCTTGTCAAAATGAATTGAGGCAGAAACTGACTTGCCGGAAACACTAATTAACCGCACTCCCGTATCAAACTTATATTTACTTTTCATCCTAGAGCTGACCATCCTCGACCATCTTACCTGCCCAGTCATACAAACCGGTGCTTTTAACTTTGGTAAATATAGCTCTATAAATAGACGGTCTCCTGTTTTTAACTTCTTATCAGAAGAGAACCTCAAGCCTTCGATATTTATATTTCTGCTTAATCCCTGATATTGATCTGATAAAAGCCTGTCCTCCTCCTTCTTCACCACCTGAAACTTAACCTTGGTCTTGATATCGTAAGCGACTCGAAAATATATCTTTGCCTCCGTGTCAAACCTTAGGTATTTCCTCTTTTCTTTATTAGTCATTTTGCCTCCCGTTGTATCTGAATTCTAGTGATAGGTATTTACAGATTAAGATTTTTTATATAATCCGACTAGTTCGGCCTTATCAAGAATATGCCCCTGCATTGCATCTTCTAGCTCCTGCTTGCTGACTCCTTCCTCTAAATTTAACATAGTATCCAAAGCATAGATCTTGAAAAAATAACGGTGTGTTCCGGAAGGAGGACAAGGCCCTCCGTAATCCAATCTTTTAAAATCATTCACCCCCTGTTTACCGGGAATGCTATCCTCTTCAATCCGTAAAATACCTGGCTCGATATCATAGACGATCCAATGATCCCAATTCCCCCTCGGAGCGTCAGGATCATCAACTATCAGAACTAAGCTCTGAGAGCCTTTAGGGGTATTCTCTATAATTAAAGCAGGATTTAAATCATCGCCCTGACAGGTAAATTTACTGGGGATCGATTGATTATGCTTAAATTCCGGACTGGTTATCTGCATCAAGCTACCTCCCTCTGGAACCTCCGAAAAAACACAGCCAAAATATGATAAGCTCATTATCAACACTACAATAATTATTTTCATTGCATAAGTTCTCTTTCTTTACGCAACCGCTCCTGCATCAACTGCTCATCTTGCCTGATCCTCTGATCCTCCTCCTGCTGTGCCTTTTTTATTTCTTCTTCAAGACGCTGCTGCTGTAACAATAGGCGTTGTTGCTCCTCTCGTATTCTTTGGCTTGCTTCATTTTGTTTCTCTACTTCTAATCTAAGCAACTCCTCCTCATCCGGTTTCTGCTTCTGAAGTAGGGCGCGTTTTTCCGCTTCCGCTCGTGCCTTTTTCTCTGCTTTTTCTGCCCCTTTTTCTTTTAACCCTCGAATCATCCTGTTTCCGGATTCCAGTATTTGTTTCTCAGATGCATTCTTCTCTATACCCGGAGAGTAAAACCCAAAAAAATAAAATGCTACTCCTACCAACAGCAATACAATTATAATTTCCACCATGGGAAACTTCTTCGGTTTACTTCCTTCCGCTCGCGTTTTTATTTCCGGCTCCATTTTATCTTCCTCCTTACTTCCATCTAAAATATACGAAAATCCTACCCCAGCCGGTCTTGGATTTAACCAGCCTACTGTAAAGTTTTCGGTAATCCTTCTTCATCAAAAAATTAATGATGCGATTCTTTGTTTCTCCTGCATGCGTGCCGTAAGATATCTCTATCAGGCTGGCTCGGTTAATCTTGGCCTTCTGCAGGGCTTGCGCTAATTTATCCTCCATATCCGCAGTCCCCGCGGATAAGTTTAATTTTATCTTCATCGATTGTTTTTCATTTTACAGCTTCCAGCCAAATAGGTCAAGCAGCAATTATAATCTTTTCTTCAAAACGGGTCTTTTCGGTCTTGCTTGCGCGTGCTGAAATTTTTTGCCGTCTGTCCCTTCGCTTCTCTACGGGATCCTTCTTAAGAGAAATCTTAAGCCAATCGAAGGACTTCGGTTTACGGCTCTCTCCCGGAGAGGTTTACAGTATAGATCTCCTCCGTTCGCCGTAATCCCTCACAGACTCACATATCCATCTAAAGCGTGCCAAAAAATTTCTAATGCACGCTCCAGCAAGCCCGCAAAAGCCCCTTTGGTTGAGATTTTATCCTGAGCCAATGGGTGACGAGGCATATTCATCGCGGCACATAAGGAAGTCCAAGCGGGCAGGATTCACCTGCTATAGAATTATCTGTGAGAGCGAGGACTTCCGCTAGAGCGAAGATTTTCCTCGCTGGGGAAAATCGAGCGGTGACGCGAGGAATGTGCATCGGCAGCCTGCCTGCCCTGACTGCCGTCAGGCAGGCGGCAGGCAGGGCCCCATTCCTTAGGATAAAAGCTTAAAGATGAAAAAATTTTCTGTGGACAAATGGCTTAAAACGGGTAAAATAGTTAATCTACGGAGCAAGGATATGAACCTTAAAATAAAAAAACCTAAATACCACCTTCGGAAAAACGGCGAATTTGTCATCGAAAACTACAACTTTTCCAAACCATTTGCCAACTTCTTCCCTGGTATCGCCGGAAAATACGGCATACCGATGTGGGTATTTTATGTCAACCGCGGACAAGGCATAGCCAGTTTCGGCACTCATAATAAGAACCGAGCGATAATGGAATTTATCTCCGCAAACAAGGCCTGGCAACTCGTTTCCCTGAAGGGATTCCGTACTTTTATCAAACTAACCCTTGGTACTAAGACTATTTTTTATGAGCCCTTTCATAATGGTTTTACAAATCTAGATTTTGATCTACGCAACCGAATGGTGATTACCTCTGGCGGCATGACCTTAGAAGAGGAAAATCTATCGTTAGGCCTGGCTGTAAAGATAGAATTCTTTAATATACCGAATGATAACTATGCAGGATTGGCAAGGATAGTAACTCTGAGGAACCTGAACAGACTTCCAAAAAAGATGCAAGTACTCGATGGGCTGCCTCAGATAATACCATACGGCACAAGCGACTTGTTTATCAAACACCTGAGCCGAACTATCGAAGCCTGGATGAACGTTGAGAACCTCTCCCGCGGCGTACCTTTTTATAAACTGGCAGTTGAGCCCGTAGACAGACCGGAAGTGATCCATATAGAAGAAGGAAACTTCTATTTAGGCTTTCTCTACAATAATAGCAGAAAGCCAAAGATCATAAAACCGATAATTGACCCTGACTCTATATTTAATCCGGTAACCGACTTCTCCTGCCCCTACCAATTTCTCAGTCAAAAATATTTTCAATACCCAAGGAATCAATCGAGCAATAGTAAAACCCCCTGCGCTTTCAGTCTGATTGACTTAAGCCTATCGCCTAAAGAAACGATCAGTTTTTATTCTCTAACCGGATACATGAGAAACCTGGATACTCTCAATAATTCTATCAAAAAGATTATTGCCCCCGATTATATTCTCTCCAAAAAAGAGGAAAATAAAAAGCTGATCGAGGAATTACAGCAGGATATATCTACTTCCAGCAGTTCTAGAGAATTTGACCTTTACGCTAAACAGACATATCTGGATAATATCCTGCGCGGCGGCTATCCTCTAATCTTTAAGTCCGGCAGGTCTGAATCTGTCTTTTATCTCTACTCTCGAAAACACGGAGACCTAGAAAGAGACTATAATAAATTTTCATTGCAGCCAACCTATTTTTCCCAGGGCAATGGCAACTATCGTGATACGAATCAAAATCGAAGATGTAACGTTTGGTTCAATCCCGAAATTCGCGACGAAGACTTGGTTTATTTCCTGAATCTTCTGCAGACTGACGGATTTAATCCATTAGTGGTCAAAGGCACTAAATTCATACTAAAAAAACACACTGATCTTAATTCAGTGCTTAAAGATTCACTTGTTGATGAAAAGCGGATTCCGGAACTATCTTCGATGATTAACAAACCTTTTACTCCCGGAGAATTAATCCTTTTTATCGAGGATAACGCTATTAAAATCAATTCTACTTACGATGAATTCCTCAACCTTCTGCTCTCTCATGCAACCAAAGTCCAGGAAGCTGAACACGGTGAAGGATTCTGGACTGACCACTGGACTTACAATCTTGACCTTTTAGA
>JBDRMO010000017.1:0-23135 GCA_043812095.1 Candidatus Omnitrophota bacterium | reverse complement strand
GATTGTAGCGGGATTCCAGGGGATAACCTTGAAAAAGGATATTACTACCCTGGGTCGGGGTGGTTCAGACCTCACTGCCGTAGCTTTAGCCAAGGAGCTATCCGCTGAACAGTGCGAGATATATACTGATGTAGAGGGTATCTATAGTGCTGATCCCCGTATTGTGCGTCAGGCAAAGAAGATCAAGCAGATTACTTATGATGAGATGCTAGAGATGGCATCTCTTGGATCTCAGGTGATGCAGGCGCGTTCTATTGAGGTAGCTAAAAAATTTGATGTGCCGATTCATGTACGTTCAAGCTTTAATTTCCAAGAGGGAACAGCGATAATCAAGGAGGCTTTGACCATGGAAGATGTATTGGTTAGCGGCGTAACCTTAAAAAAAAGTGAAGCAAAAATAACGATCTGTAATGTCCCCGACCGTCCGGGTGTAGCGGCAAAGATATTTAAGACAATATCCGGTGCCGGTATCAGTGTAGATATGATCGTGCAGAATGTAAGCCATACACGCAGAACGGACATATCTTTCACAGTGAATAAAACCGATCTCGCCAAGACTATGCGCATCGCAAAAAAGGTCGGAAAAGAGATCGGGGTAGATGATGTGATCCGGGATGTAGCTATTGCCCGTGTTTCCATAGTAGGGGTTGGGATGAAAACGCATTTCGGCGTAGCTGCGAACATGTTCGATGTCTTAGCTAGAAATAAGATTAACATTGAAATGATCTCAACCTCCGATATAAGCATCTCTTGTATTATAAAAAAGAAATTCGCTGAAAAAGCAGTAAGGGCGCTGCATAAGAAATTCGGATTGGGATAATTTCTTCGTAACTAGTAAACTAGTAACTAGTAATTAGTAATTTAAAAGCTTTAATTTTAAAATATTAAAACATTTTAAGATACATGATTACTAGTTACGAGTTACTAAATTACCAGTTACTAAACAAAAAGAGGTTACTATGAAACAAGTAAAACTTTATGATACTACTTTGCGCGACGGCGCACAAGGCGAAGGGATATCTTATTCGGTAACGGATAAGGTCCGTATTGCTAAAGAATTAGATCTCCTAGGTGTTCATTATATTGAAGGGGGATGGCCGGGGTCTAATCCTAAGGATATGGAGTTCTATCTGAAGATGGCTAAAATGCATCTTCAGACCTCTCAATTAGTCGCTTTTGGCTCGACGCGTAAGGCCAATACTAAGGCAGCACAGGATCCGAACCTAAAAGCTCTCCTGAAATCTAAAGCGAAAATCGTCACTATTTTTGGAAAAACCTGGGATCTGCACATCAGAGATGTTCTGAAAACTTCGCTGGAAGAGAATCTGGAGATGATCAGAGATTCGGTAAGCTTTCTGGTCTCGAATGGGCTTATTGTATTTTATGACGCCGAACATTTTTTTGATGCCTATAAAGCTAATCAGGATTACAGTTTGAAATGCTTACTTTGCGCAGAGGAGGCAGGAGCAAAAGCCGTAATCTTATGTGATACTAACGGAGGCAGTATAACTTCCCAGATTTCAAAAGTAATCAGGGAGATCCGGCCTGAGATTAAGGTTTGGCTGGGTATCCACTGTCATAATGACGCAGATCTAGCGGTAGCAAATTCGCTGGCAGCAGTTGAGGCAAGAGCTGATATGGTGCACGGAACGATCAACGGTTATGGTGAGCGCTGCGGAAACGCAGATCTGATTCCGATTATAGCCAATCTTAAGCTCAAGCTTGGCGTTGATTGCATTCCGGATGAAAAACTTCAGGAATTGACTAAGGTCTCTCATTTTATCAGTGAAGTAAGCAACATGAAGCAGAGGACTGATCAGCCTTATACCGGCTCTTCTGCTTTTGCGCATAAAGGCGGCGTACATATCAATGCCGTAATGAAGAATCCTCAGACATATGAGCATATAGAACCGGATTTAGTGGGGAACAGACGAAGAATTTTAGTATCTGAATTAGCGGGCAAAACCGGGATGTTGATCCGTGCAAAAGGCTTGGAGTTGGATCTGAGTAAGGGCGATCCTAAAACAAAAAAGATCCTGAAATTAGTGCAAAAGCTGGAACATCAGGGTTACCATTTTGAAGCTGCCGAGGGATCCTTTGAATTATTAATGAAGAAGGCCTTGAAGAAGTACAAAAAATTCTTTGAGCTGGAAGGGTTTAAACTAGTAGTCGAAAAACAATCTGACAAAAGGATTACCTCAGAGGTAACAATTAAAATAAAGGTAAAGGGGATTAAAGAGCATACTGCTGCTGAAGGCGATGGCCCGATTAACGCGTTGGATAACGCTCTGAGAAAAGCGTTGAAGGATTTTTATCCTACCCTCTCTAAAATGCATCTTTCAGATTTTAAGGTGCGAGTTTTAGACGAAAAGGCGGGAACCGCAGCCAAGGTAAGGGTTTTGATTCAGTCGCAGGATGAAACAGATACCTGGAGTACCATCGGCGTGCATGAGAATATTATTGAAGCATCCTGGCAGGCCCTGGTAGACAGCGTAGAATATAAACTCTTAAAAGATAAATTGCAATGATAAATGAACTTCCTACCCGCTATAACCCCAAGGAAACAGAAGACAAATGGTATAAAACCTGGGAAGAGAGCGGCTATTTCTCTGCAAAAGTAAATCCTTCAAAGAAAGCCTTCTCTATAGTTATCCCGCCCCCTAATGTAACCGGAATCCTGCATATGGGGCATGCTTTAAATAACACTATCCAGGATATTCTGATTAGATATCACCGGATGCATGCTGAAGAATCGCTTTGGATGCCCGGGACGGATCACGCTGGCATTGCTACGCAGAATGTTGTGGAGAAGGCTATTGCTAAGGAGGGTTTAAGCCGTAAGGATTTAGGAAGAGATAAATTTATCGAGCGGGTTTGGCAGTGGAGACAAGAGTACGGCTCAACGATAATACACCAGCTTAAAAAAATCGGCGCATCCTGTGATTGGCAGCGGACGCGCTTTACTATGGAGGAGAAGTATTCCGATGCGGTGTTTGAAGCGTTTATAAAATTATATGAAGAAGGTTTGATCTACCAGGGGGATTACATCATTAATTGGTGCCCGCGTTGTCAAACTGCGCTTTCTGACGAAGAAGCTCCGCACAGAGAGTTGAAGGGGAATCTATATTATCTAAAGTATCCTTTTAAGGATGATCCGGATAATTTTGTAGTTGTAGCCACCACCAGGCCGGAGACGATGCTCGGAGATACTGCGGTTGCGGTTAACCCCAAAGATAAGCGTTATAAAAAACTAGTTGGTAAGGTTCTTCTTTTGCCATTAGTTAACCGTCAGATAAAGATAATCGCCGATAATATGGTAGATGCGAAATTCGCAACCGGTGCAGTGAAGGTTACTCCGGCACATGATCCTAATGATTATCTCTTAGGCAAGAAGCATAAATTAGAGTTTGTAAACGTGATGTATCCTGACGCAAGGATGAATCAGAATGCCGGCGATTACAAAGATATGGATAGATTTGAAGCCAGAGAGGTGATTTTAGAGGATCTAAAAGAGAAAAATTTATTGGATAGGATCGAAACTCATCAGCTATCGGCAGGTCATTGTTACCGTTGTCATACGATCATCGAGCCGTATCTTTCTAAGCAATGGTTTGTGAAGATGAAGCCTCTGGCAAAGAGAGCGATTGAAGTAGTAAAGAAGGGAAAGATTAAATTCTATCCTAAGCGTTGGACGAAAGTATATTTGAACTGGATGGAAAATATTCAGGATTGGTGTATCTCCAGGCAAATATGGTGGGGGCATAGACTGCCAGTTTATTACTGTAAAAATTGTATGGCAGAAACTGGCATTCAGCCTAAAGCAGAAAGTGCAAAGTACAAAGAGGAAAAAGGCGTAATGGTTTCAAAGGTAAAGCCTGATAAGTGTCCGAAATGTGGTTCTCTTGATATCTATCAAGATGAAGACGTGCTGGATACTTGGTTCTCCAGCTGGCTTTGGCCGTTCGCAACTTTTTATTGGCCGAATAAATCAGACGACCTGAAATATTTCTATCCTACCTCTGTTTTGGTAACCGCCCCGGAGATAATTTTTTTCTGGGTCGCCCGGATGATCATGGCAGGGCTATACTTTATGAAAGAGATTCCGTTTAAAGACGTCTATATCCACGGAACCGTCAGAGATACCGAGGGTAAAAAGATGTCAAAGTCTCTGGGCAATATCATTGACCCCTTAGATATTATCAATGAATACGGAGCAGATGCCTTACGTTTTAGTTTGATCTCTATAACATCGCAGGGGCAGGATGTTTTTTTATCAAAGGAGAGGTTTGAGCAGGGAAGGAATTTTGCCAATAAAATCTGGAATGCCTCTAGATTCATCATTATGAATTTAGACCAGGCGAATGCCAAGAAAGATCTTTGTGAGTTCTTTAAAACAGAGAATTTAGATATGGTCAACCGTTGGATATTAAGCAGATTTTATTCTCTACTTGAAAAAGTAGAGGAAAATTTAAAGCAATACAGGTTCAATGAAGCCGTAAATATGCTTTATAGTTTTTTCTGGCATGAGTTCTGCGATTGGTATCTGGAGTTAACTAAGCTCGATATAAAGCTTGCCCAAAATCAACTGGTGATGTATAAGGTGTTAGAGAAATTCCTGCGGATAATACATCCCTTTATGCCCTATATCAGCGAGGAGATCTGGACCAGGATTAATCCCGAAGCCGGCTCGATAATGCAGCAGTCTTTGCCGCATATACAAGAGGAACTAATTGATAAAAAATTAGAGCGAGAGGTACAATCGATTTTTAATATTATTACTCAGGTGAGGAATCTGCGTAAGGCCATAGATTTAAAGAGCGATGCAAAAGTAAAGGTTTCTATTTATTCTCATTCTAAAAGCAAGGCAGAACTAATAAGAAAGAATCATAATCTAATTATAAGCCTAGCACGATTAGAAGGCTTGGAATTGCCAGATTCCGGCAAGAGGCCTATTGGGACAATCAGCGCTACAGGAGACGATATTGATATATATCTTCATTTTGCAGGGTTGCTTGACATAGAAAGAGAGAGGCTCAAGCTTCAAGATAAGATATCCGGGATTAAGAAGGCGCTTGAATCCAAAGAGAGGATGCTTGAGAACGAAAACTTTGTTAAAAAGGCACCCCGGGAAGTCGTAGAGAAAGAAAAAGAGAATAAGCTGAAATTAGGCGATGAGTTGCAGCGTTTAAAGATGATGTCTGATGAGCTACATTAAGGAATTAGATATAGAAAGAATAGTAAAGAATGCCTTGAAAGAAGATATCGGGTCAGGGGATATCACCACAGACTCTTTAGTGAGGCCCGATCTAGCAGTAAAAGCCGTGCTCCTGGCTAAAGAGGATTGCGTAGTTTGCGGCCTTGGTACTTTTCTATTAGCATTAAGGTCATTGGATAAAAAAATAAAATTTAAGAGCCTGGTACGTGATGGTGATCAGGTAAAAAAGGGTAAGCAGATCGTCATCATCCAAGGCAGAGCAAGAGCTATATTAACTGCGGAGAGGGTCGGCTTAAACTTCTTCAGCCATCTTTGCGGGATTGCTACGATTACCAGAAAATATGTCTTAGCAGTTAAGCCTTATAAAGCAAAGATCCTGGATACGCGTAAGACAATTCCCGGGCTGCGTATTTTAGAAAAGTATGCGGTAAGGATAGGCGGAGGATTCAATCACCGGATGAGCCTGGATGAGATGATCTTCGTTAAAGATAATCATTTAAAGGTTCTAGGTTCTAGGTTTTGGGTTTTAGGTTTAGAAAAAAATAATAAAAAATATAAAACAGAAATTGAAGTAAATAATCTAAATGAATTTACTAAAGCATTAAAACTAAATCCCGATGTGATTATGCTCGATAATATGAGTATCAGAAGCATGGGAAGAGCTGTTAAAATTAGAAATACCCTATCACCTAGAACCTATAACCTAAAACCTAAGTTAGAAGCTTCAGGCGGAGTTACTTTAAAGAACGCCAGAAAGATTGCTTCTGCCGGCGTAGATCTAATCTCTGTCGGAGAATTAACCCACTCTGCCCCTTGCATTGATATCAGCCTAGAGATTCTTTAATGTCTAAGTTCAGGTTAGTCTCAAGTTTTAAACCTTGCGGTGACCAGCCCAGAGCGATTAAGCAGTTGAGCGAGTCGGTTTTATCCGGCTGCAGTTTTAATACGCTTTTGGGTGTAACCGGTTCAGGCAAGACTTTTACATTAGCCAATCTTATTGCCAAGGTTAACCTGCCGACCCTGGTGATTTCTCACAATAAGACTCTCGCCGCCCAGCTCTATGCGGAATTCAAAGAATTTTTTCCCGATAATGCCGTAGAGTATTTTGTTAGCTACTACGATTATTATCAGCCGGAGGCTTACGTACCTTCTACGGATACCTATATAGAGAAGGATGCCTCGATCAACGATAGGCTGGACCGTCTGAGGTTATCGTCCACCAGTTCGCTTATGTCAAGGAGTGATTGTTTAATTGTTGCTTCGGTATCCTGTATTTATAATCTCGGATCTCCTGAAGATTACCGGCAGTTGCTGGTTATAATTGAGAAGGGCCAGATCATTTCTCGGGATGAATTGATTGCCAGATTAGTTCGGATACAGTATCAAAGGAATGATTATGAGTTCATCCGCGGTAAGATCAGGGTAAGAGGAGATGTAGTTGAAGTATTCCCTTCGTATCTAGAGAAAGCTTTACGTATAGAATTCTTTCAAAATAAGATTGAGAAGATATCTCAAATAGATCCTGTTTCAGCTAAGACCTTGAATCTGATAGAGAAAGTCGCAGTATACCCGGCTAAGCATTTTATCGTATCCGACCAAAGGGTAGCGTCTGCGCTTGAATCTATAGAGTCAGAGCTAAAAGAGAGATTAAGTTTCCTAAAGAGCAAAAATAAACTTTTAGAAGCTCAACGCCTTGAATCTCGCACGCGCTATGATATCGAGATGATTAAAGAGATTAGTTATTGCCATGGCATCGAAAATTACGCCAGACATTTCTCAGGCAGGGGGCCGGGCAGCCGGCCATATTGTTTAATTGATTATTTCCCTAAGGATTTTCTGATGATCGTTGATGAGTCGCATGTGACTATGCCGCAGATCAGGGGGATGTACGAAGGTGACCGCGCCAGAAAGGAGATCCTGGTTGATTATGGTTTTAGGCTAGCCTCCTGTTTAGATAACCGGCCCTTGAAATTTAATGAATTTAATGAATTCATTAAACGAATAGTTTTTGTTTCCGCAACACCCGATGAGTATGAGATTAAGAAGAGTAAAGACAAGGTGATTGAGCAGATTATCCGGCCCACGGGATTAGTTGACCCTAAGATTATTCTCAGGCCTAGCGATGGGCAGATAGAGGATTTAATGAAAGAGGTAAAAGAAAGGGCCAAAATAAATGAGCGGGTGTTGGTAACGACTTTAACCAAGAGGATGGCCGAGGACCTGACGACTTATTTACAGGAGAAAGGGTTAAAGGTAAAGTATCTGCATTCTGAGATCAAGACGATTGAGAGGTCGAAAATATTAAGAGAGTTAAGAGAAAAGAAATTTGATTGCCTGGTGGGGATAAACCTGCTTCGGGAAGGATTGGATTTACCTGAAGTGTCGCTGGTAGCTATTTTAGACGCTGATAAAGAAGGTTTTCTGCGTTCGGCGACCTCTTTGATACAGGTTGCAGGACGTGCCGCGCGCAATATAAACGGCACGGTGATTATGTATGCAGATAAAATAACCCGATCGATGAAAAAGGCGATTAATGAAAGCAGCCGCAGGCGCAAGATACAGCTGGAATTTAATAAAAAGAATAAGATTACCCCCCGGACGATCAACAAGGCAATAAGAAAGGGCATTGAAGATCTCGAACAGGCGCAGGATTTTGTAGCCGGCCTGACCGGAGAAAACGCGGAAGAATTTCAGTTGCATAAATATATTTCTCAATTAGAATATGAGATGGAATTGGCTGCGAGAAACTTACAGTTTGAAAAAGCGGCTGAGATTAGAGATAAGATACGAGAGATAAAAAAATGAGACTATTGGCTATAGATATAGGTAACAGTAATATAAGTATGGGAGTCTTTTGGAGGAAGGGTTTAATTAAGAGATATGATATAGCGACGAGTGAAAAAAAGTATATTAGTTATTTTAAAAAAATATTTGCCAGAGATAGAATTGATGATACAATTATATGTAGCGTTGTTCCCAAAGTATGTAGGAAACTAGTGCAGGAGATAACGGCTTTATCCGGTAAAAGGCCGTGCTTAATCGGAAAAGATATAAAGGTTGCGATTAAAAATCTTTACCGCGATCCCGAAGAAGTTGGTTCTGACCGGTTGGTTAATGCTTATGCCGGAACGCAACTTTATGGATCACCCTTGATCATAATCGATTTTGGAACCGCGGTTACCTTTGATGCAATCTCAAAGAAAAGAGAATATTTGGGAGGCATGATTCTACCGGGACTCGGTATTTCACTTGATGCACTTACTGAAAAAACTGCACTTCTTCCCAGGGTAAAATTAGAAAAACCGAGAAGTTTCATCGGCAGGGATACTAAAAACAGCATTTTAAGCGGTGTGCTCTTTGGATTCGGGGCATCAATAAGTTACTTTAGTGAGAGGATTAAGCATGAAATTGGAATAAATGCTAAAGTAATCGGTACCGGAGGAAAAATTGATTTTATCAAAAAATTCTCCGATAAGTTTAACCAGATAGATAAAGACTTAACCTTAAAAGGGTTGTATTATATCTATCAAAGTAAATCTTGAAAGCGAGGTGAAAAAGTGAAAAGATTTCTAGTAGTCGGATTATGTTTGGGGTTGCTTGGTTGTGCGTCTACTCCCAAAGGGGTGATGACACAGGAGCAGATTGCTCAGCTTCATGAGACACTGTCTGGGCAGGAAGAAAAAATTAAGAACCTACAAGAACAATTACAGGTAAAAGAAGAAAAAATCAAAGAGTTAAATAGTAAGCTCGCAGGATTCGGGGTATTTGGAGCAGAGAAGAAAGCCGAAGAAGCGGAACCAGTTAAGTAATAGTTAATTATTTAAAAAAAGACTTGACAAAATATTTTTTTCTTTTATAATTAGCACTCTGAATCACGGAGTGCTAAACTAAAACAATAAGGGAGGTGTTGGAAATGGATATAAAACCATTAGGGGATCGCGTGGTAATAAAGGCATTAGAGGCAGAATCAAAAACTAAAGGCGGGATAGTGTTGCCGGATACAGCCAAAGAAAAACCTCAGGAAGGTAAAGTAGTTGCTGTTGGAAAAGGTAAGGTTTTGGAAAACGGCTCGCTACAGGCACCGGAAGTAAAGGTCGGCGATAAGGTATTATACGGAAAATACTCAGGTACGGAAGTGAATACTAAGGATGGCGAAGAGTTGCTGATCATGCGCGAAGAGGATATTTTAGCGATACTCAAATAAAGGAGGATATTTGTATGGCAAAGCAATTATTATTTAAGGATGAAGCCCGGAGGAAAATATTAAGCGGCGTTGAGCAGTTATCTGCGGCTGTCAAAGTTACTCTGGGTCCTAGAGGACGAAATGTCGTATTGGATAAAAAATTCGGTTCACCTACGATTACCAAGGACGGCGTGACAGTAGCAAAAGAAGTTGAGCTTGAAGATGCATTTGAAAATATGGGTGCTCAGATGGTAAAAGAAGTAGCTGAAAAAACATCTGACATTGCAGGTGACGGTACTACTACGGCAACAGTACTGGCAGAGGCAATTTACCGCGAGGGATTAAAGAACGTTACTGCCGGGGCAAATCCCATGGCTTTAAAGCGCGGGATTGAAAAAGCAGTTGAAAAAGTAATCGAAGAGCTGAAGAAATTATCCACACCGATTAAAGATAAGAAAGAAGTAGCTCAGGTTGCTTCGATTGCGGCAAATTGTGATTCAGCCATCGGAGACCTGATCGCTGAAGCAATGGACAAAGTAGGTAAGGACGGCGTAATTACTGTCGAAGAGGCGAAGTCAATGGCAACTACCTTAGAGGTAGTCGAGGGGATGCAGTTTGACCAGGGTTATCTTTCTCCTTACTTTGTAAGTGATGCCGAAAGAATGGAAGTGCTTTTAGATGAACCATATATATTGCTCCATGAGAAGAAGAGTTCTTCTTTAAAAGATCTTTTACCTTTATTGGAGAAGATTGCCCGTACCGGAAAGCCGCTCTTGATTCTCGCAGAGGAAGTGGAGGGAGAAGCCTTAGCAACCTTAGTGGTGAATAAGATCCGCGGAACACTTTCTGCCTGTGCGGTGAAAGCCCCGGGTTACGGAGATAGAAGAAAAGCGATGCTGGAAGATATTGCCGTACTCACAAACGGAAAAGCGATTACCGAAGATTTAGGAATAAAGTTAGAGAACGTTGATATTGAAGACTTAGGCCGTGCGAAGAAGGTAAGGATAGATAAAGAAAACACAACTATAGTTGAAGGCGCAGGTAAGACCGGCGCAATCAATGCCAGGATTGCACAGCTCAGGAAACAGATAGACGAATCTGACTCAGATTATGATAAAGAGAAGCTACAGGAAAGATTGGCAAAACTTTCCGGTGGCGTTGCAGTGATCAACGTAGGCGCAGCTACTGAGACAGAGATGAAAGAAAAGAAGGCAAGAGTTGAAGATGCCCTTCATGCCACACGCGCAGCAGTTGAAGAGGGAATAATCCCCGGGGGAGGCGTAGGATTGCTACGTACGATACCGACTTTGGAAAAGCTGAAGCTTGAAGGAGACGAAAAGATCGGCGCAGATATAGTCAGGCGTGCATTAGAGGAGCCGATCAGACAGATCGCTCATAATGCAGGCTTGGAAGGATCTGTGGTCGTAGAGCACGTCAAGAAGGAGAAGACCAATATAGGTTACGATGTAAGCCAGGATAATTATGTGGATATGATCAATGCCGGCGTAATTGATCCTACCAAGGTTACTCGTTCAGCTCTGCAGAATGCTTCCAGTATTGCTGCGTTATTATTGACTACCGAAGCTTTAATTGCGGATAAACCTGAAAAAGAACCGAAGATGCCACCGATGCCTCCCGGAGGAATGGGCGGCGGAATGGGCGGAATGTATTAATGCCGGGTTTACGCTGAGGATTGAGAAAAAAGGGCGAAGTTAAAAACTTCGCCCTTTTTATTTATTAAAATAAATATTGACAAAAGAAGCGGTTTGTTGTAAAATTTTTCATATCTTTAACCCATCTGGACAATGCCCTTAATTTTCATAACCCATTGTCAAATATAGAATTATATAATCCCTCGCATCTGGAATTAGAGTTAAAAATGTTCGGGATCAATTTCCCGGAAGTTAAACGAGGGAAAATTAAGGAGATTAAAAATGGCTGAATGGATTGGTATAGAAAGACGCGCTCGTAGGTGTTATGGTTTTGATGAAATAGCCCTGGTCCCCGGATCTAAGACTCTTAACCCTAATGAAGTTGATGCTGGTTTTCAGATCAACGGCAGAAAATTTAAAGTTCCTATCTTAGCCGCTGCTATGGATGGTGTGGTTGATGTCAAGCTGGCATCCGAGATGTCTGCGCTTGGCGGTATCGCCGTACTTAATCTTGACGGTGTACAGACCCGCTATGATAATCCCGGTACAGTTTTAGAAAAGGTCGCAAAAGCCAAACCCGCTAAAGCCACAGAATTAATTCAGTCTATTTATACTAAACCGATAAACGAGAAACTGATTTCTAAGAGAGTAAGCGAGATCAAAAAGAAAAATGCGACTGCTGTTGTTAGCTGTGTACCCGGGCATGCCCAGAGATTCTCTAAGATAGCAATTGCAGCCGGTTGCGATATGTTTGTGGTGCAATCTACGGTGACAACCACTAAACATATCTCCCGGGAATACAAGAGCCTGGATTTACTGAAATTTTGTAAGTCTACTAAAGTACCGGTGATTATCGGCAACTGTGTAACTTATGAGACAACACTTGAGCTGATGAATACCGGTGCAGCCGGTTTGTTGATCGGTGTCGGGCCGGGAGCTGCCTGTACAACCAGGGGCGTTTTGGGTATTGGTGTTCCGCAGGTGACCGCAACCGTCGATGCGGCTGCTGCTAGGGATTTTTATTATAAGAGGAGCGGTAGATACGTGTCGATAATAACTGACGGAGGCATGAACAGGGGTGGGGATATTTGTAAAGCTTTTGCCTGCGGTGCAGATGCAGTAATGATCGGTTCAAGTTTTGCCAGGGCTAAGGAAGCTCCCGGGAGAGGTTATCATTGGGGCATGGCTACCTCACACGTGAATCTTCCCCGCGGAACACGGATTTATGTCGGGACTACCGGAAGGTTGAAAGAGATCCTTTTTGGCCCGGCTAGAGTAGATGATGGTTCTCAGAATTTAATCGGCGCCCTAAAGACCTCTATGGCCTCATTGGGTGCTTCTAATATGAAGGAGATGCATGATGTAGAAATAATTATTGCTCCTTCAATTCAGACAGAAGGAAAGATTTTTCAGGCTGACCAGAGAGTAGGGATGGGGAAATGAGAAAAAAAATGAAGAAAATAAAGAAATCTTTAAAGTTATCCAGGAGATTAAAAGTTAAGAAGACTAATGTCCGCAAATTCAAGCGTAGGAAATTCAAGGGGTGGAAATCCGGGATTAAAAGGAACCGATCCGGTAGAGAAAAATTCCAGAAAATAAAAGGTAATAAAATACGCCAAACTATACTTATCCTAGATTTTGGTTCACAATATTCCCAGCTGATCGCCAGGAGGGTAAGAGAGAATAAGGTTTTCTCTAAAATAATTCCTTTTGATACTCCGGCTAAAGAGATAGCTCTGATGCAGCCAAGAGGCTTGATATTCTCCGGTGGCCCGGCTTCGGTGATTGAAAAGAAGGGGCCTAGGCCGGATAAAGACATATTTAAATTAGGCGTACCTATATTAGGCATCTGTTATGGGATGCAGGTTATCGCTGAAATGAATGGGGGCAAGGTTAAGCACACCAAGGGCAGGGAATACGGAAAGGCAGAATTATTTATCGATGATAATCATGATTTATTTAGTCATCTGCCCGGTAATTTCACCTGTTGGGCAAGTCATGGCGATTATGTTACAAAGCTGCCTTCCGGGTTTCGTATTAGCGCACATACTCTGAATGCACCGATCGCGGCGATTTCCAACCCAAAGAGGAAAATTTTTGCGGTTCAATTTCATCCTGAAGTAACGCACACCGAAAAAGGGAACCAGATGCTCAGTAACTTTTTATTCAGGATCTGCGGATGCCTGGGTAGATGGACGATGCAGTCAATAATTCAGGATGCAATCGAAGGTACAAAAAAATTGGTCGGCAATGACAAGGTAGTATTAGGTTTAAGCGGAGGGGTGGATTCTTCTGTTGCAGCTTTATTAATCCAAAAAGCGATCGGTAAGAATTTAAGATGTATTTTTATCGATAACGGCCTGCTGCGTAAAGATGAACCGCAGCAGATAAAAAAGATATTCCGCAATCTGTTTCATCTCAATTTGGATTATGTAGATAGGAGCAAAAGATTTCTCATTCGTTTGAAAGGGGTGTCTGACCCGGAGGATAAAAGAAAAATCATCGGTGATGAGTTTGTAAAGGTATTTGAGGAGGAAGCTAAGAAGGTCAAGGGCGTTAAATTTTTGGCCCAAGGCACTCTTTATCCGGATGTGATTGAGTCGGTCTCCCCAAGCGGCGCTCCGAGCAAGCGCATTAAGAGCCATCATAATGTAGGCGGCCTGCCAGCACAGATGAAATTAAAGCTGATTGAACCGCTCAGGGAGTTATTTAAGGATGAAGTAAGGGCAATCGGCAGGGAATTGAGTTTACCGGAAAATATCATTAATCGCCAACCTTTTCCCGGACCCGGTTTGGCAGTAAGAATAATCGGGGATGTAACTCCGGAACGCCTGGATCTTTTACGCGAGGTAGATAGACGGGTGATCGATGAGATCAGAGATGCTGCTTTCTACGATAAGGTTTGGCAGTCATTTGCCGTTCTGCTGCCGATTAAAAGCGTAGGTATTATGGGTGATCAGCGTACCTACGAGAATGTAGTAGCTTTACGTTGTGTTTCCAGCCACGATGGGATGACCGCAGATTGGGTAAAGCTTCCCTATGAACTGCTAGAGAAGATCTCCAACCGGGTTATTAACGAAGTAAAAGGCGTAAACAGAGTAGTCTACGACATATCTTCTAAACCTCCTGCAACCATAGAGTGGGAATAATATCGCCTAGTAAGTAACATATTTAATTCTAAATTCTAAATTCTAAATTCAAAATACAAAATTCAAGATAAATTCAAATATTTAAGTGTCAAATTTATTTTGTGCATTTAAATTTTGTGACTTTGAATTTTAAAAATGCCGCATTCAGATTTTATTCATTTACACCTTCATACTCAATTCAGTTTACTTGACGGTGCCTGCCGAATACCCGATATCCTTAGCCTCGCCAAACATTATAAGATGGATTCGCTGGCGATTACCGACCATGGGAATATGTTCGGTGCAGTGGATTTTTATCTTGAGGCCCAAAAAGCGGGAATAAAACCGATTATCGGTTGTGAGGCTTATATTGCTCCGGGAAGCCGCCTAGATAAAAGCTCCGTAGGGATTGAAGACGCCTCATACCATATAATCCTGCTTGCCAAGGATGAAACCGGATACGAAAATCTCATGAAGTTGGTTTCGATTGGTTACCGAGAAGGATTCTACTATCGTCCGCGCATTGATAAAGAAGTGCTCTCTCGTTATGCCAAGGGTTTGATCGGCATGACTGCCTGCCTTAAAGGAGAGATCCCATCGTTACTCCAACAGAAACGTTTTAATGATGCTTTAAAGACCGCTGATACCTACTTGAATATTCTCGGTAAGGATAATTTATATTTAGAGCTTCAAGCAAACTCTATTCCCGAACAGAAGATAGTCAATGAAGGATTAATAAAAATCTCAAAAGAATTAGACCTTCCGTTAGTTGCGACTAATGATGTGCATTACGTAAAGAAGGAAGACGCCCCAGCCCACGAGGCACTGCTTTGCATCCAGACCCAGACTACTCTCGATGATCCGAATAGGATGCGTTTTCAAACCGATGAGTTTTATCTCAGGTCTCCCGAGGAGATGAAAGAAATATTTAAAGACATACCTCAGGCCATATCTAATACGCTTGAAATAGCCAGCCGCTGTAATTTAGAACTAAGTTTTTCCAGGATCCATCTGCCTAAATATGAGCCTCCTAAAGGAATAGCAAAAGAGGAATTTTTAAAAGAGCTCTGTGATAATGGGCTCAAGGATAAGTATGAGGAAGTTACCCCTGCGATCAAGGAACGCCTGGAACATGAGTTAAAAATTATCAAAGATATGGGGTTTGTCAGTTATTTTTTGATTGTCTGGGATTTTATCCATTATGCCAGGAGCCAGAATATTCCGGTCGGGCCGGGGAGAGGTTCTGCCGCGGGCAGCTTGACTAGTTTTCTCTTAGGCATCACCGATATCGATCCTTTAAAATACGGCCTGCTTTTTGAAAGATTCTTAAATCCTGAACGTTTAGGCCTGCCGGATATCGATATAGATTTTTGTTATGAGAGAAGGCAGGAAGTGATAGATTATGTAACTCAGAAATACGGCCGGGAGAATGTCGCCCAGATTATTACTTTCGGTACGATGCAATCAAGGGCAGTGGTACGTGATGTGGGTAGAGTGATGGGCATAAGTTACGCTGAGGTTGATAGGATCGCAAAAATAATCCCTCCTGATCCGAGCATCAAGTTAAAGGACGCTGTAGAGAGTGAGCAGGAGATAAAAAACTTGTATAAAAATGATCCTCAGATTACCAAATTGATTAATATAGCTTTAAAGTTAGAAGGGCTTAATCGTCACGCATCGGTTCATGCTGCGGGCGTGGTGATTGCCGATAAGCCGCTGGACAACTACACGCCTTTATTTGAAACACAGGGCGAGCAGATGACCACCGGTTACAGTATGGGCGTGTTAGAAAAAATCGGTTTGTTAAAAGTTGATTTCCTGGGATTGCGGACTCTTACCGTGATTAGTGAGACCTTAAAGTTAATCAAGAAGACTCAGGGCAAAAGTATTGATATTGATAAGTTGCCGCTTGATGATTCTAAGACTTTTGAGCTTTTAACAAAGTCGCAGACTTTCGGGGTATTCCAATTAGAGAGTTCCGGAATGCGTGATTTATTGCGGAAATTAGAACCAAGCCGCTTTGAAGATATAATCGCACTTCTTGCATTATACCGGCCGGGTCCGATCGGCTCGGGGATGTTAGATGATTTTATGGCCCGTAAGCATAATCGCCTGCCGATTAAATATGACCATAAAAAACTTGAGGCGATCTTGAAGGAAACCTATGGGATCATGGTCTATCAGGAGCAGATTATGCAGGTTGCTTCCAGCTTAGCGGGTTTTAGCCTGGCAGATGCAGATCTCTTGCGTCGGGCAATGAGCAAGAAGATTCCGGAAGTAATGGAGAAACAGAGGACAAACTTTGTAATCGGCTGCACAAAAAATGGAATCAGTTCATCGGTGGCTAACAAGATATTTGACCTAATTGAATATTTTTCCGGTTACGGTTTTAATAAGTCGCATTCAGCGGCGTATGCCTTAATCTCTTATCGCACTGCATATCTAAAAGCAAATTTCCCGATTGAATTTATGACTGCGTTACTTACTTCAGAGCGTGATAATACCGATAAGATAGTAGAGTATGTGAATGAGGCAGGCCGCATGGGGCTTAAAGTGATGCCTCCGGATATAAATGAAAGCGAAGCATTATTTAAAGTCGAAGATAAGGATACGATAAGGTTTGGTTTATTAGCAGTTAAAAATGTCGGCCGCGGAGCAGCTGAGTCGATAGTTGAAGCAAGAAAAAAAGGGCGCTTTGATTCCCTACAGAGTCTTTGTTTGAATATCGACCTTAGATTAGCAAACAGGAAGGTTTTAGAAGCTTTGATCAAATGCGGGGCATTTGATAGTTTTAATCTGCCCCGGGCCATGATGTTTGCATCTTTAGATCTGCTCTTGGAATCTGCCTCCCGTACTCAAAAAGAGAAAGCCAGAGGACAGCTTTCTTTCTTTGACCAAGGCATTCAGGGTAACGGTTTCGAGGATACGACTAAGAATCTTCCCCGGGTAAGAGAGTGGCCGGAGCCGCAGCTGCTTGCTTTTGAGAAAGATATGCTGGGTTTTTACGTTAGCGGCCATCCGCTGGCGCGTTATGCGAAACAACTAAAGCGTTTTTCTTCATCTTCCACTGATACGCTTCTGGAGCATAGAGATCAGGATGTAATAAAGTTAGTAGGTTTAATCGCTAAGATTAAGCAGACTACTACCCGTGCTAAACAGGAAAAGATGGCGATCTTAAAGGTTGAGGACTTAACAGGCATAGTTGAAGCATTGGTCTTTCCGCGCGCTTATCAGCGGGTATCGCGCTATATCCAGCCAAATACAGTTGTGCTTGTAAGAGGTACGATTAACCTGCGAGAGGATACTCCTAAGATCCTGGTCAATGATTTATTTCCCTTTGATGAGATCTATAAGTTAGTAACCGGGGTGAGTATAAATATCTCAGGGTTAAGAGAGAATATCTTTGAAAGCCTGAAGGAATTGCTTTCTGCTGCCCGGGGTAATGTTCCGATATATCTGAATTTGGATACCCCTGCTAAGTCCAAGGTGCAATTAGTAGTCGGAGAAGCGCTTTATGTCACCCCTTCCGAAGATTTAATGCAAAAGATCGATGATCTCCTAGGCGAAGATCGCCTTTCCCTAGCAATATAATCGATTTTATCTATTACTCATAACAAATAAATCTGTCGGTTTTTCTCGCTCAAGTCGATTTTGCCCCGCTTGCGGCGAGGCCGCCAAAGGTCTTTCGTATTTTCGGTGGCTGCTGAACTCGCGCTTTTTGCATCTGGCAAAAATCGTTCAAACAGCATCGCCATCCCAAGATTGCCCCTATCGGGGCCTTGGGATTCCCGAAAATACTCAAGCGTGCTTTGACTAAAATCTCCATTCGCTTGAAATCCCGCCAGGTTCATTTGTTATGGAGCCAAGGATAAAATCTACTAGGGAGATGATTTTTGTGCTTGACACCGTAAGTTTTTGATGTTATTGTACTTAGGAAAGGAGGCAGTAAAAAATGACAAAGAAAGATATTATTTTAAAAGTCTCAGATGATACCAACTTAAAGCAAATAGATGTGAAAAGGGTGGTGCAGAAGACCTTTGATACTATTGTCGAAGCTCTTGTAAGAGGAGAGAAAATATAATTGCGTAATTTCGGAGTATTTAAGGTCAAACAGAGAAAGAGCCGCACTGGTAGGAATCCGAGGACCAATCAAGTTATCCCCGTCCCCCCGAGAAAGGTCGTAGTCTTTAAGGCCGGCTTAGAAATGAAGCAAAAGATAAGGTAGCTTAATTCCTATCAAATTGTTACAATTCTCTACATCGTTAAAGCGGCAGTTACTTAAAATCTATTATGCTTAAAAGGATCCCTGGTACAAAAGATATTTTACCGGAAGAGGTTGGTTGTTGGCAGAAGCTGGAGAAGATAAGTCGGGACATTTTCTCTGTTTTTAACTATCAGGAGATTCGCCCGCCCTTAATCGAATCGGCGTCTTTATTTAACCGTTCTTTAGGCGAATCTACGGAGATTGTTCAAAAGCAGATGTTCATCATCCAGAATAAAGATGATCTTTATGCTTTGCGGCCTGAAGCTACCGCTTCTATTGTACGCGCTTATATCGAAAACAACCTGGATAGGGTGCGAAAATTCGCTAAGCTTTATTATATCGGGCCGATGTTCCGGCTGGAGAGGCCTCAGAAGGGCAGGTTACGCCAGTTTCATCATATCGGCGCTGAGGCGATAGGTTCATATGATCCTAATTTAGACGTAGAGGTTTTATCTTTAGTAGATAGCCTGCTCAAAGGTTTTTCTATTAAAGATTATAAAATCAAGATTAATAGTTTAGGCTGCGCAAAAGACAGAAAAGATTTAAAGCAGATACTGGAGAAAAACTTAAAGGGCAGGCTAGGTAAACTTTGTGCTGACTGTAATGTCAGGTTTAAAAATAATATCTTAAGGATTCTCGATTGTAAGCAAGCGGGTTGTCAGGAGATCATAAAAAGTTTGGATATGGAGGAAAAATATCTCTGTAGTGATTGTGAGGAGCATTTTGTTAGCGTAAAGAATGGTTTAGATAGTTTAGGAATAGTTTATGAAATAATTCCTTATCTGGTAAGGGGGCTAGATTATTATACCCGCACTGTCTTTGAGATTACGCATAAAGACTTAGGCGCTCAGGATGCTTTAGGAGCCGGGGGTAGATATGATAATTTAGTGAATCAGCTCAGCGGGCCTGATGTCGGTGCTATAGGTTTTGCTTTAGGTGTTGAGAGGTTACTATTGGCAGCAGGTTGTGCAGCAGAGGCCAAGAGGCCGGATACGGTCTATCTGATTACTCTCGGAGAAAAAGCCAAAAATCAGGGTATGAAACTTTTAGATAATTTTCGTAAAGAAAATATTATTTGTGATACTGACTATGAAGCTAAATCTCTAAAAGGCGCAATGCGCTCAGCAGATGATCTTGGTGCAAGATTCGTGCTTATCCTCGGTGATGATGAGTTAAAAAAGAATGTAGTTACATTAAAAGATATGAATTCGGGGACACAGGAAGAAGTAAGAATAGATGGCATAATTTCAAAAATCAAGTTAAACCTAGAACCTAGGACCTAGAACCTATATTATGTTACGCACACATACCTGCGGAGAATTAACTGCTAAAGATACAGGCAAAGATGTCACGCTTTGCGGTTGGGTAGCCAGACGCCGCGATCATGGAAAGATTATTTTTATCGATATCCGTGATAGATACGGCTGGACTCAAGCTGTTTTTATTCCGAAAGAATCCGGTCAGGCTTATGATCTAGTTAATGAGTTACGGACTGAATTCGTCATCAAGGTAAAGGGTACGATAAACAAGCGTCCGGGGAACACCATAAACCCGAAATTAGCTACCGGTGAAATAGAGGTATTGGCAAAAGAGCTTGAGATTTTAAATCCCAGCCTTACTCCGGTCTTTGAAATCGAGGAGAGATTAGAGGTTAGCGAAGACATGCGCCTGAAATACCGCTATCTTGATTTAAGGAGGCCAAAGGTATTAGAAAATTTTATATTAAGAAGCAAGTTTAATAAGATCATCCATGATTTTATGCATGAAAACGGTTTTACTGAATTTGAGACGCCTTTTTTAACCAAGTCGACTCCAGAAGGAGCAAGGGATTATCTAGTCCCCTCAAGGCTTAGCTTGGGGCAATTTTATGCACTGCCTCAATCGCCCCAGCTTTTTAAGCAGATCTTGATGGTCGCCGGTATCGAAAAATATTATCAGATCGCTAAATGTTTCCGCGATGAAGATCTGCGTGCCGACCGCCAACCGGAGTTCACCCAGTTAGATCTAGAGATGTCCTTTGTGGAAGAGGAAGACATTTTTTCCTTAACTGAACGGCTGATGCAGACTATAATTAAGAAGGCTAAAAATATTGATCTTAAGATCCCTTTTCCCAGGCTCTCTTTTGATCAAGCGCAGAAAAAATACGGTTCTGATAAACCGGACTTAAGAAAAGAATTAAACTCTGAATTGGCGTTTGTCTGGGTTACGGATTTCCCTTTGTTTAAATATAATCCAGAAGAGAAGCGTTGGGAAAGCGAGCATCATCCGTTTACTTCTCCGCGCATGGAGGATTTAGATATCCTGAGGCAAAACCCGGATAAAGTTAAGGCGCGTTCATACGATTTAGTTTTAAACGGTTCAGAGATCGCCTCCGGTTCGATAAGAATCCATCAGCAGGAGCTGCAGGAAAAGATCTTTGAGATTATCGGTATTGATCTCTTAGAGGCAAGGAAACGGTTCGGGTTTCTATTAGAGGCGTTTCAATATGGTGCGCCTCCGCATGGAGGCATTGCTTTTGGCTTGGATAGAATTTTAGCTATTTTAGCGGGAGAAGAGAGCATCAGGGAGATAATTGCTTTTCCTAAGACGAGTGCGGGTCTTTGTCCTTTGACCGGCGCACCTTCAGTGGTAGATCAGAGGCAGTTGAATGAGTTAAGATTAGAGTTAAAGAAAAAATGAACCAGAAGGAGGAGAAGATGCTAAGAAGAAAGTTATTTGTTACATTAGGCCTGTTGTTGCTTTTCATGTTATCCGGTTGTACAGTAAGATCTTATAAGCAAACCCGTGATAGAATCGACCAGGATCTGGAATTGGGTAATCGTGGTTACCTCGAAGGAGAGGCTCCCGATAATGATGTAGCGAGAAAGTCTACCAGGACTACCCGCGTCGTAGAGTTTGAACTGGGGGGCAAGTCAGTAAAATTTGAGAAGGGGACACAAGACGTAATGCCAAAAGAGAAAACTGATTTTGTAAGTCAGGCTTATAAAGCAGAAGATGAGATGATTGTGATCAAGGGTAAAGAGAATTATCTATCAGAAGAAATTCCTGCTCAAGAAGTTAAAGTAAAAGGGAGCAGTGATGTATATTCTGAAAAATATACTATACAAAAAAATGATACGCTACAGAAGATCTCTCAGAAATTTTATGGTACCAGCAAGAAATGGATGAAGATCTATGAGGCGAATCAGGGAGTATTAAGTAGCCCGGATAAACTTAGCGTCGGGCAGGTAATTAACATCCCTCTTGAGCAATCAGCCCAAGCAGGAGAAAGCCTTAAGTAATCTTATGGATAAGAATATTAAACTCCAGAATCATCAGGAGGCACAAGGTTTATTTGGCCATCATGATGCTCATTTAAAAGAGATAGAAAAAAAATACAAGGTCAAGCTGGTTCTGCGAGGAGGTAATTTAAAGATCAGCGGCACTGCTGTAAACATCAAAAAGGCCGCAGAGTTAGTGGAATATGTTTTAGAGGGGTTTCGTTCAGGGCAGGCTGAGTTAGGGGTAAGAGACTTAGCTTATTTAATAGGAAATTTCAAGAAAGAAAACAAAGAAAGCGCATTTGATCGCCCGGAAACAAATATTATTATCTCTTCTTCAGGTAAACAGATAGGGCCGAGAACAAAAGGCCAGGGTGAGTATGTGGCGGGAATAAAAAAACACGATATAGTATTTGGTATCGGTCCGGCAGGAACCGGGAAAACTTATCTGGCGATGGGCTGTGCCGTGGAGGCATTAAAGAATCATCACGTACGCAGGATTGTGCTTACCCGGCCTGCGATTGAGGCCGGGGAGTCGTTAGGATTTTTACCCGGAGACATGCATGAGAAAATCAAGCCGTACCTACGGCCACTTTATGATGCGCTTTATGATATGATGGAAGCGGAGCGGATTGAGAAATATCTGGAGACCGGGGTAATTGAGGTTGCACCATTAGCTTACATGAGGGGCAGGACGCTTAATGATGCTTTTATTATTCTGGACGAAGCGCAGAATTGCACGGCTGAGCAGATGAAGATGTTTCTTACGCGCTTAGGATTTGATTCCAAGGCTGTGATTACAGGCGATATAACCCAGAGCGATCTGCCGGAAGGAAAGCCCGTAGGGTTACTGGAGGCACAGGATATATTAAAAGAGATAGAGGGTATAAAATTCATATATTTTGGCGGTTCTGACGTGGTTAGGCATGCATTAGTACAGAGGATAATTGAGGCTTATGATAAGTCAAAGCACTAAAGACAGGATAAAGTTTATCATCGGAACAATCTTAGTATTCTTGTTCTGCCATCTCATCGGGTTGAACCTTACTATCGCTGTATTTTTATTATCTTTGATCGTATATGTCAAAGCCCGCCCGACTTTTAAGAAAGTAAGCCTGCTTCAGCTTACTTTGCTCTTTACCACGATTTTGGCTACTACCTACTTTATCGTTGATCATGGCTGGTCAAAGTTTTATATACCCTTCTGCGCTATACCGATGCTGACTACCTTGCTTTTTAACCAGCTGGAGCTATCTTTATTAATGACGCTGGCGATTTCTATAGTTACTGCTTCTATTACCGGAAATCATTTACACCTTAGCGTTTTATTTTTTGTCAGCGGTTTATTATCCAGTATTTTAGTTTTTAATGCCCGTAGGCGGATGACGATTATCAGGGCAGGCTTCCTGGCCGGTATTTTACAGGCGATGCTT
>JBDRMO010000016.1:0-31599 GCA_043812095.1 Candidatus Omnitrophota bacterium | reverse complement strand
TCACCACAATCTTCCCGGCATCATTTTCCCAGAACTTGGAAAAAATCTCCTGATCCAAATTGCTTTCAAACGGCATAATCCGCCTCCTTTGTTTTATAGCGGTATTCCTAAATCCCTAACTACGATCTTACCGCTAAGTTTTTTTGCGTTTTTTACAATCATCCCGCTTTTTCTCGCCACGAAAGTAACTGTTTTATCTGCTCTTACACAACAACCCAATATGTTCCCTGTGGTTCCATCTAAGCCCGAGGGTATATCTATCGAAAGGACGCAGGCCTTGGAAAAGTTAATCATCTCTATTAATTCACAAAATATTCCGCGTACTCTTCCTTTTAGGCCTACGCCTAATAAAGCATCAATAATCAAGCCGCATTTCGAAACTTGATTTTTAACCAAGCCTATATTTTCTTCACTAACTTCAAATATTTTTTGTTTGAGCTTCAAAAGTATATCTAAATTTACCCTGGCTTCATTTTGTATACCGCTGATATTACCTGCCAGAAAAATTATCGGACTTATACCCTTAAGTAAAAAGATGTCTTGCCGCTACAAAACCGTCTCCACCGTTATTTCCCCTGCCGCATATTATCGCTAGAGGTTTATTCGGTTTTATCAAATCCATTGCCTCTTCAGCAATGGCTCTTCCTGCGTTCTCCATTAATATTAACATAGAGATACCAAATGAATCCCTAACCGAGCTATCGATACTTTGAGCCTGTTCGGCAGTAATTACCCTAGAATTTTTTACCATGACGATATGGCCTAGTTTTATTATATGCTATTTTCTTCATCAAGGTCTTTTCTAAATCTATTTTCCTTGCCCCGCAATAATCAAATATACGGATACAGCAATCTGCAAGCTCCTCAGCAACATCTGTCTTCTTGCCGTGATTACGCATTGCCTCTAAAGCCTCTGATAGTTCCGAATGCATAAGGGCGATTAACTCTCCATCATTGCGATGCTCTTCCCACCAACCTTTATCTTTAGCAATTCGGTGACATTCTTTAATAAAGGTATTCAAGTCGCGCTTCTTACTTTCCATAGCTATCCCTTTCTTAAATGAACTCTTTACTTATATCCTCACTTATTTTTCCAACTCAGAGTAAATCCTCTGAGAAATGAGCTCTCTGGCAAACTTACTGGGTGAGGAAATCTCAATCTGAGTATTATCCTTATCCATCTCCGTGAAGAATAACCCTACCGGAGTAGTATCCTGGCGAGAGACATAAATCGCGATCATATACTTTTTAATCTCCTCTAGGTAAACATAAGTTTCATACTTTTTCAGTATATCCAAGGTCTTAGTGTAGCAGGTAAAATAATCATAAGGAAAGGTACTTTTTACTGCGTCCTTCCTTCCCTCCTCAAGCACTTTTATCGAAGTCCCTAAGAAACCTCTGAATCCTTCTTTAACATGAGCGCAGCCGCTGGTCAAGACTAAAGAGCAAAGACTTATGATCAAAGTAAAACAAAAAAAAGACTTCTCAATTGTTAATTTCCTCATCTACGCTCCTTTTTTTATTCATTGATAAGCTGGCGGATCTTATCCAGATGTCTCCTTGCCTCATCCTCGCCTCTCTTTGCAAATTCTTCACCGCGATGCAGCTCCAGCCAATAAAGACCTGAGGTATCCGGATGTAATACAACATCTGCCAGCTGGGCTTCTTTCTGTGCCACCTCAGACTGCAATATCTCGATACTGCTAAAAATGATATCAAGTATGTTGATCTTAAATTTACTTTTGATCAGCTGCTTTAAGTATACCCATCCGCTATTTTTTGCCTTCTTTTCAACCAGGTCATCTTTGATCTTCTGATACTGACGCATCACATCTTCTCTCGAAGGAGTAACATTGACCGCTATAATCTTCTTTACTCCCATCTTTAATAAAGGCTCCGTAGGTAAAGGATTGCTAATTCCTCCGTCAAACAACATTTCTTCCTTAAATTTAAACGGGGTAAACACTCCCGGCATAGTACAGCTTGCCATAATCGCATCCACAAGTAAACCTTTATTTAGTACCCGATGCTGCTTTCCTTTTAAATCACAGGCGATAATCTGAAGAGGCAGCCTTAAATCATCAAAGGTCTTATCACCGAGATGCCTCTTTAAGAATCTATAGAGCTTTTTTCCTTTGATAAATCCCATCAGGGGAAAAGTCAAATCTATCAACCCCCAGAGATGCTTCGGCTCCTTGAATTCTTTTGCGATTTCAAGTATCTCATTGCTGGATCTGCCGGTAGCCCAGAGGCTGGCTATAAGAGCGCCCACACTAGAGCCGCTGATGATATCGATCGGTATTTTCTCCTCTTCGATTACCCTCAACACTCCTATGTGACAGAAGCCATACCCTACCCCTACTCCTAACACAAGACCCACTAGACAATCACCCAGCTGTCTGGCAATCCTTCTTATTGCCCTGGCATATTCGCAATTAGGGTTAGAAAGAACTACCCGATCATCTGGTTGAGCGACCATTCTAGGCAGAGTAGCAAATATGTTGTTGTTTAATGCCGCCCCCTGCTGCTTATACGTAAGCCCCGAAGTTTTATATTCGTTAATGATGATTTTTATTTTATCTACCTCAAAATTAAAATCTGCTTTGATACTTTTAATCAAGTTGTGCGTTTTCCTTAAGGCTGATGGGTTAGCACCGCTTAAAATACTGATTAAGTCCGACTGGTTCAATATGCTAAGAATACAGCGATCTATATCCGAGGGCAGATCCAAAATTATATAGTGGTAATCATTAACTAAGAAACTTAAGATACCCACCACTTTACTTACACAAGACTCATCCCTTGGGTCATAACGAGAGCAGATTAAATCTACGCCAAATTTAGTCCGGGAGACAAAATCTTTAACTATTCTATAATCGTCCCCGGTTGATTCGGATAAATCGAAAACCCGGTTATCCCTGACCTCTAGCCTCTGAGGTAGAGTATGGCCCTTATCTAAAGGAGCAATGTCCAATATGACTACCGATTTTCGTGTTTCTTGTGAAAGACTAAGAGCTAAATTAAGCGCATAGACAGTCTTACCGGCCTGTGAATAAGAACTGAACGCAGATATGATCGTACTCTCAAATATAATTTTTTGATGAATGTTCCTATTTTTCAGACGGCGGGAAAGAGTGGTACTTAAGTCTAAGGCTAATTTAGGGATTTGTTTTAGAAGAAAGTTAAAATCATCCTTTTTAATAACCAATAAGGAAGAATCATTCAATGCCTTAGTGCTTACCGAATGAGAGTCTCCGGTGAGAAGCGAAATAATACCAAAATATTTTCCGTGGTGCAGATGTTCAATGGACGTTTCCTGGCCTAAAACGTCGAGGGTATAAGCCAAAACTCTTCCTAAGACTACGCAATAAAATGCATCCGCTCCGGAACCCTCACGATAGATAATCTCCCCCTTCTTATATTCTTTGATCTCTGATCTTTCCTTAACTAGCTTCAGCGCTCTCTTTGAAAGATCATTAAAAAGGGAGATTTCTTTTAATATTAAATCTTTACTAATCGGCTTCATCTACTCAAGAGCGCCTTCCTTACAAACCAAGGAATATTTCCTAGCGCTTTCCCTGATAGTACGTTGATAATTATTGTAGTTTACTTCGATCAGGCCGAATCGATGAGCAAAACCTTGCGCCCATTCGAAATTATCTAATAATGACCAGTAAGTATACCCTAAAGCTCGAACGCCTTTCTGCATCGCAAGATTGAGATTCTTGAGGTGCTCATAAATGAACTCCCAGCGCAGATTATCATCTGCCGTACAAATGCCGTTTTCAAGAATAAATACCGGTAAATTATATTTTTTTAAATTCATCAATATTAAATATAGCCCCTGCGGATAAATATCCCATCCCAATGAATTCTTACGAAGAGAAGAATGATTCTTGGTACAGACATCAAGAAATAAATTCCTTATCGCCCAGCGCTTAACCTCTATTAAACCACGCGTGTAATAGTTAATCCCGATAAAATCCAGGGCTCGATATCGTATTAATTTATTTAAGAATTCGAAATTAAAGAATTTATTCCTAAGATATGTACCTATCTTACTTTTCAGATCAGGAATGCAAGGCATAAATGGCTGCATATTTTTAGCGATACTCACGTAGGGCGCCGGTAGATGCACTTTCTCATAAATGCTGTGTATCGCCCTATAGCTTTTTATATGAGCCAGTAGCAGGTTATTTACAACCTCTTTTGACTTAAAGAGATCTTTATGCTGAGGCGGCCACTCCCCTAACACATAAGAATAATACCCATAAACCATCGGCTCGTTTATAGTGACCCAGAAGCGGACTTTATCAGATAGCGCCCCCACGATCTTATTAACAAAACGCAGAAAATATTCAGGGGCCTTTTCATTCTGCCATCCCCCTAGCTTTGTAAACCATAGAGGATTCGTAAAATGGTGCAGGGTAACTACCGGTTCGATATTGCGCTCTTTTAAAGCGTATATGACGTCTATATAATGGGATACCTCTTGAGCAGAGAAGCTGCCTTCCTCAGGCTCGATGCGACTCCATTCAATCGATAGGCGATGGGCATTATGGTTAAGCTGTCTTGCCAGATCAAAGTCATTTTTATAAAACTCGTAGTGGCGGCAGGCATTGCCGGAGAGATCTTTTAATCCGGCCTTTTGTTCCCACTCCCACCAGTCGTTGTTTTTGTTATTACCAACAACCAGAAGGGCGGAGGTTGCTGCACCCCAAAGGAAATCTTTAGGAAATTGGATCATCTTATCTTCTGAATATTGCTATTCAGCCGTAGAGCCCGCATACCGGCTTAATGCCGACCAGGTGTTAGGGCCAACCTTACCATCTACCTTTAGATTATTAGCTTCCTGAAATTCCTTTATCGCCTTCTCAGTCATCGGGCCGCTTACGCCATCGATATCTCCTGCGTAATGACCGGCACTACTCAATGCTCTTTGGATCTGTCGTACAGTAGGTTTATAAGGGCCAAGGGGTGGTAAAGATTTTAAATCCGGTCCTGCGGATAAAGGTGGATTTACTTCTGGCTGGGGTTGAGACTCAACATCATCCTGAAGCGTAATCGCGGTCAGTTCATCCATTGTTAAAGGCTCGGAAAAATCCTCAAGGTTCTTCTCTCTTTTCCCGCATCCGGGTAATATATATATAACAACAAATAATATTATAAATATAAATATTTTAGCCATCTTCTTTATAGGAGCCTCTATCTTATAATTTTAATCAAATAATTAGAAAAATCAATGAATCTTTATGCGATTTTTCGAATACCCGGGAAGAGGGTATTTATGGCCAGGAAGAATAAAGTAGAAATACAGCCACTGATTACAAGAGCAGGAGAAACACCCAGGATCTGAGCCAGGGTTCCGGCGATTAAATTACCAAAAGGTATGATCCCGATAAAGGCGAGCATAAAGACGCTCATTACCCTCCCCCTGAATTGATCATCTACCTTTGCCTGAAGTATGGTATTGATTAATGCGATAACGCTAACGCTTGCGTACCCCATACAGAGCAAAGCAAGAATCGATAATATATAGGATTTAGATAGCGCAAAAACCAATAAAGAAAGGGAGAAAATAAAAGATGAAACTGACAACAATTTCCCCTTATATTTAAAATCACCTAAGTGTGCTAGAAATAACCCGCCGGCCAATGCGCCGATACCTGCACTTGACATCAAAAACCCTAAGCCCCTGGCACCTACTTGCAAAATATCATTAGCAAAGATCGGCATAAGTATAATGTAACCTACTCCGAATAGGCTTATAACACTTACCATACTGATCAGCACCAATATCGAAGGATCATTTTTAATAAAAATAACCCCGTCCCTTAGATCTCTTAAGGCTTTACTATTTTTATTCGTCCTATGATTATTCTTTATTTTAATCATCAAAAGCGCAAAGATTAAAGCCAAAAAACTTATCCCGTTTATGTAAAAACATCCACTCATCCCTATTGCCGCCACCAATATTCCGGCAAAGGCAGGCCCGATTACGCGGCTGGAATTAAATGCCACAGAATTTAACGCAATGGCATTAAATAAATTTTCTTTACCCACTAATTCAACTACCATCGCCTGCCTACTGGGGGCGTCAAAAGCCATGACTATACCGTTTAAGACCGCAATCATCATTACATGAAAAGACGTGATTAATTTCATCTGAGTAAGAGCGGCCAAGAGAAAAGCTAGTAGCATAAAAGTCATCTGGGTACAGATAAGGATATTTCTTTTATTCATCCGGTCAGCCAACACTCCCCCGAATAAAGAAAGAAGAAAAATGGGAATGTAGGTTAAAAACCCGACTAATCCTAAGAGAAAGGCGGAATGAGTAAGCTCAAATACTAACCAGCTAAGCGCTACCGCCTGAATCCAGGTTCCGACCAGCGATGCAAACATGCCAAACCAATAGATTCTAAAATTTTTAACCTTTAATGAAGAAAACATTGATTAGGACTTGATTACAGCTTCCCGACGGCAGCGGGGACAAAGAATTTTTATGCGCTCGGAGCGCAAAGCTTCAGATTCTTTTTGGGAGGGATGCGGAATTTCTTTTAAGGCAAGATCCAAGCTTCTTAAGTAGAAAAGCAATAGTGAAGCATTGGAGAAACTTAGCGGGCCCAATCTCTTAGCAATCCATTCATATTGATCACGGGGAACAATCGGCTCAAGACAGCACTCGCAGGTTATAATCTCTTTCTCTATTTCCTGTTTTAGATCTTCTCTTTTATCAGTTGTTGCTAAATCAAACTCGCCGGATAAAATAATCCCTTTCTCAGTTGGGCAATTCAACTGACACTGTCCGCAGAATATACAACGGTCCAGACGAATGGTCAATACTCTTTTGGCTTTCCCATCTATAATTTTGTCTTCGAATTCTATAGCGCGGGCAGGACATACCTGAGAACAAGCTCCGCATCCGATACAATCCTCCTCATGAAAATAAGGCTTACCTCTAAATCTCTCAAACGGAGTATGCGCTTGGAAAGGGAATCCGGCAGTGTAAGGCCCTTTGATTAATGCTTTGATCGCCTCTCTGACTTCCCGTAATTTAGGCTTTCTCATTTATCATCCTCAGCATATTTATCACAGACTGAACCCTTACAGAGCTTAACTCCGGATTTATGCGCGCCCCTGGCTAATGCGTGTGCTGCAACCGGGGCAGTTAAAACGATAAATCCGATGCAAAGCATCGCTTTTATCCCTCCGGCAGTAAAGCCTTTAAATAAAAATAAACCCAACAAGATGCTGCAGGTCCCCAGGGTGACTGATTTAGTAGCAGCTTGGAGCCGATTATAAACATCCGGCAGCCTTACCAGCCCTAAGCAGCCAAAGAAATTAAAACCCAGGCCTATAACAATAAGGATCATTCCTATAATCTCATTCATCAAAATCCCTGCCTTCTAAATATTTCGCTAAAGCAAGAGTTGAGATAAAACTCTGCAGTGCCCAAGCGATACCAATATCAATATACCAATCTCTTCCCGTAGCCACTCCTAATATGGCACAAAAACCTAAAACTAAAATACCCAGGATATCAATCGCTACTGCCCTATCAGCGGGAGTCGGACCTCTGAGGATCCTAAAAAGGCATAACAAACTGCTAAAGAAAAGTACTAAAAAACATCGTTTAAGAAAAACAGATTGCCACTCGATTAACGAAGGAATTTCACGAAAGAAAACAAAGAAAAATACGGCTAAGATTAAAATTAATCCGGCTATCCAGCGTAATCCTCTAATCATTCAAAAATCCTCTTTAATATATGCTCAAATTTATAGACAATAAGTTCGGTTGCCTTCTGCAAATCTGCATCTTTGACGTCGATCCAATGTATATACAAGTATCCCTTCTCCGGGTCAATATCTACGCTCATCGTTCCGGGAGTCAGGGTGATAGAATTTGCCAGAAAGGTCAAGCCGGTATCTGATTTTAAAGTTGTCTTTACCTTAACGATACCAGGTTTAATCGGAACCTTAGGGTGGCTTACCCTGTAAGCAACATCAATATTCGCCTTTATGCACTCCCAGATAAAAACCGGAATATAATATAAGAACCACCCGTAGCGCGAAAGATGCTTAAAAACATAAGGCCTCTTAACAAACATGTCGCCAGTCATAAAGGCAACAAAAGCAGCGATAAAAATACCTACGATCAGATGCTCTAAGTCAGGCGGCCAGCCTAAAATCATCCAGGTTACCAGCGCCAGCAGAAATAAAATAAGCGAACTTTTTCTCTTCTTCATCCTATTTAATTGAATAATAAATACGAATATCCCCTACCGATGATTAACGCATCCGCGGCCCTCTCAAGGAAGACCTTCGCATTACCAAACAAAAGTAATCCCGCGCCTAAACATATTACTGCAAATAGAATCATTGATAGCTGCATAGCAAAGGGTACTTCTTTTACCTTCTCGACCTTCTCTTTCATACTTCCAAAGAAAGCGTATTTCTGCACCTTCATAAAAGATGCGAGAGTAAGTATGCTGCCGATTATCGCAACTACGGCGTAGCCTAAGCGATTCGCTTCGATACAAGCCAAAACAATAACCAACTTGCTCCAAAAACCGTTAAAAGGAGGAACTCCGGCAATAGACATAGAAGCAACTAGGCTTGTTGCGGCAGTTACCGGCATCTCTTTCTTCAACCCTCCCATCTTCTGGAGGTCCCTGGTTCCCAAGGCATATTCTATGGCACCAGAATTTAAAAAAAGCAATGATTTAAATATCGAATGATTAAATAGATGAAAAAGTCCGCCTAATATACCCAAAGGAGTCCCCAGGCCTATCCCTAAGATGACATAACCTATCTGACTGATCGAGTGATACGCCAATAGCCTCTTAAGATCCCATTGGCCGATAGCCAAGAATACTCCCACGATTATTGATATCGCTCCCATTAACATCAGTATAGCCAGAAGATTGCTGCCGATGCCGGTAACGTTAAAGAAAAGCCTAATCAATGCATAAACTCCTAACACCTTTATCAGCACACCAGAAAGCATCGCCGAGATAGGTGCCGGAGCTGAAGGGTGTGCATCAGGCAGCCAGGCATGAAAAGGAATCAACGCCGCCTTCAAGCCAAACCCCATCAATAATAATACGGTAACGAACTTAATCAGAAGTCCGCTTCCCTTCTGAGATATGACTAAAGACATATCCGCTAAATTTAAAGTGGAAGTATAACTATATAAAAATGCTATAGCTAAAAGTATAAAACTTGAAGCGATTGAGCCCATAACCGCATATTTAAACGACGCCTCCAATTCCTCCGCTTCCGTACCAAAAGCGACTAAAGCATAGCTAGCAATAGAAGCAATCTCCAGGAATACAAATAGATTGAATAAATCCCCGGTGATGATTATGCCGTTCATGCCTGCAAGCATTAACATAAACAAAGTATAGAATTTCCATTTATCGGTATAACGCTGCATATAATTGATGGAAAAAATCGCCACCAGGAAAGAAACCAAATTCACGGTAACCAGCATAAACGAAGAAAGGCCGTCTAAGACCATGGATATTCCCATCGGAGCAATCCACCCTCCGACTTTATAAACTAAAGCCTTATGAACATTGATTAAAAATATAGAGTTTATCGAAAGGGCTAATAAAGCAAAGCTCCCCAAGTTACCTAAAATATCGGAAATCCACTTTATTTTTTTACCGAGGATAGATATGATAAAAGCGGTCGCCAAGGGTACAATTACGAAAAACGGGATCAATCTCATCCTTTTAGTCTCCTGATCCTGGTAATATCGAAGGTGCCGTACTTCTCATAAATTCTGATAGCAATCCCTACAATCAGAGCAGTAACTGCAAGGCCGATAACAATAGCAGTAAGCACTAATGCCTGCGGCAGAGGGTCTACCATATTGGTAATCACTTCCCCTTTAGATAATATCGGTGCACGGGCTCCTTTACGGTACGCCACCAGTATAAAAAACAGATTCACCGCGTACTCAATGATGCCCAACCCGATGACAATCTTGATGATGTTTCTTTTCCTTAGCACGCAGTAAAGCCCGATGGAAAACAAAATTAAACAGAGAATATACTCAATCATAGTTCGGCTCGCTTTTGCTCGCTTGCTATTCCCCTAAGTGAAATTAAATAGGTCATTCCTTTTTTCCTGTATTTTTAAATAATACCAGTGCAACAAAAATAGCAAATAAACCTGCAGAAACCTTAAGCGCGATTGCGATATTCGATAAAACAATAGTACCCGAACTAAAGAGAGTAAACGGCTCTCCTTTATTTGTGAAGAAATTGAGGAAAAAATATCCCCCGCTAAAACCTAATAGAGCGATCAGCAGGAATAAAAGTGCGCCCGTACTCTCAAACAAAGAAGCAGTTGCCTGGCTGAATTTCTTTAATGCTGTGTCTTTACCAAAAGCGAGCAATATATGGATAAAAGATAAAGCGATAATTACTCCTCCGGAAAAGCCACTGCCCGGACTGATATGGCCATGTAAAACAATGTAAATGCCATAAAGCAATATTAACCCTACCGTAAGCCTGGTGATCGTCTTGACTATCAGGGTCATCCCCTGCTCAGGTTTTGCCATTCTTGATTCTCCCTACTCTTCTAATTACAGCCAATACGCCGATAACGGCAGTAAACAATACCGTAGCTTCGCCTAAAGTATCGTAAGCCCGGAAATCTAAAACGATTGCATTGACTAAATTAGTCGCTCCGGTTGCCTCCAATCCTTTATCAAGGTAATTCTGTGCAACTCTAACTATCGGCTCTCCGAATCTCGGTAATTCCCTTAAAGCGAAATAAGCAAAACAAAGGAATATACCGACGAATGAGAGAGTAGATACTGTATTAAAGAACCAGCGTCCGGACGTAGAAAAAGGTAAATCTATCTTAATTGTGGCACGAATCAATATAATCAAACAGAGAATCTCAACTACTAACTGAGTGATCGCTAAATCCGGAGCCTTTAAAACCAGAAAGGCTAAAGAAAGGCCCAGGCCGACAGCGCCCATAGCGATTACGCTTGAGAGCATGTCTTTGACTTCAACGGCGATCAGCGCCGCAAAAATCATAAATAATAAAAGTAGCTGTATTTCCATCTTTATTGAGCACATAACTTACGGAACGCAAGTGACCGTAAGTTATGTGCGCGAATTTAATCCCGCTCTTTTGCTTCGAATCTTTTGCTTCGAAAAGCAAAAGGGCGGGATAAGTTCGGACAGATAAGTTATGTCGCTTAAATCATTTTTAATATAATCCTCCATAACTTATGTCCTCACTTAAAAACCAGTAAATAAAATATCCCGATCATGCCCAGTAAACACCAAACCAGGTAAGTGGGAAGGATCCCGTTATGTAAATATCGCAAAAATCCGGAAATCAAAAATGTAGCTTTCCTTAACTGCTCATATATATCAAAGACCCCTGCCTCTGCTTTTTTATATACTGCACGTAATATCCCGATATCCTTTATGGTGTTATAAAATTCCGTGCCTGTAACCCTGTTCTGGTCGATTTCAGCGGTTATCGGCTCTCCTCCGGTAAAAGAAGAATCTTCGCGGAAATTAGGAGTTAAACCTTTAAACCTGAATATTAATATACCTACTATAAATCCGACCAGGATCATTAAGCTAGCTAAACGCGCATACCATACCCCGAGAAAAGAAACTTCGCCTACTGAAGGAAGGATAAAATATTTAAGCGGTAACTGATTGGCAAATACGCCGAAGATGATACAGATAAGCGCTAAAATCACGCAGGGCAGCCACATTGGCCAAGAGACCTCAGAGACTTTAGCTTTATGCTGATCTATCCTCTGGCCTAAAAAAGTGGCGTGAATCAACTTCATAAAGCTAGCAAGGGTAAGCCCCGAGCCAAACATCGCAGCTACAAGACAGATGGCTGTTATACTTCCTCCAGACTCACTCGAGAGTCTCTGTACTAATCCTTGATAAACCATCCATTTTGAGACAAATCCGTTAAAAGGCGGAACGCCCGATATAGAAAGGCTGGCGATCAGACAGGCAATATAGGTTACAGGCATCAGGCTAGCTAATCCACCCAATCGGTTAAGTTCCGTAGTTTTCATGCGATGCTCAACATTACCGGCAGTAAAAAACAGGCAGGACTTATATATTGCGTTGTTAAGCATATGGAATATGCCGCCTGCAATACCGATAGGAATACCTGTACCAATACCCAAGACCATATAGCCGACTTGCGATACGGCGTGATAACCTAAAAGCTTTTTCATATTATGTTGAACTAAGGCCATCATTACTGCTGCGATTATAGTAATTGCTCCCACGATCATCAGGAATGTATTCATCGCCTGATTCATCACAAACAGATCCAAAGACAACCTAGCCAATAAATAAATCCCCAATAGCTTATCGAGTGAAGCGGGAAGAAACGCTACTACCGGAAGAGGCGCCTTTTCTGCAGATTCCGGGATCCAGGAGTGCATTGGCATTGCTCCCGCTTTAGCAAAACAAGCCAAGGCCATGCATAGATAAGCAATAATCGACATTGAAGAATTATCGAGGTTGAGACTTATTGCATCCATCTGGAATGTTCCTGATAAATTATAAATTATAGCAATACCCAACAACATCAACGCATCAGAAGCGCCGATGATAATAAACGTCTTCTTTGCTATCGTCGAGGTTTTCTCTCCCATATTAATCAGAAGATAAAGGGTCAAACCAAGAAACCCCCAGAAAACGAAAAGCAGAATCAAATTGTTGGAGCGTACCGCGCCGATCGAAGCGATAGCGGTTAAGATTATATAAGTATAATATCTAAGCAGTCCCTCTTTCCCCTTCATAAATTTAGAGGAATAAATCAAAGTCAAGAGAGTAAATAACCCAATCGCCAAAACTACAAAGTTGCTCAGACTGTCTTTGATAAAATAAGGATAGAGAGAGAAAAACTTACACATTTATACCCATCCGCTTTTTGATCCTTTCCGTCTTCTCCTGTGATAACTTGATTAGGTCCCAACCGTTTAAGATTTGTTTATCGGTTGCCTTATCGATAACCGCGACTCTTTCAGTACAACAGTAACAAGGATCGACCGCGGCCAAAGTAATCGTTGTATCTGAAATAGTTTGCCCTACCGCGGCAACTTTATTTGATGCGATATTTACATAGCTAGGAGCTCTAATCTTATGCCTCATTGGTCGGTTTGTCCCGTCGGAACGAACATAATGAAAACATTCTCCGCGCGGTGCTTCAACATGCCCAACACCTTCACCAGGAGGTACATCTTTAATATCAGCATCTATCAGGCCTTTTGGCATTTTATCCAAACATTGACGGATGATGCTTATTGATTCATAAAGTTCCAAGATACGCGCCTTTGCTTTGGCAAATACATCACCCTCATTTTCTACGATTACGTTCGATTTAACCCGATCATAGGCACCATAAGGGTCGTCTTTTCTTACGTCGATCTCTACACCTGAAGCACGGGCAGTCGGACCTACAACACACCAATCGATTGCCTGTTGTTTAGTCAAAATTCCGACACCCTTAAGCCTAGCATGTATCACCGGATCATCCATCACCGCACCTTTAAACATATCTACCGCGGGGACTAAATCATCTGCCATCTTTTTCAACATCGGTATATCTTCATCTCTTATATCACGTCTTACCCCGCCTACTTTCATCATTGCATAATGATTACGATTTCCGCTGATCATCTCAAACATATCTAATATCGGCTCACGATATCTCCAGGCCCACATCCAAACGGTATTATATCCGATAAAATGACCAGCCAAACCTAACCACAAAAGATGGCTATGAATCCTCTCCATCTCGGCAATAATAGTACGAATATAAAGCGCCCTTTCCGGAACTTCTATCTGGGCTAAATCTTCCATTGCATTAACATAGGCAAAAGGATGAGAAGTAGAGCAAATTCCACAAATTCTTTCAACGAGAAATGCTACCTGGTCAAAATGTTTATGCTCAGAAAGCTCCTCTATCCCGCGGTGCATATAACCGATGATTATATCAATATCTGTTACCTTTTCTCCGTCGACATGAAGACGGAAAAACTCTGGTTCCTCCTGTAAAGGATGATATGGACCTATAGGAACGATAACTTTATGCGACATTAATTAACGATTATCCTTTCTTAACGGGTGTTTGCCTTCCGGCCAATCATCGATTAAAAGCAAATGCCTCAAATCCGGATGGCCCTTAAAATTAACCCCCAGAAGCTCCCAAATCTCCCGCTCGATCCACTCCGCACCTTTAATTATATGCGCAATCGAATCGATCTGCGGGTTTTTCTTATTGGTAATCAATGTACGTAAAGAAATTACTTTTCCTGAAGAGTCATCAGAAAAATGGTAAAGTATCTCAATCCCCTGCGGCGTATCTATGCCGGAGGCGGTAATCATACGACAGCCTAATTCCTTGAATAAAAATTCAGCTACCTGGGGGATATTTTCCGGCTTGAATTCGATATAAACTCTAGGAGTAGCCTTCTCTTCAACCTTAATAATCTTATTCGTGAATTTATCTCTGATGCGGCTAACTATATCTTCCATATTATTTCACACCTTTAAGTTTGTTAATCAGTTTAGCGACTCCGGCGATCATCGCCTCAGGTTTAGGAGGGCAACCCGGGATATAAACATCAACCGGGATTATCTCATCGACTGTACAGGGGCTATTATAAGAATCTCTAAACATTACCCTACCACAAGAACAATTACCTACTGCTATTACTACACAGGGCTTGGGGATCTGTTCATAAAGCTTCTTCAGCCTCTCTTTAGTCTTATAATTAGGTACACCCGTTACCAAAAGCGCATCTGCGTGCCTGACGCTGCCGACCAAAACCATACCCAGCCTCTCGATATCGAAACGCGGAGTCAACAAATCCAGAATTTCGATATCGCAGTTATTGCAGGGAGAACAAGCTGCATGAAATACCCAAATGGATTTCGTTAAGGCTTTTAATTTTACGCTCATCTTATTTACCTAATAAAGCTAAAATAACCGCAACACCTGCTAAGAAAGACATCGGCCCCCAAAACCATCTTAAGGCCTGATCTATGCGTACACGCGGACTGGTATTTTTGATCAAAACGATAACTACTAATAATAGCACAAATTTAGCTATAATAAATAGCGGGCTAAGATCCTTGCCCATAAATAAAATTATTAAAAATAAAGGCATGGTATAAAGAAGTACTGCCTTGGTCAATTTAAATATTGCTAGAGGCAACCCGGAATATTCGATTAACACCCCTCCCATTATCTCCTGCTCGGCTTCTGAGGCATCAAAAGGAACAAATCCTAATTTTGCCTGCATACAAAATATGCAAACTAAGAATGCCAGGGTTCCAGAGATTGAGGCGATGTTAGAACCAAAATTAATCTGGTGATTAATAATCTGACCGATCTGGATAGTTGCGCCGCTCTTAATGATAACCGTAATCACAGCTAAGATAAAAGGAAGCTCATAGCCTAAGACTAATTTCATCTCTCTAGAGACCCCAATCGAGGCTAAAGGATTTCTTGAAGAGGCACCGCCGATTATTAGAGCTATGGCCGGAATAACCAAAAGATAGAGCATTACGATAAGGTCTCCGGTAAAACCTTCTAAAGGTGAAAGTATATTACTTCCGAGAGTTGCTGCTACTAAAGTTAAGCTAAGTAATCCAAGATACGGAGCGAGAAGAAACGTCATCTTTGCCCCGGCAGGAACTATAGTTTCTTTACCGATTAGCTTTACAATATCTACGAAATTCTGATACCATGGCGGACCGACCCGCCAGTGAATGCGTGCGGTGACTTTTCTATCCACCCACCCGGCAATCAGGCCTATACAGACACTGAATAGAAAACCGGGGAAAATAAGATAGCTGAATAGATTAATCAGGGCTTTCATTTCTTCTTGGGTTGAATATCCTCTTTAGACCATTTAGGAGTCCGTACTGCCAGATGCTCACCGACAAAATAGATATTGTTTTCAACGTCCTCATCTAGATCTTTAACCTCTAGTGCCTTTTCAGGACAAGTAATAACACATTTAGGAAGTTTAGTGCTAACTTCCAGACAATAATCACACTTAGAATCTAGATAAGGTATAAAATCCTGGAAGATTATACCAAAAGGACAAGCTACAGAACAAGACTTACAGCTTGTACAACGCATTTTATAACGTTTAAGATGCCCGTCAGGAGCTCTTTCTAAAGCATTGTGATAGCAAGAATTTACGCATGGCGCTTCTTCGCAGTGTCGACAGATCGTCGCAAAAGTCGCATATTCACGCAAAGAGGCGATGCCGTTATTCTGTGGATGATAGAAATAATCACAGCTAATTCTGCACTCTTTGCATTTACTACATATCTCTAAATCGATAAACAGACGCTTCATAAATTTAATCCCAGATATCGTGTATGTTCTTCAGGTCTTTATAGCAAAACACCGGGCCGTCCTTGCAGGCATAATACTTGCCGATACGGCAATGCCCACATTTACCCAAACCGCAGGACATGCTCTTTTCCATAGATAGATATATGTCTTTAGGCTTAAAGCCTACTTCTAATAATTTCATCGCCACAAACTTCATCATGATCGGAGGCCCGCAGACTATTGCCACTGCATTTTTTAAATTTACAGGCAGTTTATCCAGGATAGTCGTAACCAAACCCACATTGCCTCTCCACTTAGGATCACCCAGATCAACGGTGGTGACTACGTTCACTTTTTTCTTTCTCGCCCATTTAGGCAGCGCTTCTTTATACACCAAATCCTTTGACGTACGCGCGCCATATCGCAAAACCACCTTCTTATAGTTCTTCATATCAGAGAATAGGGCAAATAAAAGTGAGCGTAAAGGAGCAAGCCCTACTCCGCCTCCGACGACTAGTACATCTTTCTTTTTAAATTTATCTAAAGGATAACCCTTTCCGTAAGGACCACGGATACCGACTAGGTCTCCTTTTTTCATAGTATGCAACTTGGAGGTAACTATACCTGCATTCATTATACTTACATCTATGGTATCCGTCTTGGACGGATCTGAAGAAGGAGTAAACGGCGCCTCCCCTAATCCCGGAACAGTAAGCTCAATAAATTCTCCTGTACGAAAGGAAAACTCTTGCTTAGGCCTTAAGACAAAGGTTTTTATCGTTGGAGTCTCCTGCTTGACCTCTTCGATTACTGCTTCAATGGGTTGATAGATGTTTTTCTTCATAAAGTTTTCTTAAAATTTTGCGAATGTCTATTTTCCCGGGACAGACCTCTATACACCTGCCGCAACCGCAACAGGCTTGTAAACCGGTATTAGCAATAAAGAAATCAAATTTCTTCAGGAAGCGATTACGCAACCTCATATAACGCATCTTTAGGGGATTGGCTCCGCCGGCAACCCGGCCGAAATTTTTAAATAAACAGCCATCCCAGGTGCGTATCTTCTTGGTTACCCTGCCTTCGGGCTTATCTTCCAATAAAAAACAATGGCAGGTGTCGCACATAAACACACACCCGCCGCATTCAACGCAATTAAGCATCTCATCCCGCCAGATCTGGGAATTATAACCTGATAAAACTATCTCTTTTAAAGTATCCTTTTTAGGAATTGCATGATGAGAGAGATGCTCATCAATACGTTTGATCACCGCTTCTCTTTTCCCCTCCCTGCCTGAAGTCTGTCCTACTGTGGCAGGGGTGAGTAAATCTTTTAGGGAACCGGCAATTTTTTGCGCTTTCTCAGAGGCGACATCAAGCAGATACCCGTGGTTAAGAGGTGAAAGATTGAAATCGAATCCTTCGCTTACGTGCGGATTGATATCAAATGCCCTGCAAAAACAAGCCTCTTTAAAATTAGGGCAGTCACTTGCGATTAATAAAGTATTATCTCTTCTCTTCCTATATATAGGGTCTTCCTCAACCCCCTCCAAAAAGACATAATCCTGGATTTTTAAAGAAAAGAGATCACAGCTCTTTAAGCCGCATACTGCTACCGGACGTTCTATAACATCCTCAACCTGATCAGCGTTGAAATAACCGCAAAGTACTTCCTTAAAGTGGGTAAATAACGAACGTAAAGGCTCTACGCAGCGGTAATCATTAAAAACAACCTCATCTTTATCTAATTCACAGTATTTTTTTAAAAGATAATCATCGGCGGGTAAATCAAAGCCGTAATCACATTTTACTTTTAGGGGAGTTTGCGTTTTGATTGGAACGTAAAGCTCATAGTCCTCTGCGATACGTTCGTAAAACTTAGGAAGATCCTCGAGTTTTAAAAAATATGTCTGCATTATTTAAAGATTTAATAAAAATGAGGCGGGATGCCCTCAAGAAAAAATGATTAAGGAAATATATCATATTCTAATGACTTTGTCTAGAGAAATTTAATCCTGCACTGGCTCTTTGGGCAAAGTGAGCCGCTGCTTGACTAAGTCGCTCACCAGCTTACCATCTGCCTGTCCGGCTACTTTTGCCATGACTTCTTTCATTACCTTGCCCATATCCTGCGGGCCTTGCGCTCCCAGCGCAGAAACCGCCTCTTCAATAATCTTTTTTACTACCTCAGCTGGCATCTCCAAAGGAAGATATGCCTTAAGAATCTCTAATTCCTTCTTCTCTTTATTGGCCATGTCAACCCGATTACCTTTTTCAAACTGTTCAATGGAATCCTGGCGCTGCTTTATCTGTTTTTTAATTACTGAGATAACCTCTTTGTCATCAAGCAACTTCGCTTTCCTGGCCACAGCGACATTCATTAACTCGGCACGCAGAAAACTTAAAGTCGAACTTTTTAGACTATCCCTTGCTTTCATTGATTCTTTGTAATCATGCATAATTTTCTCTTCTAACATTTCGACCTCCCTTAAAATAAAACCAGTTTTTTGAACTCAGAAAGCCTCTTATTTAAATCTTTAGGGGTGAGTCCGGACGTTTTCTCTACGCCGAAATTTTCAATATTGAAGGAGGCTGCTACCGTGCCGTAGGCAAGCGCAATCTTGATATTAGACTGGTTGATCTTTTTAGCTTTAGTCAAATACCCCATAAATCCTCCGGCAAAGGTATCTCCTGCCCCGGTAGGGTCGACTACTTTCTCAGTAGAATAAGCCGGCAGGGAAAAAATAAACTTATCGCTGTAAAAGAAAACACCATGCTCCCCTTTCTTAATCAAGATCATCTTTGGACCGCGCATACTTAGACTTTTGGCTGCTTTTATCAAATTGGATTCCCCCGATAGATCCTTCGCCTCCTGATCATTTGCTACATAGATATCAACTTGTTTTAATAGCCTCAGCAGGGATTTGCGTTTATGCTTTATCCAGTAGTTCATGCTATCGCAGGCCACTAACTGCGGAGAGCGCATATGGACTAAGAGATGCCTTTGTATATCCGGATCAACATTAGCAAGGAATATGTTTCTGATCCTTCTCTGGGTATCAGAAATTGAAGGCTTAAATACAGAAAGCACACCCAGCTCAGTACTAAGAGTAAGAGCGGTATTTAAATCCCCTTGATACTCACCCTGCCATTTAAATGTCTTGCCGCTATCTTTAATCAATGATGTCAAGACTATTCCTTGTTTCTGCAGGAAGTCTATGTATTTCTGCGGGAAATCATGCCCCACGATCGCCACCAGGTTCACGTGAGTAAATAATCTGGCGGACATTGCAAAGTGTACTGCCGAACCTCCCAGCATATGCTTTCTAAAACCAAAAGGTGTTTTTACGGTATCAAGCGCAACTGTTCCTAAAACAATGAGACTCATATAAACAATAGGGTGATTGCGGCTACAACAACACAGTAATAGCCGAAATAATGCAGCTTTGATTTATCTAAAACTAACTTTAATACCCAAAGAGCAAAAAGGCCGCTAAGTAAGCTCGCCAGGAACCCGGCGGAAAAATTGGTAAAACCGCCCTGCAGGGCAAAATCAACTTTTTTCGCCTCTAATATCACTGCACCGATGATTACCGGGATAGAAGCTAAAAATGAAAATTTAAAACAGGTCTCTTTATCCACCTTCCTATACAAAAGCCAAGAGATAGTAATACCTGAACGGGAGATCCCGGGTATGATTGCTATGGATTGCGCAATGCCTAAGGTCGCGGCATCCTGGATATCCAACATCTCCCTCTTCGTACTATTTATATATCTGCGCGTCGAGATGAGAACCAGGCCGCTGATAAACAAAGCCAAGGCTACCAATTTAGGCGAGCTGAATATGCTCTCAAAAAAATCCTTCCCTAATATACCGATGGTCCCGGTAATTAAAGTAGTAACCGCGATAAAGGTAATTAATCTGATGCTCCTTAAAGTCTTTAGAATCTCTTTAAAGAAAAATATTATTAAAGCGCAAGTCGTACCCAGATGAAGAATCACAGAGATAGCGATCTCCTCACCCTGCATACCCAGGATCCTCTGAGAAATAACTAAATGGCCTGAGCTGCTTACAGGCAGGAATTCGGTGAGGCCTTGGATTATCCCTAATAATATATGATTTAGCATATTTTAGAACACTTCGTGAATAGCGATTTCCACCAGATCAATATCCCAATTATGCGCAATCAGCTCTTTTTTAATCGCAGCCTCGCCTAGCCCTTTGGATTTCTTCTCAGAGACAAACGTCTTTAAAACTCCCAGGTTATACCTTTGGATATTATCTAAAATATTCTTAATCGGCTTCTCCCTCTCCTTGCGATTAAGAAAATAAGCAACTAAATCTAAAATTAATGGTATGAGAAATACAAATATCGAACCGCCGAATAAATAACCGCTGCTGCGCATTAATATATATGCAGCGATGCCCCAGAATACGTCAAAAAGATAGTGTGCTACTATCAAGGGTATGATACCATATTTTATAAATATAAACCCATAGATTAATCCGATAATACTGACCTCAATCCCCCTGAACCATACGGGAAATATCGCATATCCGGAATGACCGAAGCCCCAGATAAGAGCAGAAAATAAAATCGCAAAGAACAAATTTTTAAAATACTTTTTTCCCCAGTTTATGGCAAATATTCTGAAAATCACCTCTTCATTAACGCTTGCCACTATCCCTACAATAAAAGCACCCAAAAATGGTATGTAGGCCGATGAGAAACGCGTGAACCTAAAGTGCTCCTTCCATACGCCCAGATGCTCCTGCCCGAGATCGAAAATAAACGCCTGTAAACCCAGCATAATCAAAAACAAAAGATAACCTAATAGAATGGCCCCAGAGACTTTACGGCTGAAAAAAGTTGACCTCAGATAATGTAAAAATGAAGACTGTTGCTTCTCAGGCATTGTTTCATTGCGCAGGGTCTCTCCGGCAACACCGACCATTATAAATGCTACGCTAAAAAGTAGAAGATTGATGATTACTTTTACCAGATTAATCCCTATATAGGAAGCTAAAGAGGCACTGGTTGAATAACGCATGGTAATATTCTCTAGATTATTAAAGAAAGACACCAGGTTAAGGGAAGCTAAAACTATCGCCAGATACACATACCACTTCTTAGAGAAACGGGCGACCACCTGATTTCTTTTTTTTACCAAAAGATATATAGATGAGGCAACAAGAAAAGTCAATATCAGGAAATAAAAACTTAACAAATATTCACCGAAAACAAGCTGTTTTTCAACGTAGCGGTTAAATTTTTCCGGTATATCCAGATTATTTTTATAAAACCAGCGGATCTCATCACCTGATACCATGGCTCCAATAAGCAGCTTCGCTCCTCCCTCATCCTCTTGCCAAGGGATATAGACATCTTTATGCTCCCAGGAAAAACTATAATCAGTCCTCTTCTCCAAGCGGGTTACCTTTACTTCATGAAAATCATATTCATCTAAGTTTGTAGCGAATTTTGCTTCCAGGAATCTTCTGGCTCTGCGCTTAGCGATCTCCTGATCTTCGCTCTTCCTTTCAGCGATATCTTCAATCAAGTGGACAAAACTTAAAATCTCTTTGGACTTAGGGCTTATTCCTATAAGGTATTCTTCCTTCTGAAATTCTTTAAAAAAACGCACTTTCCAGAAAAATAGTTCATAATTATAGCGTGTAACAAACTCATTCTCTTTTTTTGATCCTAAGGTTCTCTGAAGATACCTGTCTGCCCAATCATCATTCTCGAATGTAATTGCATGAGAATACCCCTTGAGGTCCACCCCCAGAGAATTAAGATATGATGCAGCGATGTTCAACGCTTCTTTCTTATTGACCGATAAGTCTACAAAAGAAAAACGCGGATAGCCGAAATGCATCCAAAGATAAAAACTCAGGATAGCAATCAGAATAAAAATAACCCACGCTTTTACGGATATCTTCATCTTAATCAGGGTGTGTCTTAAGAAACTTCTCTAGGTCCTGCGCTAAAACACAAGATAAATTAACTGCTTCGCTAGTAATCGGATGAGTAAATTTTAGAGCCAGAGCATGCAGGCAGACTCTCTTCGCCTTCAATGCATAATCTTTTCTAAAAGCAAACTTACTTTCGCCTACCAGAGGATGGCCTAAACTTCTAAAATGGATCCTGATCTGATTAGTGCGGCCGGTTAAAGGCATAACCTTTACTATGTCAAAATCTTTTCTACTTTCAATAATTTCGTAATTTGTAACTGCATTCTGGCCTTCTACCGGATTCTTTATAATTCCTCTATGCTCTCTAGGATGCCCCTGAACAAAAGCTATATAGGCTTTAATTATTTTTTTCTGCCTAAAAAGCTCTGTGATTTTCTTTTGGGTAGACTTTCCTTTTGCGTAAATTATCAAACCCGAAGCCTCACGGTCCAGCCGATGGCAGGGATGAAGGTTATATTCTGCCCCCCTGCTCTTAAATTCTTCGTTCAGAATGCTCGTGAGAGTGCGTTTTTCTTTTTTTGGCGTCGGTATTACCAAGAGCCCAGTGGGTTTGTCAACGACCAACAACCAGTTATCCTCAAAAATTATCGGGATATTCACCTTTTAGGCTATCTCCATCATCCGGTCTATTGATTTTTTCGCACGTGCGCGTATATAATCAGAAACTTTTACTTCTTCTTTTAGTTCTTCTAAAGACCAAACGATTTTTTCCTGGGTTGTACGTTTCATATTCGGGCATACTGCGGCCTCAGAGGCAGGATAAAATTCCTTTGTAGGATTATCTTTCTTAAGACGATAAATTAAGCCCACTTCCGTACCGATAATAAACTCCTCTGCTTGGGATTCCCTGACGTATTTCGCCATCTTACTGGTAGAGAGCGCTGCATCTGCCAAAGCGATTACCTCTGCGGTGCATTCCGGATGAACAATTACCTTTGCTTTGGGATGAAACCTTTTCTCTCTTTTCACATCTGTGGGAAGAATTTTCACATGTGTAGGGCAATAACCGTTCCAAGAAATAAGCTTCCTACCGGTTTGCCTAGAGACATAATCTGCAAGATATTTATCAGGAACAAAAATTATCTCTTTTTTATCTTTAAGCGCATTTACTACTGTTACTGCATTGGTAGAAGTACAACAGTAATCTAATTCCGCCTTGACCTCAGCCGAAGTATTTACATAACCCACTACTGCTGCTTGAGGATGCTCTTTCTTTAATTTCTTAAGGTCGGAAGCGGTAATCATATTGGCCATAGGGCAACCTGCATTTATATCCGGCATAATTACCTTTTTCTCCGGAGAAAGAATAAAGGCTGTCTCGGCCATAAAATGCACTCCACAAAAGACTATAACTTTGGCATCGGTTTTAGCGGCAATCCGGCTTAACTCTAAAGAATCGCCCCTAAAGTCTGCGACATCCTGCACCTCAGGCAATTGATAATTATGCGCTAAGATTATAGCATCACGACTCTTCTTTAATTTATTGATCTTCTCTTCTAGCTCTTTAAATTCTCTTCTGATCATTTTAATCTAAAACTCTATCGATAATCCCTCCGCCGATTACTGAATCCTGATCATAGAATACTGCAGATTGACCGGGAGTTATGGCAAACTGCGGTTCTTTAAATTTAACCTTTAGCTTTGAGTTGTGCAGGGAGACCTCTGCTGGTTCTTCTTTATGATTATACCTTATCCTCACCTTAAGGGCAATCTTCTTTTTTATGGGCTTAACTAAAAAATGCAACTTATTCACTAAAAATTCTTTTTTAAAAGCCTCAACTCTTGACCCGATAATTAATTGATTTTTCCTGGCGTTAATTCTGATTACATAAAGGGGATGCCCTGCGGCAATTCCCAAACCTTCACGTTGACCTACTGTATAAAAAGCAACTCCCTTATGTCTACCTAATATACGGCCCTCTTTATCAACAATCGCGCCGGGCTTAATTTTATTAATAATCCACTTCTTGATGAATTGTTTGTATCCTTTATCCTTCAGGAAACAGATCTCCTGGCTTGAAGGAATATCCAAACAAGGTAGACGAATCTCTTTTGCTAAAGCAATTATCCCCTGTTTTGTATAATTACCTAAGGGAAAAAGACTATTTTTAAGCTGATGTTGGCTTAAACGATAGAGAAAATATGATTGCTCTTTCAGGGGGTCTTTTCCTTTTTGAAGCAAAAGTGAGTCCCCCCTTTTAACTATTCTGGCATAATGGCCGGTTGCCATAAAGTCCATTTTTAACCTTTTGGCTTCCCTCAATAAATAACCGAACTTGATATATTGATTGCACCTAACGCAAGGATTTGGAGTTTTTCCTTTAACATACTCGGCGCAAAAATCGCTGATTACTTTTTTTTCAAGCTCTCCTTGTATGTCTATTACATACTGGGTAATACCTAAATTTTTTGCAATCTTGCGGCTATGAGCAAGATTTCTAAAGCCTTTAAAATCCATCGTGATTCCTGAGACTTGATAGCCTTCTTTTTTTAAAAGATATGCTGCCATAGATGAATCCACTCCGCCGCTCATTGCCACTAAAACTTGTGGCCTCGTTCGCTTTTCTACTCTGTTTTTCATAGCTGTTATTATATCATTATAAAAAAAATTACCGTAAGTATTTTATTGCTCCTTACGGCAAAATATGTAATGCTGAATAAGAGATTACGAGCTGCCTATACTACCTACAAGAGTCCACCCACCGAAAGATGCACCTTCATCTCTGAATCCTTCAGTATAAGTTTTACCTATTCCCGCGCAAGCAGTTATAGGAGTAGGAAGCACCCTGCTCCAACGAGGGTTACTAGCTGTATTATGCGTCCTTAGGCCCGTGGTGTAACAATCGCATGATAAAACTGCTTGTTCAGGATTAAGCACTATTCTTTTCACTCTTGGTTTAAATCTATTTTTCTTACGCATAATTTGTAAATATTGTAACAATTATCTATTTAGCTGTCAACATTTTTCTCATAATACCGTTTCTCTATCTGGAGCAGAACCGATCCTGGGATTATAGGGCTACCAGGAGAGACGGAGGCCGGCTTCGAGGAATCTGCCTGGCTGGGGTATCCCCTCTATCTCCTGATATTCAACATTAAAAAGATTGGTGCCTTTAAGGAAGATCTGAAAGTTTTTATTAAAATTATAGGCTAAACGGGTACTCACCAACAGCCATCCGTCACGGCCTGGTTTTTTCTTGTAGGTAAAGGCAACACTTTGAATACCAAACGGCAAATCAAAGATAAGGGCTGAATTTATCAGGTGTTTTATGTAGTTAGGACCGTATTTATACAGATAGACAGCTTTATCATTGTATTTATTAATATAAGTGTAATTAGCATTTAATTTTAGGCTCTCAGTTAAATCAAACCTCAGATAATTTTCTATACCATATACATCTGCTTGCGAGATATTCTCTGCCTGCCACTTAGCCTGAGCAGGAGCATGTTTTACCCAATCAATAAAGTCATCTTCCCGGCGCCAGAAAAAAACCGCACCCAAAGAAAAGGCCTTTCTTTCATAGTCATACCCCGCTTGATAATTTAATGATTTCTCTGCGGATAATCCGGAATCTCCCGAAGTCAGAGGGTCATTGTAGTAAAGTTCAGTAAATGACGGAGCACGTATGCTTCTGGATATCCCAAGGCTTAAACTCTCTCCTTCCTGAAGCTCAAATCTACAATTAACCGAGCCAGTCTCCATCTCTTTAAAACCGTCAAAGTCATCTCTGCGAAAGGACAAATCAAATGATAGCCTATCATTTAAATCAAAAGCATCGTCTGCGAATATGCTCCGGTGGCTCCTGGCGTGATCCCCTAAATTTGTGGACTTAATCCGCTCCTCTCCATATTCCAGCCCCAAGCCGATTTTACCCAGGTATGATATCTCTCTTTGAAAATATATATTAGGGGTGTAGAGATCTGTTTGATGATGGTTAAGGTAAGTGCTGCGCTTTGATGTCTTATCTAAAGCAAACTTATCAAAATGCCGCCGCCATAAAAAATTAGGCTTAATCAAAAATCCGCCCTTTTCTAAAGTCAGCCCAGAATTTAGGAGCAAAGTTTTAGTCCATTCTTTAGAGAGATAACCGCTTGCCGGAGTATAGAAATCATAAGCACCGAATTCCTTCTCCTGGTAGCCAAGGCTTAATTTAAATTCTCCTTCGGGGATCTTAAGATTTGAATTCAGGCTGGTGGTAAATTTCTCAAAGTCCGTATCTTCGTAAAATCCCTCAGATTCGTGGTTCTCCACCGAAAATCTTATTCCTAAATCGCCAATCATCTCACTAATGCTAAATAAAGCGTAATTTGTCTGAAACTCTCCATAACTTGCCTCTAAAATCCCTTCTTCTCTTTCGGGTTTTTTTAAAGTAATATTTACTGCTCCGCCGATTGCATCCGGCCCGAATCGAGCAGAACTTATTCCGGGGGTCAACTCTATTTGCTCTATGTCTGCAAGTGTCACCGGAATATCAGAATTATGATGCCCGGTCTGCGGGTCATTAATTCGCGCTCCGTCTAAAAGCATCAGCACGCCCTGAAAGGTTGAGCCACGTAAAGAAAAATCGGTTTGTATAGCGCCTTGAGGTGAACGGCTCTGTAAATCTAAAGGCAGGAGACTTAATGACTCGATCGCTGAACTGAAGCCCAGGCTCGCTGCGGCGTCTTGGGATATGGAGTAGGAATCTAAGAGATGAACTTTACTCTTGGTAATAATGATCGGCCTAAGACCAAAAGAAGTAGCTTCCTCACCGAGGCAGGGATCTAAGCCGATAAAAAATATGATAATAGAAAATAAAACGCACCTACTTGACATCGCCAGAGATATTCTAGTAGCTGCGTTAGAATTGTCAACCAAAAAATATACTTTAGTTTACATTACCTGCTATGCACAACGTCTCCGGCCATAATCTTCTGGATCATGCCGGAATCATTCCTAATCAAGAGCCCGCCGTCAGTATCGATATCCTGTGCTACTCCCTCTATAACTTTTTTGTGACACTGGACTTTTACCCTTTTACCTAAAGTAACGCTCTGCTTGCGCCATTTTTCAATGAAAAGGCCAGCTCCTTTTTGCTGAAAAATCAGATAATTGCACTCGATTTTGCGTAATATCTCCTGTAACAGGCGGACTCGGCTGATCATTTCTCCTTTTTTTTCTTTTAAAGAAGTGGCCTGAGGAACTAACGACTTCTTATCATTATTGATATTTAACCCAATTCCTACAACCATAAATTTAATCTCATCCGTAGAAGCAATCAATTCGGTTAAAATACCGCCTAACTTCATATTATCAATTAAGATATCATTAGGCCATTTTATCTGTGTATCTATCCCGGTAATAGCCTGTATCGCTTCCCATATACTTACCGCGCAAAGCAAGGTTAAAATAGAAGCCCTCTGCGGTAACATCTTTGGCCTTAAAATCAAAGATAAATATATGCCTTTATATCTTGGCGAAGACCAGTCTCTGCCTAATCTCCCTCGGCCTCTAGTCTGATATTCTGCTAACACCAGCGTGCCTTCGGGGGCCCTTTTCATTCCCAGTTGCATCGCCATATCCATGGTGCTTGCCAGAGAATCGAAATAGTGAATTCTTTTACCGATGAACTGCGTATTCAGATCTCTGGTGACTTCAAAAGTAAAGAGCCTATCAGGTAGGCTGATTAATTTATAACCTAGATGCGGTACCGCTGCAATATCGTAACCGTTGTCCTTAAGCTCCTGGATATGTTTCCACAAAGCCTGCCGGGTTATACCCAGACGGCAACTGATATAATCCCCTGACAGATAACCTTGCTTTTTCTTTAAAAAATCAATGATTTTTTCCTGCATATTTTTTAGGGTTCATACTCCCGGTTCGATACCCCTCTAAATCCACGGTGACATAATCATACCCGAGTTTTTTCAATCTATTAACCACTTGTTGACGCTTATTTATAAGAGTTGGAATATCCTTTTTCAAAACTTCTACCCGGCAAAGTCCATCATAATGCCTAAGCCTTACCTGCCTGAAGCCGATTTTCTTCAGATAGCTTTCACAACGATTAACCCTATCTAGTAATTTACGGGATATCTGCCTACCATAGGGGATTCTAGATGCAAGGCATGCAAGAGAAGGTTTATCCCAGGTAACCAGGCCAAATTTCTTGCTCAACCTGCGGATATCCTGTTTTGTTAAACGCGCCTCAAGCAAAGGAGAACGTATCTTAAATTCCCTGCCGGCAATATCCCCCGGACGAAAATCCAACTTGTCCGTCAGATTACTGGCATCTAATACATAATTTAATTTGTAATCTTTGGCGATTTGTTTCAGTTTTTTGAAAAGCTCTTTTTTGCAGTAATAACAACGATCTAGCGGATTAGAAGAAAATCTTATATCATTTAGTTCCGAGGTTTTGATTATTTTATGCCTTACGCCTAGAGACTTGGCGATATTTTTTGAAAACAACAACTCTTCTTCAGGGTAAGTAGAAGAATTTGCCGTAACTGCCAAAATCTTACTGCTCGGTAAAACAAGAGAGACGACTTTAAGCAGAAAGGTACTATCCACCCCACCTGAAAATGCAACCAAGCAAGAACCGTATCCTGAGATTATTCTTTTTAATCCGGCTAACTGCTTCATACTTATTCTAAAAATGCACTTCCATTGCGCGGGTGGGACAGATTTTAATGCAAAGTTCGCAGGCAATGCATTTTTTATTGTGGAAATGAACTTTGCGGGTTTGGAAATCAACCTCCAAGGCTGCGGTAGGGCAAATCGGAACACATACCCCACAATCAGTACACTTAGATTCATTACGCCTGACGTCCTGACTCAGGGGTTGAATTTTAACTCCGCATGATTCTAGATACCTGATTCCTTTATTGAAACTTTCCTTCTCGCCGGTCAACTCTAAAACCATCAGGCCTTGCTCCTGCGGCGTAACCGAGGCTTTTAGTATATTAAAACTCAAGTTGAACTCTTTTACTAATTTATAAACTATCGGTTGATCTACCAAACGGTGCGGAAAATGTAGAACTATTTTTTTAGAGGTCATCTTTTACTCCCTTAAATTATTGGCCTTTCTTTTAACGGCTTAAATTTACAGCCTGATTCCTCATTGGGCAGGGAAGCCACCGGCTCGCTGAGGAGAAAATCACCCTTTTCGATCCAGGATTTAAGCTGCTCGGCAATTTCACGCGCCTTAGAATAGCTCGATAGATTGCCTGTGGGTATTTCTTTCTTCTGTAAAGTTATCTTTCCGGATTTCAACTGAGTATAGTTTACTTCACCTAAAGAGCGGTTCCTGCATTGAGGATAATCCTGGCTGTAATCTACGATCTGAGTATAAATCTCTTCATCACGAATCGCAGTATATCTGAGTATCTCTTCATCTAATATAGGTATAGGGACACCTATCCCCACACTCAAGCTGACCCCGTAACCAAGCATACTCGTTCCCACCAACCATTGAGGTTTCATATGTTTGAGGTCGCCGATTACCGCCAGTGTTCCTGCGGACACCTTAGGCACACCTTTATCGATCCGGGGAACTGCCGGATTATGCTGTGTGCCCTGCCAGGCGATAAATCCCGTACCTCCGCCTAAGAATATCTTTGTGCCAATGCCGATTGTCTTATAGTAGGGGTCATTTAAAAGCGGAGAAAGTTGCCCTGCCGAACAATAATTAGCATTCCCCAGATTCGGTTTCAAAGCCCCCATATAAGTATAGATCATCTTATCGGATAAATTTACCGCCACATTATAGTTTTGATAACAATTACGGATATTAAATAATACCGCTTCGTTAAGATCCTTCAGGTTAAGAAGTGTATTGAGCTTTTTTAAAGGATAGCAGTCAGTTCCATAGGCAGTTGCTTCCAAGCGGATATCACCTCCCCCTACGAATTCCTGAATTACGTGGGCGCCTCCGTACTTAAACTCGCCGGGATATACTTTATTCCTTGGGTCATCATCCGGGATAGCGGTTGCACCCAGATAAATATCCACTGCCGCAAAACCCGCGTAAGCCGGGACATCGTTTAGGTTGCAAATCCCGCCGCCGAGTTTTATTTTAGGCTTTGAATGGCCGATATTAAAATATGCACCTGAAGAACACATCGGCCCGAAGGTACCGGTAGTGACTACGTCAACTTCTTGGGCAGCCTTTTTTACTCCTTTTTTTTCTACCAGGTCAATGATCTCTTCGGCAGTAGCTACCACAACCTCACCTTTTTTAATCTTCTGATTTATCTCTTTTATTGTCTTCATCGCTCCTCACCTTTTATACCGCAACAACTTCTTTTACCTCCGGAACTTCCTTTTTTAAGATCTTTTCAATCCCCATCTTCAAGGTCATCGAGCTCATCGGGCATGAGCCGCAAGCGCCGGTTAATTTCAGCTTAACAACTCCATCGCCTGTAACCTCAACTAATTCCACGTTTCCTCCGTCTGCCATAAGCATCGGCCGGACTTTTTCTAAAGCTTTTTCTACTTTCTCTTTCATGGTTTTCTCCTTTCGCAAAGAAATTATTTAAATAACTCCGTACTCAGATATCTCTCGCCGGTATCGGGCAATATTACCACAACCAGTTTGCCCTTATTCTCCTGCCTCTTGGCTATCTCTACTGCGGCAAAAGCAGCTGCCCCTGCAGAGACCCCGGCTAAAATACCCTCTTCTTTAACCAGCCTCCTTGCGTTTTGCATGGCATCATCATTAGTAACCTGAATAATCTCATCTATAATTTTAGTATTCAGAATCTCAGGAATAAATCCTGCTCCGATCCCCTGAATTTTATGCGGCCCGGGCTTACCTCCCGATAGAACAGGAGAATCCTTAGGCTCAACGGCGATTACCATAATTTGAGAATTCTTCTTCTTTAAAACCTCTGCTACGCCGGTAATTGTACCGCCCGTACCAACTCCTGCAACCAAAATATCGATTTTACCGTCAGTATCTTGCCAAATTTCATAGGCTGTAGTCCGGCGGTGGATATCCGGATTAGCCGGATTCTTAAATTGTTGCGGCATAAAGTAACGTTTATCGCTCTTAACTAATTCTTCGGCTTTCTTTACCGCTCCCGACATCCCTTCGGCTCCCTGCGTCAATACGATCTGGACGCCAAAAGCTGCTAAAAGCTGCCGGCGCTCAATACTCATAGTATCCGGCATAGTCAAAATCAATTTATAACCTTTAACTGCACAGACAAATGCCAAGGCAATACCTGTATTACCGGAAGTCGGCTCTACGATTACCGTATCCTTATTAATCTTGCCT
>JBDRMO010000015.1:0-3091 GCA_043812095.1 Candidatus Omnitrophota bacterium | reverse complement strand
GCAGGGCCTCTATTGAATATGACCGCAAAGAGAAAAAAATCACTTTGGTTGCGGATGACAATTTTAAATTGCGCTCGCTTACCGATATCTTGACTAACCGCATAGCAAGAAGGAGCATTTCTCTTAAATCGCTTAAATTTAATGACCCTGAAAAGGCCTTTGGCGGTTATCTGCGCCAATTAGTGGAGATTTGTATTGGTATTGAAAAGGAGAAAGCAAAAGAGCTGGTTGGCATTATAAAAAAGCTAGGCTTAAAAGTGCAGGCTCAGATTGAGGGGGAAAAAATAAAGGTCAGCTCAGCAAAGAAGGATGAGCTGCAGGCAGTGATTAACCATCTCAGGGGATTGGATTTTCCCATAGCGCTTAGTTTTTGCAATTATCGTTAATATGAATAAAGATTGAGACCATTTTTTATAAGGAAAGCTTTCTGGAAAAAGGTATGTCAAAATATTACACCGGCAGGAGAACGAAGAATTTATTTGATCCGGTAAGTAAGGCGCCGTTTAAATTAAGCCGTACTAAAATTGAGCTGTTTATTAATTGCCCGCGCTGTTTTTACCTGGATAGGAGGCTGGGAGTCGGCCAGCCGCCACCGTTTCCTTTCGCACTAAACTCCGCAGTAGATAAGCTGCTCAAGAAGGAATTTGATTCTTATCGGGATAAACAGATAAGCCATCCTCTGATGGAGGGAAATGGGATCAAGGCAGTTCCATTTAAGCATAAAGAGCTCAATGTTTGGCGCGATGCTCTGCGTGGCGGGATTGAATATTTGCATCAGCCGACTAATTTGCGCATTTCCGGAGGAATAGATGATATCTGGGTTGCGCCGGATGGCCTGCTGTTTATTGTGGATTATAAAAGCACATCGAAGGAACAAGAAGTTAGCATAGATGCAGATTGGCAGATTACTTATAAAAGACAGATGGAGATATATCAGTGGTTATTCCGGAGAAATGGCTTTAATGTATCTTCAATTGGGTATTTTGTCTATTGTAACGGCCTTACTGATAGGGATACCTTTAGCGCAAAACTTGATTTTGATATCAAAATAATACCTTATGATGGAAATGATTCTTGGATCGAAGCTAAAATTATCGAGATGCATAAATGTCTGGTCAGCCCTAAGATTCCTGAGCATGGCTCAGATTGTGATTTCTGTAAATATAATAAGGCGATCAAGGAAGTGGGGTAATTAATCTAAATATTAGGTTTAATATGAATTTTCCTAGCAGTTTTGGAAGGGGGATGAATGAGGTGGATTAGAACGGTAGTTATAGTTGTTGCGGGGGTATTGCTCTTTAGTTTAGCTCGGGCAGAAGAGGAGCAGAAGGAGTTAAGCTTTGAAGAGAGGCATAAGGATAAACAAGGGATATATCTTCTTTTTGATGTAGATGTAGAGTTAAAAGAAGATTGGTCGTATACGACAAAGGTCCATAAGAAGGTAAAAATACTTAAAGAGCAGGCAAAGGCACTGGGAGAGATACCTATATCATATGAAAAGGGCAGGGAAATAGTAAAGGATATAAAGGCCTTCACCATTACTCCGGACGGGAAGAGATACAGATATTCCAAGATTCAGGATTTCAGTGTTTATGAAAGTTATAATATGTATTCGGATGCCAGGCTGAAGATGATCACTTTACCGCAGGTCAACATAGGTTCGGTACTAGAGTATGAAACGACGATTGTGGCTAAGCGTTCGCTGATAAAAAACGCGTTCTGGCATGCTTTAAATCTTGCTTTTTCGCTGCCTACAAAAGAGACAAATTACAGTGTTACCGTACCGAAGAAATTTAATATTCAGTATAAAGAGTTTAACCTGGAGCATAAGCCGAAGATAGTTGAGAACGGTTCAAAGATAACTTATTCCTGGCACTTAACGGATATAGACGATTACAGAGAGGATGAGAATTTTCTGCCGCCGCCTGATCTTGATTCCGTAGAAGACGCTGCGGAGTTTTCCTCGATTCAGAACTGGAGCGACATTTCGGATTGGTACTATTCTCTGATAGAGAAGAATCTGAAGATAAGCAGTGAGATAGAGAAGGCAGCAATGGAGGCAGTAAAAGGCCTGGAAAATAATAAAGACAAAGTAAGGGCGGTGCTGGATTATATTCAGGATAACTTTAGATACGTTTCGATGTCATTCGGAGACAACGCGCTAGAGCCGCATCCTACAACTGAAGTATTTGGGAATAAATACGGGGACTGTAAGGATCTTTCACTTTTATGCATGGCAATGTTAAAGGTTATCGGCATAGAGTCGTCGATGGCCCTTTTTAATGATGAATTTTCTATAACCGATCCGCAGTATGACCCTCCGATGCCTTCGCTTTTTAACCATGCTGTGCTTCTGGTAGAGGATTTAGGAGAGGGAGAGTTTTATATTGACCCGCTCTTAGACGGTTTTGATATCAAAGAGTTCCCTCTGGGGTATCAGGCCGCATATACCTTTATTATCACTGCAGACGGAGGCAGGTTTGGCCGGTTCCCTATTTTTGATGAAAGTAGAGATTATACTAAAGGCGAGCTGATCTCAAGTATCAATCCGGATGGTTCCTGTCTGCAGGAAATGAGCAACCAGTGGGAACTGGACGTTTCCATCAGGACGAGGAAGATGTTTGAGAATATGAGCGAGGAAGATAAAGAGAAGTTTTTACATATGATTGAGGCATCGATTACTTCCGGCGGCGAGGTGCTTGAGAGTTCCATGAAGCATCTAGAAGAAAAATACGGTCCGATTTCGACTTATATAAAGTTCAAAAAAGATGATTGTTTCCCGATTACCGACGGTATGATTATCATCGATAGAAGCGGGTTTGAGAGGGGGAGCGATTTTACGAGGAAAGAAAGAGAAAATGATATATTTTATGCGTTTAATAGTTCAAGCGAAAGAAGAATTATATACAAAATTCCCAAGGGATTTCGCATATCCCATTTACCGAAAGATTTGAGCCTTGATATAGGGTTCTTTCACTTAGAAAGAAAGTATAAAAAAGAGAAGGATCAGGTTACTATTAGCGAAAAAGCACGCAACATGCGCACACGGCTTCCCAAGGAGGACTATAATAAGGTCAAGGATTTCTACGAT
>JBDRMO010000014.1:0-10633 GCA_043812095.1 Candidatus Omnitrophota bacterium | reverse complement strand
ATCCACAATACGGATATCCAAAGCCATGTGTGCTTTGTTTAATGCGGCACCTAACAATCCCCCCAGAACCCCACTGCCTACTCCGCCGCCGCCGCCAATGCCTCCTCTTCCGCCTGAGGCCAAAGGCTCGAATTCCGTAACCGCCGCAGTAATGATTAAATCTGCGGTTTTAATCTTCCCTCTTTCCGGGCCGCCTTCCTCAGCAGCTCCGGAAACGGCTAATTCCTGCTCCTGCATCACTGCGCTTAAAACCTGACGTTCAACTACTGAAAAACGATTACTATTTAAAAGCGCAGTTATCAACATCTCTCTTAAGCCTGAACCTATCTCGCCGCCTGCTTTGGCTGCTTTTACCTCAAAATCCGCAACTGTAATCCTTGACTTAGGTCCGGAATAAGGAGGCAGAGAAGACACAGCGCCTGCGGCATTATCTACCTGTGCAGTAGGCTGCCTGGCAGAATTAGGGCCAGCGCAACCAACCAAAATAATTACTAATAAAATCGAGATACTAAAAGTTATGCCTTGCTTCATACTACCTACCCCTTTCCATATCCAATGCCTTGATAACTTTCTTTGCAAAAACTTTACCGGCAGCGCTTAACGTTTCTCTGCCGCCGCTAATTGCATCTAAATGTAGGAAGGAATCTTTTTCATTTTTTACTCCTTCCGGGTCTTAATATATTACTAAACCCTCAAAGTGTCAAGACAAAAGCTGGGCTAAAGAGCGGATTTTATTGATAATCCGGTACGGCTTCTCTTTTTTGATCTCAGCCCGGTTGCTTGAACCGGTAGTCACAATAATTGTCTTTACTCCTGCACGCCTGCCTGTCTGTGCATCTATAGTCATATCACCGACATAGATAGTCTGCTTAGGACTAAGATCAAACCTTTTCATAATCTTGTAGAGGATTTCCGGATCAGGTTTTCCGCGCTTTAATACATCGCTGCAGAGAACATAATCAAAATATTTAACTAGCCCAAGATGTTTCATTAAAATACGTGTAAACATTGTGGGCCGATTAGTGGCAACTGCTAATTTATATTTTGCACTCTTGAACCTAAGCAGAACATTCTTTACCCAGGGAAAAACCCTTGAGCCTTTAAGAAGAGCGGCCTTATGATCTATGCGATAGAGAGAGAGCGCTTCTTTTAAATCCTTTTCCTTCAGGAAAGGCTCCAGCAAACTCCCATCCCCCCGGCCCACTGCACGCCGGATAGCTAGATCTGACTTCTTAGGATAGCCGAGTCTCTGCATCACATAATTAAAACTCCTGATTATCGCCGGATACGCATCGACTAAAGTACCATCCAAATCGAAAACTATCAGCTTGATATCTTCCATCTCTTTAATATGAAGGCAGGTACTTAAAGAATCGCCTGAAAGCGGCCCTTAAGTTTCAGGTATATCCCGGTAGCAATAAATACTTTCAGGATGTCTCCCGGAATAAAGGGAACGAATCCGATGAATAGCAACTTACCGAAGGAATATCCGAAGAAAAGTTTAAGCCAGATAAGCCCGCAGGATAAAATAAGTAAATCCGCAAAACAAAATGTCACAAAAGTTAACCAGAAACCTTTAGCCATCTGCCTAACCGCTCTACCTATCCAGAGACTGGCCAAGATAAAACCTACAAGATACCCTCCGGTAGGCCCAAAAAGGTAAAATAAGCCGCTTCCCGCTTGGCTAAAAATCGGCAGGCCTAATACTCCTAAAAATATATAACTTAACTGCGTAGTGAGTCCAAGACTACTGCCTAATAAGGCACCAGAAAGTAGAACAAAGAAAGTCTGCAGTGTTACCGGTACAGGGGTAAACGGTAAAGGTATACGCACAAAAGCCCCCAAGGCAGTAAGGGTAATAAAAATAAATACGCTGAATACTGTACGCAACCTCTTAGTGAAAATTATCTCTTTTTTTAAAATCGCCTCCATCTTAAGCTCCTTTTAACTTGGCCTACTCTTCCACCGGCGATGAATCCAACCCCATTCCGCAGGATACCGGCGGATATAAGACTCGATGATATTAGTTAACTTCTGGATATTTATAGTTATAGTATCATTCTTATCCTTGCCCTCTTCTAATTCTATGGGAGGCTCGAAAACAATCTGATGAGTATCATCCTTCTGCCTGATGATAAAACAAGGCACTATTGCCGCCTTAGTGCGTCGGGCGAAGATAACCGGCCCGGTTGCCGTAGCTGCTTTCTTACCGAAAAAATCTACATATACACCTGCGCTGCCAAAATTTTGATCTAAAGGAAGAAAAACTGCCTCATTATTTCTCAACGCCTCTATAGTATTACTCACACAGACATTTCTTGGCTGGCTGTGTATTGTTCTCATCTTAAGCAACTTGCGCCTATCGGCGAAAAATTTCTCTACCCGCCTATCCCGCATTACCCGTAAAAGTACGCCGACGTTGTAACCCTCTACCGATAATCTAGCTAGAAGTAACGGAAAATTACCGAAATGGGCGCTTACCAGGATCACGCCTTTCCCTCTAGATAATGCCTGATCAAAGTACTGCTGATTAATGATTTTAACATTATCCTTTAATTTCTGGGGGCTTTCTAAGAATAACAGCAGCTCCATCCCCCCTTTTGCCATAAACTCAAAGCACTGCTTGGCAATCTGCTCGAGCTCCTGCTTAGGCTTGTCTTGGCCAAAGGCAAGAGAAAGATTATCTAAAGCGACCCTTCTATGTTTTACAGCAAGCTTGTATCCTAAGGAGGAGACTCCCTTAGCAAAGGCGTAGGTATAACGCATAGGAACTATCTTCAGCGTCCAATAGCATGACATTAAAGCTATCCAGCCAAAAAAGCGACCAATACTCTTGCGTATTTTCTTCTTATCCATGATTAAAAGTTAAAGGAATTATAGCAAATGTTTAGGAGAATTCAAGAGCTATTTAAAGCTTATAACCTATTTTACGTAAGAATTCCCTGCGCCAGGAGATATCCGCTTGCGACTCAACCCCTTTTGGTTTTGAGCCATCGATAACTCCCAGTATGCCTCGGCCTGTATCAGTTTCAGCGACGATCACGGCTAAAGGATTAGCTGTAGCACAATAGATATTACAGACCTCGGGAATATTCTTAATCGCATTGAGCACATTTATCGGATAGGCGTCCCTGAGAAAAACAATGAAACTGTGGCCTGCTCCGATATCCAAAGCATTGCTGGCGGCCAACTTCTTTAATTCATCATCATTGCCTTCGACTCTAACTTTACAGGCCCCCGAAGATTCTACGAAACTAACGCCAAATTTTATTCCCGGCACGTTATTCACCAGGACTTCATAAAGATCCTCAATTGTTTTGATAAAATGGCTCTGCCCCAAGATCAAGTTGACTTCATCGGGTTTCTTTATATTAATTAATTTCAGCTCCATCTATCTACCCTCCCTTAATTATTTCTAATCTATTCTACCACAGGAGGTTCAGTAGCTCAATATTTAGTTAAACTTTTCTTTGAAATCTAGATTAAAACGATATATAATTACCCTATGATTATGGAATCAGACAAACATTATCAAAATATAAGACGGGTATTATTACTTACGCTTGCCCTGAACTGGATAGTAGCTTTAGCAAAGGTAATCTATGGAAAATTCACTAATTGCGAGAGCATGGCTGCCGATGGATTCCATTCATTATCTGACGGCGCATCAAATATTATCGGATTAATCGGCATACATTTTGCCTCTCAGCCTAAAGATGCTAACCATCCCTATGGCCATAAGAAATATGAAACCCTATTCTCTTTAGGGATCGCCTGCCTTCTATTTCTCCTCTCTTACAGCTTAATCAAGGCTTCGATCGAAAAGATATTCATTCCTCACACTCCTACGGTCGATATTGGAAGTTTTATTGTAATGCTGATTACTCTGACGGTTAACTGCTGGGTAATGAATTATGAACGCAAGAAAGGCGAGGCCTTAGGCAGCGACATCCTTATATCCGACTCTCTACACACAAAAGCAGATGTTCTTATCTCAGCCTCGGTAATCATCACGCTGCTGGTGATAAAATTAGGCTTTCCGATATTAGACCCGATCGCCACTATTATCATCTCCTTATTTATCGCACACGCAGGCTATCAGATAGCAAAGAAAGCCCAGGCAGTACTCTGTGATACTGCGGCTATAGTGGATGTTAGTAAAATTACGAATACCGTAATGAAGGTAAGAGGAGTAAAAAACTGCCATAAAATCAGAAGTCGCGGCAGGCCCGATGATATACATCTAGATCTCCATGTGCAGGTTAATCCCGACATGCACATAGACATTGCCCACCGGCTCAGCTATGAAATTGAGAAAGTAATCCAAAAAGAATTTCCTCAGATTACAGATGTAGTAGTGCATCTTGAGCCAAAAGAAAAACCGAATACTGATTAATCATTCAAGATACCCCAAAGGATCCTCCGGGGAATTATTCTTTCTTATCTCAAGATGCAGGTGAGAAAGCATGCTGCGGTAATTAGCATTCCCGGTCTTGCCGACATCGCCGATAATCTGGCCCTGCCTAACAAGCTGGTATTTCGCAACCCTGATTTTGGAAAGATGGCCGTAGATAGTCTTTATACCGCCTAGATGTTTTATAACCACGTATTTACCCATCCCGCGCCTCTCTGTTGCGGCGAGCACAATACCTGAACGGACAGCCCGCACAGGAGTCCCGACTTCTGCCAAAAGATCAACTCCAAGATGTTTTCTATTGCCGCTGCGGCTAGCGCCAAATGACCCATCCCCCATTTTATCGTGACGTAAAACAATAATATCTTGCTCATATTCGATAGGGCAAAGACAATACTGTTTATCCAGAAAATAAATACCCGGAATCAAAATAGCTAACAGGATGATTAGTATGATTAAAAATGCTCTCTTCATGACCTCCCTAGGAGCTTCTTTCGGGTTAATATTATAACACATAGAACAATTAAAAAACAAAAACCAACAAAAACATCTCCGTACCGTGTATAGAAACTCGACTTTCTTGTTAAAACATGCACATTCTGGATATCAAAGCCTTCGACAAATATATGATTTCCGAAGGCATCTTGTACTAAAGAAATTATCCTTCCGGAAGGGCCGATAAAACCTGAAACACCTGTATTAGCAGAACGGATAACAAAGGTACGGTTTTCTACTGCCCTGAACACTGAGGCCTGCAGATGCTGATCAGCGGCAGAGGTCATTTTATACCAAGCATCATTAGTTATATTTACCAGGAATCCTGCTCCCCGCTTTGTGAACCTACGGGAAAGTTCCGGGAACAAATCTTCAAAGCAGATTAGAACAGCGAACTTATGTCGTAAGTCGTAAGTATTAAGTGGTAATTCAAATATAGTGTATTCTTTACCGCGATTAATATCGCCAATCGGTACCACAGACTCCAAGAAAGGCAGGAATTTTTTAAGAGGTATGTACTCTCCAAAGGGAACAAGATGCAGCTTATCATAGCGTCTAGCGATCCTCCCCTCACCGTCAAGCAGTATGGCACTATTAAAATACTCCTCTTTATCTTGTGTAACCGTTCCTAAAAGTAAAGGTATTTTAGAATTTCTACTCAATGAAGAAATCTCTTCAAAGATCCGGTTATCCCTTCCTAAGATACCGGGGCTGGATGCCTCGGGCCAGATGATCAGGTCCGGTTTTTTTTCAGCCGCCTTTCTGGTCAGCCGTGCATATTGATCAATAATATAAGGCCGTGCTTTTGGATGCCATTTTAATTCCTGAGGGATATTTCCTTGAATTACCGAAACATATATAGGTTTTAGGTTCTGGGTGTTAGGTACTAGGTAAAGCCTAAAATACCCGTAAATTAAAGTTATCAGTAATAATATTATAACAACAAAATATTTCCTTAAATTGCCTAGAACCTGAAACTTAGAACCGAGAACCTGGAAAATTGCTAAATTCACTAGCATCACCAAAAACGACACTCCCCAGACTCCGGTAATATCCGCTATTTGGATAGCCGCTAAATTCCTGTATTGCGAATATCCGAGGAGCGCCCAGGGAAAACCGGTGAAAAGATAGCCACGGATATATTCAAGTATTACCCAGAGCGAGGGAATGAATATCAAGTTGTAAGTCGTAAGTCGTAAGTTATAAGTAGAAACGATTAAACCGAATATACCAAAATAGAGTGCAAGGTATAAAATAAGGGTAATTGTACCAGGTAAGGTTACGTGAACCAGCCAATAGACTACCCCTGACCAGAAGATCGCTCCGGTAAGATAGCCAAGCAAGAATGCCTTTATTTTAGATTGATTGCGAAGTGCAAAAAATAATGGAATAAAACCAACCCATGCTAAAATCCAGAAATCGCTGAGCGGAAAGGAAAAGATTAATAAGAGCGCGGATAATAAAGGTAAAGATAATGTCTTTACAAGATGCAAGATACGAGATACGAGATACGGTTTCATTTTCCGCAGCATTTTTTATATTTTTTCCCGGAACCGCAAGAGCAGGGTTCATTACGGCCTACTTTGGGATGGGATTGTATTGCCGGTGGAGGAACGGAAACAGGCTTAGGAGGCCCGAAGCGATGCGGCTGTTCAATCGTCGGCTGCGCTTTCGGCTTCTCAAAACTTGCCACTTGCGGATGAGATAATTCCTTTGAGATAGAACTGAATACGCCTTTGACTTTTTCTGTCTGAGCAGGACGTAATTTAAATATCGCCTCAATAGCTTCTTCTTCAATAGATGCAATCATCTCGCTAAACATATTGAATGCTTCACGCTTATATTCCACTAATGGATCGCGCTGGCCATAGGCACGCAGCCCTATGCCTTCTCTCAGGTTATCCATTGCATATAGATGATCCTTCCATTTGCTATCAATTATCTGCAGGAAGACCATACGTTCCAGATGACGCATTAAATCGCCTCCCAGAGACTTCTCTTTCTCCTCATAGGCACTGATCGCCGTCTTATACAATTCTTCCCGGATATCCTTCTGCGGAAGGTCCTGCGTTATATTCGTCTTAAAAACAGAGCCGAACTTTAAGCTGATTGCATTAACCAAGCCCTTCATATCAGGCTCCTGGCCTTTCAGGCTATCGGGAATATATACCGATATTAGCTCATCGATAATTTTGGCAATTATCTCTTGATTATTCTCTTTTAGGGAAGCTCCTTCGAGAATACCCAGACGTTGGCTATATACTATTTCCCTCTGCTTATTCATCACATTATCGTATTCTAAAAGCTGCTTTCTGATTTCAAAATTATGCTGCTCTACGCGCCTTTGGGCCATCTCAATAGACCTGGTAACCCAGGGATGTTCTATTACCTGACCCTCCTCTAAACCTAATTTCTCCATTAAACCGACTAACCTTTCGGAACCAAATAGGCGCATCAGATCATCCCCCAAAGAAACATAGAATCTAGAAGATCCGGGATCACCCTGCCTTCCTGAGCGTCCGCGCAGCTGGTTATCGATCCTGCGGGCTTCGTGACGTTCGGTTCCCAGAACATGCAACCCTCCGACACCAACCACCTGTTTATGCTCTGCTTCTGATTCTTTTTTATATTTAGATAACAACTGCCTGTATTCTTCCTCCAAATTTACTTCACCGGCTTTTTCCTTCTGATTTAATAGGCTCTTAGTCATATACTCGGCATTGCCGCCTAATACAATATCCGTTCCTCTACCCGCCATGTTCGTGGCAATGGTAACTGCTTTATATCTGCCTGCCTGAGCAACAATCTGAGCTTCCATTTCGTGATATTTTGCATTGAGCACCTGGTGAGTTATCCCGCGGACTTTGAGCATCTCAGAGAGCAACTCCGACCTCTCTATAGAAATAGTCCCGACTAAAACTGGTTTACCTGCATCATAAAGTTCTGCAATCTCATCAACCACAGCATCAAATTTTTCTTTTTCGGTTTTATAGATCCTGTCTGAGTAATTTGTGCGAGCCAAAGGTTGATTGGTAGGCACTACTACCACATCCAGCTGATATATTCCTTTAAATTCATTGGCTTCGGTATAGGCGGTCCCGGTCATACCGGCTAATTTTTCATACATCCTAAAATAGTTCTGGAAGGTGATCGTGGCCAGAGTCTGATTCTCACGCTCAATCCTCATCCCCTCTTTGGACTCTACTGCCTGATGCAACCCGTCTGACCAGCGCCTGCCCGGCATCATCCTGCCGGTAAATTCGTCAACGATTACCACCTTCCCTTCCTTGACTACATAATCCACATCGCGCTCAAAAAATTCCTTTGCGCGCAGCGCCTGGTTAGTATGATGGCGGTACTCCATGGTTTCAATCTGGTGAAGGCTCTCTATCCCCCAGAGGCGCGCTGCTTTTAATTCGCCCTCATCGGTCAATGCCACTGTCTGGGCTTTCTCATCGGCAATGTAATCAAACCCGGTAGTTAAATCCACTCCTTTATATTTTGCATCGATCTGATCTTTTTCAGTAACGCGTCTTCCCCTTAACTGATCTGCTATTTTTTTAGCGGTATAGTATTTATCTGTTGACTCTTCGGCCGGCCCGGAAATGATTAAAGGTGTACGCGCCTCATCGACTAATATCGAGTCAACCTCATCGACGATTGCATAGAAAAAAGGCCTCTGTGCAAGGTCCTCTAAGCTGTATTTCATATTATCACGCAGATAATCAAACCCGAACTCGTTATTAGTCCCGTAAGTTATATCACAGGCATACGCCTCTCTTCTCTGTTCATCCGACATCTCATGCTGTATCGCCCCTACACTCAACCCCAAAAATTCATATACCGGCCCCATCCACTCCCGGTCTCGGCGAGCAAGATAATCGTTAACTGTAACAATATGCACCCCTAATCCAAGCAGGGCATTAAGATATGCCGGTAAAGTCGCAACCAAGGTCTTGCCTTCACCGGTCGCCATCTCAGCGATCCTGCCTTCATGCAAAACCACTCCGCCTGCTATCTGAATATCAAAATGTCGAAGACCGATTGTACGCACTGATGCCTCCCTGACTACGGCGAATGCTTCAGGTAAAATATCCTGAAAAGTTTTATTTCTGAATATTTTTATTTTTTCTTTTATTTTCGCTTTCTCTTCGGGTATAGCCGCCTGGGTCATTGCTTGCTTCAATTCCTCTAGTTCCTTGGAATTTTGACCGGCCTTATTTTTGATTATTGTTTTGAATTCATCTGTTTTCTTTTTCAATTCTGCATCCGTCAGGACGCTGATTTTAGGCTCCAGGATATTTACCTCATGGACTATACGGCCCAACTCCAGCATCTTTCCCATCGAACTGCTAGGCATATCCGGATGTAAAACAATATTCACACCGGGATATTTCCTGTTGATCAGTTTTTGTTTGTTCTTTAAAATTGAACTTTTAATAAATTTAAACATTTTCTAATTTTACGTTTTTCGCTTTGCGCTTTGCGCTTTCAAGTATGCTTCGATAAACTTGTCGATTACTCCGTCCATAACCTTGGGGACGTCTCCGGTCTCATGATTGGTACGGTGATCCTTTACCATGCTGTAAGGATGCATCACATAAGAGCGTATCTGGCTGCCCCATTCGATCTTTTTCTTCGGGCCGGCCTGCTGCTTAAGCAATTCCTGCTCTTTCTTAACCATTTCTAATTCATAGATTCTCGCCTTCAGGATCTTCATTGCCATCTGTTTATTCTGGTGCTGAGAACGTTCATTTTGACATTGAGCAACCAATCCTGAGGGAATATGCGTAATCCTTACTGCGGAATCCGTAGTATTTACGCTCTGCCCGCCGGCTCCCTTTGAGCGGTAAACATCCACCCGCAGATCTTTCTCATCTAACTTAATATCTATATCCTCCTCTACTTCAGGAATCACATCTACCGATGCAAATGAGGTGTGACGACGTTTATTAGAATCAAAAGGAGAAATCCTTACCAATCTGTGTACTCCGCGCTCTGCCTTGAGATAACCGTAGGCATATTCACCCTCGATTAGAATAGTAACGTTTTTGATTCCTGCTTCCTCTCCGGAAAGTATATCCAGGGTTTTTACCTTATATTTGTGACGCTCGGCAAATCTACTATACATCCGAAAGAGCATCCCCACCCAATCGCAGGATTCGGTACCGCCGGCACCGGCATTGATACTTAAAATAGCGCTGTTTATGTCAAGCTCTCCGCCGAGAATAGCTTTAAATTCAAGCGCATCCATCTCTTTAAGCAAAGATTCTATATCTTTAGTCAAATCGGAGATTAACTCTTCTTCTTCGCTTTTAAGGATATCGGCAAGTTCCTTTAATTCTTGATATTTCTTAAACGCTACCTCAAAAGGCTCTACTGCGGATTTTAGACCCTTTAACTGCTTAACTACCTTTGCCGAATTCTGGCTATTTTCCCAGAAGCCGGCTTCTGACATTTCTTGAGAGAACTTATTAATCAGCCCTACCTTATTATCTATGTCAAAGATAACCTCTTAAATTCGTCAGCAGGTTGTCTATCTTTGAAAGCTTGGCTTTGATATCCTCTAACATAAAACCTCCCGTTGTGACTACCAGATTATGCCTTCTTAATCCCCCTCAAGGTCAAAATAAATTCTTCCTTATTATCCGCGAATTTTGTAGCTTCCTCTTCGCTGATCTTCCCTTCCTGGGTTAATTTGATTAAAGATTGATTGAATGACTG
>JBDRMO010000013.1:0-24752 GCA_043812095.1 Candidatus Omnitrophota bacterium | reverse complement strand
GATTAGAGACCCTAATTCGGGGTTAGATCCTTTTTTTGCCTGGGATCGTAGATATAAAGGCACCCGTATAGGGACTAAATTAAAAGTACCCTTAAGTTTATTTAAATCCAAGAAAGATTTGATTAGTTTTAAGGCAGCAATCTTTTATGCGCCGAATCTTTCGATGAAAAGCAGTGGTTTTGATTTTGCCTGGCCAAACCCAACACTTTCCAATACTTCAAAGGGGAAACTATTTGAGCTGCATACTGGGATGTCTCTTCACCCTTACGAAAATTTTGTTATCGAAGTAATGTACAACTACTTTCAGTTTCTACAGGATAACGGAGACTACGAATCTGGCCAGACTGCTTTAACTGTTCGCAAGGCTAAGACTAAACTCTTTGGACCATCGGTTATCTTTAAGCTTATCTTTTAGTAGAAGCTCTGTCTATCCAAACTCCTATACTGTATCGCCTCAGAGATATGCTCTGCTTTAATATTCTCACTTTCCTCCAAATCCGCAATTGTTCTAGATACCTTGAGTACCTTATCATAGGCCCTTGCCGAAAAACCTAACTCTACTATCGCCATCTTGAGTAGTTCTTTGGCATCGTCATTAAGCAGGCAGTATTTCTTAATTAAGCGTATATTCATTCTAGCATTAGAAAAAATCTTATCAGATTTGAATCTTTGTGTTTGAGTTATTCGCGCTTTTTCAACCCGCTTTTTTATCTCTTCGGAAGATTCCGCATTTTTTGTATCGCTCAATTCCCTGTATTTTATCGCCGGCAACTCGATCTGGATATCGATTCTATCCAAAAGCGGCCCGGAAATTTTACCCATGTAATTGAGGATTTTATTCGGGTTGCATCGACAAGTCCTTTTAGGGTCAGTATAGTAACCGCAGGGACAGGGGTTCATTGCCGAGACTAACATAAAGCAAGCAGGGAAGATGAAAGATCTTTTGATTCGCGAAACGTGAATAGAGCCGTCTTCCATCGGCTGCCTTAGTGATTCCAGGCAGCCGCGGTTGAATTCGGGTAACTCATCTAGGAATAATACGCCTTGATGTGATAGGCTTATTTCTCCGGGTTTAGGCTCTGAGCCTCCGCCAACTAATGCCACGCTTGAAATACTGTGATGCGGATTACGAAAAGGGCGTAAACTCATTAGTCCGGTATTTTTCGGCAGGGTACCCATTATCGAATGTATCTTGGTCACCTCCAGCGCCTCTTCAACGGTTAAATCAGGCATGATCGTAGGTATGCGTTTGGCTAACATGGTTTTACCGCTCCCCGGGGGCCCTACCATCAGGATGTTGTGTCCTCCGGAAACTGCAATCTCTATAGCCCGTTTGGCAAAATATTGGCCTTTGACTTCCGAGAAGTCTAAATGGTAATCCGAATCATGCTGTAGAGAATCTTTTAATTCTATTTTAAAAGGCTTCGATACTCTAGGATTATTGAGAAATTCCACCGTTTCTTTTAAAGTCTTAATCGGCCACACCGATACCCCGGAAATTACCGCTGCCTCTTTTGCATTTTGAGCCGGGATGATGATGTCTTTTGAAGATTTAGACATAGCTATGCAAATAGGAAGGGTTCCGCGGATAGGTCTAAGAGATCCGTCCAGCGAGAGTTCGCCTAATATTTGATATTCTTTTATGCTTTTACTGTTCAGTTGTCCTGTTGCAGAAAGGATTCCAAGGGCTATGGCCAGGTCAAAAGCAGCTCCTTCTTTTTTGATGTCTGAGGGCGCAAGACTAACCGTGATCCTTGCGATAGGCCAGTTAAATCCGGAATTTTTTATTGCTGATTTTACCCTCTCTTTACTCTCCCTAATAGCCGTATCTGCAAGTCCAACCAGTGTCAGTGCCGGCAGCCCGTTTGAGATATCTACTTCTATCTCAATAGGATACGCGTCAATTCCTAATAAACCGTAGCTAAAGACCTTTGATAACATAATTTTACCCTCCTTATTATAATAGACGTATCTGATCCTGGAATCTAACACAGAAATTTACACCCAAGAAAAACCTTGCTTTTTAGACCCCTGATTATATAATATATTGCTATGAATAAGGCTATCTTAAAGAATGCCCTGATTGTGCTATTAATGTCTATTACCGCATTTAGCGTATTTAAATACTCCTCTACTTTTAAGGAGAAGAGAGAGTTGTTGTATAATTTGGATCGAAAGAACGATCAGCTGGGAGTTTTAGAAGAAGAGAAGCTTAACTTATTGCAGGATTTGGAGAAAGAAAAAAAGCTTAAGGATAAAATTACCCAGGATAAAGCCAATCTGATCATGAGCTTAGAAGCTAGCAAGGAGAGGCTTAGTCAATTGCTTGTCGAGTTAAATCAGGTTAAGCAGGGGACAGAACAGTTAAGCTCTCAGGTCTCGCAGCTGGAACTTCAGAACCAAGAGTTAAGAGATAAGAATGAGAAGATGGCGCAGGAGAAGAAGGCGATCACAGCCAAATTAAGTTCAATCGAAGAGCTGAAGAAGGCGATCAGGGAATTACGGGTGCGTAAAGTCGTGCCAAAGATTAAGAAGAAGCCTAAGGCAAAAAAGCGCGTCTTGGAAACGGGAGCAGGAAACCGGGGTTATCTGGTCAAAGACGGTAAAACTACCCATCACGCTCAAGTCAAAATAGAAGTCACGCCTATTGCAGGACAAGAATGATAAAAGAGATATTTTTAGATTTAATCCAGAATAAGGTCTTACTTACTACTCTTTCAGCTTGGTTGATTGCTCAAACGATCAAGGTTACTATCGGCGTAATCCGTGAGAAAAAGTTTGATTTTCGCTGGTTTGTCGGCACAGGAGGGATTCCTTCCAGTCATACAGCAGGTGCATCCTGTTTGGCTACGATTATCGGACTTGAGCAGGGGTTTAATACGGTTACCTTTGCGCTGGCTGCTTCATTCGCTCTTGTGGTGATGTTTGATGCTCAGGGAGTCAGGCGTGCCGCCGGAAAGCAGGCAAGAGTCTTAAACAAGATAACAGAAGATATTTATTGGAAGGGCAGGATCAACGAGGCCAGGCTACTTGAACTTGTAGGACATACGCCATTCGAAGTGATCATAGGTTTTTTATTAGGCGTGATTATTGCTTTTATTGCCTGGTAATTAAATATTGGTGATAAAGAGATGATTTTACTGAATAATAAAAAGTTTCTAGTTATAATTTTTACAGTTTTTATCTTTCTGGTACTGTTGATTGTAATTAATATAAAAAAGGGAAGCTCTAATATTAATGCCGGAATAGATAACGGTCCGACTTTATCTGGTTTAATCTCCCAGGCTAAAGAGCTGGAAGCCCAAAATAACCTGCTCCAAGCTAAAAATATCTACCAGAAGTTAGTCCAAGAATTTTCTAATTCCGACGAGATTATGTATTGGCAGAAAAAGCTTGAAGAGACTAGCCTGAAATTATTATTCTCCTCCACTATAACCCCCAAAAGTACTTCTTACGAAATAAAACAAGGAGACAGTTTATCTAAGATCGCCTCGAAATTCAATACCACGGTAGAGTTGATTCAAAAGAGCAACAATATCAAAGACGATAAAATCGTCCCCGGAACAAAAATTAAAGTATGGACTGCGCCTTTTAATCTGATTGTTGATAAGTCCCAGAATACTCTGATGCTTAAGACCGACGAAGAAATAATCAAAACATACGTTGTTTCTACCGGAAAAGACAACTCTACGCCCACAGGTACATTTAAAATCACTACCAAGCTTATAAATCCTACCTGGTTTAAATCAGGCGCGGTTATCCCTTAGGAGAGCCCGGATAATATTCTCGGTCCGCGCTGGATGGGATTCGACCTTGCAAGTTACGGGATACACGGCACCACCGAACCCGAGAAGTTAGGCCAGCAAGTGACCGCAGGATGCGTGCGGATGGCTAATTCCGAAGTAGAGGAATTATACTCGATTCTACCCAAGGGCACCGAAGTATTAGTCGTCGATTAATTTAACCATTTAAAAACTTGAAAATGTCATGGCAGGATTAGATTTTGAAAAACCGATTGAAGAGCTAGAGAAAAAGATAAAGGAATTGCACAGCTTTACTTCGGATAAAGATATTGATATTACCTCTGAAGTGGGACGCTTGGAAGAGAAATTAAAGCGGCTGAGGCAGGAGACCTACAGAAATTTAAGTGCCTGGCAGAGGGTGCAGCTTGCCCGTCATCCCCAGAGACCTTATACCCTTGATTATATAAGTATGATAATGTCTGATTTTATAGAGTTGCACGGAGACAGGTTGTTTGGAGATGATAAAGCTATAGTATGCGGCTTTGCAAGATTTGGCGACCAGAATATCGTTGTGATCGGGCACCAAAAAGGAAGAGATACAAAAGAAAACCTGAAATATAACTTTGGCTGTGCGCATCCCGAGGGATATCGTAAGGCACTTAGGGTGATGCGCTTAGCCGAACAGTTTGGGCTTCCGGTGGTTATATTTATTGATACGCCGGGTGCCTATCCTGGAATAGGGGCAGAGGAGCGCGGTCAATCTCAAGCCATAGCACTTAATCTAAGAGAGATGGCCTGCATAGCCGTGCCGATGATAGCAATAGTAATTGGCGAAGGTGGCTCAGGCGGCGCTTTGGGAATCGGGGTTACGGATAAAGTTTGCGTATTAGAGAATGCGTATTATTCGGTTATCTCTCCGGAGGGGTGTGCAGCGATATTGTGGAAGGACGGCTCAAAAGCTTCCGAGGCAGCAAAAGTTTTAAAGCTGACTGCGCCGGATTTATTAGAACGTGGCATTATCGATGAGGTTATTAGCGAACCCTTAGGCGGCGCCCATCGCGATCCTGAAAAAGCAGCCGAAGAATTAAAAAAGGTGATAAGCAAATATTTAAAAGAATTAAATGCTCTGGATAAAGAAGAATTATTAAGCTTAAGATACCAGAAATACAGAAGTATGGGCCAACAGAATGATTGAACAGGAGTTAATACTTTTAGGTCTGCTTAAAGAGAGCCCTAAGCACGGCTATGAGATCAAAATGCAGGTTAAAAGAATGCTCTCGCTCTTTGCCGGCATAGATTTAAAGTCAATATATTACCCCTTACGCATACTCGAGAAAAGTGGGCTGGTGGTTAAGAATGCAAGTAGAAGCGGGAGGCGTCCACAACGCATGGTGTATAAATTGACTGCTAAAGGCGAAAGTAAATTTGAGAAATTACTTGCCAAGAGCCTGCTTGATTTTACCAGGCCGCAGTTTAGCCTGGACCTCAGTCTTTATTTCCTACGTTATTTAAAGCCGGGTATTGTAAAGCGCAGGCTACGTGCACGCAGCTTACTTCTTAAAAATCTCTCAAGAAATCTGCAACAGATGATTGATTCTTCTAATAAAAAGAAATTCCCCTCGTTGACCCCGATCTTAGAACATAATCTCCAGATGGTCAAAACTGAATCCCGTTTCCTCTCTAGTTTCCTAAACAACCTCAAACCCTAAAACCTCCCTATCCTTATCTTAGAAGCGTCTTTGAACCCAAAGCAAAAGCGTCTTTATGGCTGAAGCTAAGGGTGTCCCCATATAAGGGGGCACCTTTCCGATTGGCTCCAAAGACGCTTCTAAATAAAGGGTTGACAAGAGGGGTCGGATGTATTATACTTAAGCTAGTTAATAGTTAAGATAATTAAATATTAAGGGGGTTAGAGATGGCAGAGCTAACTGTATTAGAGTTTGCCAATCAATTGAATGAAATTTTACCAACTATTATAAAAGGATTTGCCAAGCGTCAGGCCAATGAGTTATATAAAGGTAAGATCACTCTCCCCCAATTCCTGGTCTTACAGCTGTTACATAAAGAAGGGGAGTTGAAAATGAGTCGCCTGGCACAGTTTGTGAATGTGACCACCGCAGCGATGACCGGCCTGGTAGATAGAATGGTCCGGGATAAATACGTAATCCGGATGGATGATCCCGATGACAGGAGAATAATCAGGGTTAAGCTGACTGTCAGGGGCAGCGATCTCGCAAAGAAGATCACTGAGCAAAGACGCCAGATGATTATCAAGACATTCGGCCAAATATCCGAGGATGAGCGGGGAGCTTACCTTAAGGTCTTAATACGCGTAAAGGAAATATTGAGTAGAGAGGAAAGCACGGAGCAATGAATCACGCACTAAAGAGAAATATAGTTATTTTTGCAGTCATATTTATGGGAATAGCAAATTCGGCTTACTCTCAAGAAGAAGCATTAGAGCTGTCTCTTGAAGAAGTCACCAATCTTGCCCTCCGGAATTCACTTGATATTCAGATCGCAAAGTTCGACGCCTATATACAGAGGACTTCATTAAAAAAGCAGGAATCATTATTCGATACATTCTTGAAAGCAGAGATCGGCTACAGCCGCGATAAGCGAGAGCAATCAACTACTATTTTAGGTGAAGAGGAGAAAGAACACCATTACTCCGTAGGGATTGAGAAAAAAATGCCTACCGGTACCACACTTTCTTTGGATGCAACCGGCAGGAAAAATCGGACTGATAGTACTTTTACCGCTCTTAATCCTTACGATGAGGCAGAAGTGGGAGTTTCTATTGCACAGGAATTAGGAAGGAACTTTTTTGGCCTAGCTGACCGCGCAGATATCAAAATAACTAAGCTTGACATCGAGAATTCAGATTATACCTCGCTTGATACAATCGAAGAGAGTATATTTAGCGTTCAGAAAGCTTACTGGAATTTCGTTTTAAAGGATCTCCGGCTTTCAATTAACGAAGAGATGCTCGAAGAAGCCAATAAGCTCTACAAGGTTTATAAAGATAAGTACGAAATCGGATTAGCCGAAGAAAATGAACTCTTGGTGATGGAGGCTTCGGTATCAGCGAGGCTAAGTGAAGTTTTTATTGCTGAGCTTGAAAAAGATAATGCCAAAAACGACCTGCTTTTTTTAATCAATCAGGGTGAATTCGAGCAGCAGATCAAAGCAAAAGACAATTTGGATTCCAGCGTCAGCTCCGCGGATATATATGATGAGCTCAAAGGCGCGATAGAGAACCGAAGGGATTATATGCGTAAGACTAATGAACTAAGGAAGAATGATATTGAGGTCGTAGTAAAGAAGAACGCTTTATGGCCGCAGATAGATTTAGAGGCAACATTTACCCGCAATAATCTTGATTCCGACAGGGGTAGCGCTTGGAGCGGACTCAGTGACAATAGTAACGATGAGGTGAGTTTTGCATTAAGTTTTAAGATGCCGTTTGAAAACCGGGAGGCAAAAGCAGAGCTGGAAAGTAAAAAATTAGAGAATCAGAAGCTGCTTCTTGAGCTAAAGCGCACTGAGCGCAATATACTAAAGGAGATGCACAATAAGGTTAATCAGGTAAATACTATGCAGAACCAGGTGGAACTTTTTGAGACGACAGTTAAGATCCATGAAAATAAACTCAAGAAGCAAATACAGCGTCTTAACTACGGCCGCTCTGATGCCGATACCTTAATTCGTTATGAAGAAGATCTCTTAGGCGCAAGGCTATCATTAGCAGCATATTTATATCAGTATAAGATTAGTTTGATTGAGCTAGCTTTAGCAAAGAATTCTTTACTTGATGAATATTGGAAGGGTCCTTTATAGGAGTTAGATACGATGAAAATTGCTGAGTTTTCCGTAAAACATTCGCTTTTAGTAAATCTGATTTCTATTTTTATTCTGATTGCGGGTTTTTATACGCTCTATATTTATAAAATCAGAAGAGAGGCTTTTCCGGAGGTCTCCTTTGATATGGTGGTAATAAACACGGTTTATCCGGGTTCCCCCCCAGAGGAAATCGAAAAATTAGTCACTGTCCCTATAGAAAAGGAGCTGAAAGGAATCGACGGGGTGGAAGAAATGTCCTCCGCTTCGCTAGAAAATTCATCTAACATTTTGATTAAAATTAATCAGGATGTCAAAGATAAGGCCAAGGTTGTCGACGATATCAAGCAGGCGGTTGACCGCGTGCAAGATTTACCCGCAGAAGCAGAAGAACCTTTGGTAACAGAGATTACTTCGGGCGAGATTCCTGTTCTACAGGTTGCCTTGAGTGGAGACTTAAGCGAAGAGAAGCTTCAGGATTACGCAGAACAGTTGGGAGACATATTAGAAGATATTCCGGGAGTTTCATCTGTCTCCCGTCAGGGATGGAGGGATAGGGAAGTTTGGGTTGAAGTTGACCCGGAGAAATTAAAAGATGTGCATTTAAGTATCGAAGAGATAATGCAAGCGCTTCGCAATAGGAATAAAACCATCCCCGGAGGCAAGCTCCGAGGTGAAAAGGAATTCAGCATCCGCACGACCGGAGAATTTTATACTCAGGAAGAGATCGAAAATGTAATTATCCGGGCCAATGAGCTGGGTAATTGGCTGCGTATAAGAGACGTGGCAAATGTTAAGTTTGCTTTTGAAGATGAAGACATGATCAATAAAAGCTTTGGCACCAGGTCAATTAACCTTACCGTAATCAAACGCGCAAGCGGAGATGCAATCAAAATAGTCGATCGCGTAAAAAAGGATGCCGAAAATTTCATCACCGGGGTAGATTCAAAACTCAAGGTTTCTTACATAGATGATGTTTCTTATTACATCAGAAGAAGATTGGGGGTATTGAAAAACAACGGGATCATTGGCTTGATTTTAGTTTGTATCGTGCTGATGGTTTTTCTGGATTTTCGTACTGCCCTATTGACTGCCTTAGGAATCCCGATTGCTTTTTCCGCTACCTTAGCTACGATGGGGTTTATGGGCTTGAGCGTTAACCTGATTACTATGTTTGGCTTGATCATTGTTTTAGGGATGTTGGTTGACGACGGGATTATTGTCGCAGAAAATTGTTCACGTTATTTAGAAGGAGGATTAGGGCCGCGGCAGGCAGCGATCATCGGCACGCAGGAAGTGGCAAAGCCGGTCACTGCTACCGTGATTACCACGATCGCCGCTTTCAGTCCGCTGATGTTTATGGAGGGGATGCTCGGTAAATTTATCTGGGGCATACCCTGGGTTGTTATAATCGCGTTAAGTGCATCATTATTTGAAGCTTTAGTTATTCTTCCTTCACATTTTGCGGACTTTGTGCATATCGGAAAGAAATTCCACTCTAAAAAAGAGCAACCTTGGTTTAAGAAACTAGTGAAGATCTATACTTCGATTCTGAGCAAAGCTTTAAACCGGCGTTATTGGGTATTTGCCGGGTTGGTAGTTGTGCTGGTATTGACTTTTTTACGCGCCGGACGAATGTCTTTTGTCCTTTTCGGCTCAGAAGAAGGAATCGAGGAGTTCTGGGTACGCGCAGAGGCCCCTGTTGGTACTGACATTTATGCTACTAATGATTTAGTCAGGCAGATCGAAGAAAAAGTAGCGGAACTTCCGGAAAGTATTTTGGATGCCTACACAACTCAAGTTGGTTCAATCGGAGAAACATGGATGTTTGACCCTTACGGTCAGTCCGGAAGCCATGTGGTCCAGATCACTGTTTTTCTAACGCCTTTTAAAGAGCGAAATAGAACCGTCAGTCAGATTATCGATGACCTCAGAGAAAAAACAAAGGAGATAAAAGGCTTTGAAAAGTTATATTTTGAAAAGCATGAAGGAGGGCCTCCGGTTGGAAAACCCGTAGCGGTTCAGGTCAGAGGAGAAAAGTTCTCAGTATTAGAAGAAATCTCCAATAAAATATTCGTGTTCCTGGAAGGCTTAAAGGGCGTCTCTGATATTGCCTCGGATTACGAACTTGGCCGGGGAGAGATCCGGGTGGTTGTTGATGAGGATCGCGCAGCGCAGGCTTATCTTTCTGTGGGCGAGATAGCTGCTTCCATACGTAATGTCTTTAAGGGCGGGGTTGCCACATCAATTAAACCGGTTAAAGCAGAAGAGGAGATTGATGTGCTTGTGCGGTTCCCCGAAGAGTATCGTACTAAAGTGGGGGCTTTTGATAAGATACTGATCCCTAATAGATTCGGTAATCTCATTCCGTTAAATAAGGTTGCCCGCCTTGAGGATAAGACATCGGTAGTACGCATTCGTCACTTAGACGGCAAGAGAGTAGTTACTATCAGGGCCGATGTAGATAATAAAAATATTACTTCTTTTAAAGCTAATCATGCCATAGCAAATGAGTTTAAAGATATCCCCAAGAGCTATCCGGGATACAGTATAGAGTATTCAGGTGAGCAGGAGGAGAATGTACGCTCGATGAAAAGTTTTGCCAAGGCATTTATTCTGGCGTTTATCCTGATTTTCTTCATTTTAGCTACTAATTTTAACTCTTTAATACAGCCTTTAGTGGTAATGATGGCGATACCCTTTGGTTTAATCGGCGTTATCTGGGCATTTTATTTTCATGGTTTGAGTTTAAGTTTCTTCATGTTGATGGGAGCAGTCGGTCTTGCCGGAATAGTGGTAAATGATTCTATTGTCTTAGTCGATTTCGTAAACAATCTACGCCGTAAAGGTGTGGAAAGGCGGGATTCAATAGTTCAGGCCGGACAGCTAAGGTTAAGGCCGGTTCTCCTCACAACCATAACTACCGCTTTAGGTTTAACTCCTACAGCTTACGGAATCGGCGGAGGCGACCCTTTCTTAAAGCCAATGGCTCTTACCATTGTTTGGGGAATCATCTGTGCCACGCTTCTAACTTTAATTGCACTTCCCTGCATTTATGCTATTATAGATGATGTTGCAGTAAAGCTAGTAGGGCATGCAACAGTCGAAAAAAATAACAAAGGCAATAATAATCAGGAGGCAGCATGAGAGGAATAGTCTTATTTTCACTTTTTTCCCTTTGTTTTATAACCCTGGCTTTAGCGCAAGAAAACAACATCTTACTTGATGATTTCGAATGCGCAATCTCCGGAGGGCCTGATGGTACGGTTGATTTCGGAGCAGGAAATGGATCCAGCGTAGAAGTGGCGGGGGATAGAGAGATAAAGAATTCAGGAGAGCAGTCATTAAAACTTACATTCAATGCTCTTCCCGGAGGATATATGTGGGTTGCCAAAGGTTTTAATCTGGATGCAAGTAATGCCGGTTGGCTGGTTAAACCCAAGGAGATTAATTGGCAGGATTATGGTGCAATATCTTTTTATTTGTATGGTGCTAATTCAGGTACAAATATCGCCCTTGATATAAAAGATAATGGAAATGAAATGTGGCGTTTTATGGTAGTTGATGATTTCGAAGGCTGGAAACAGATAGCCTGTCCGTTTCAGGAGTTCGTTGCTCGTGATGACTGGCAGCCGCAAGATGCAGATAACAACTTTAATTTAGATTTTCCCCTACAAAGTTATCAGTTGGAACCTAGGCCTGAAGCTAAAGGTATCCTATACTTTGATCAAGTCGAACTCGCCAAGCAGAAAGGGAGGTAATAAGATGGACTGGGGTATGCAGAATCGTTTAAAACAGTTAATTCAGCCGGATGGCCGTTGCTTCTTTCTGCCTATTGACCACGGATACTTTCAGGGGCCTACGCGCTGTCTGGAGAAGCCGGGTGAGACGATCAAACCGCTTCTGGAATTTGCCGATGGCCTTTTTGTTACCAGGGGAGTATTACGCGCTTGCGTAGACGCAGGCAACACCAAGCCGATTATTCTTAGGGTCTCCGGAGGAACAAGCATGGTAGGAACGGATCTCGCAAATGAAGGGCTTACTACTTCCATAGAAGAGATAATCCGGCTTAATGCTTCTGCCGTCGGTATATCTGTCTTTGTGGGCAGCGCATATGAGAAACAAACCCTGCTAAATTTATCAAAATTAGTAAATGATTGTGAAAATTTCGGGATTCCGGTTATGGCAGTTACGGCTGTCGGCCGCGAATTAGAGCAGCGTGATGCCCGCTATCTAGGTTTGGCCTGCCGGATCTGTGCAGAATTAGGAGCGCGGATCGTTAAGACCTACTGGTGCGAAAAAGATTTTGATAAGGTTGTCTGCGGATGTCCGGTTCCTGTGGTTATTGCCGGAGGCCCGAAATGTAACTCAGAGCTAGAGGTATTTAAATTCGTGCACAGCGGTATAGAGGATGGGGCAATCGGAGTTAATCTGGGAAGAAATGTCTGGCAGAGTGTGCACCCTGTAGCTATGGCCAAATCACTCCGGGCGATTATCCATGAAAATGCCAGCGTAAAGCATGCGCAGGATATTTACAAAGAAGCAATCTCTAAGAAGAAAAACAAATAATGCAAGTTGCAATGTATTATAGGAATCAGGATGTAAGGTTAGAAGAGTTGCCGAAACCACAAATCTCCGACGATGAAATCCTGATGAAGGTTAAAGCTAGCGGTATTTGCGGAAGCGATGTGATGGAGTGGTATCGGATAAAAAAGGCGCCGTTGGTTTTAGGCCATGAGGCTACAGGTAAAATCGTTGAAGTCGGTAATAAAGTAAAAAAATTCAAAGTCGGGGACAGGATATTTGTTTCTCACCATGTGCCCTGTAATACCTGCCGCTACTGCTTAAGCGGAAATCATACTGTTTGCAAAACACTTCAGGCTACAAATTACTTTCCGGGAGGTTTTTCCGAATACATCCGGGTTCCCGGCATTAATGTTGAGCGCGGCACGTTCCTCTTGCCTGATCAGCTGTCGTTTGAAGCAGGTACCTTTATTGAGCCGATAGCCTGTGTTCTCCGGGCTCAGAGAATGGCGGATCTTAAGCCGAACCAAAGCATATTAATTTTAGGCAGCGGCATTTCAGGGTTATTACATCTTATCCTGGCGGTTAATTCCGGAGTAAAGACGATCGTGGTTACGGATGTAAATCAATATCGGTTAAAATTAGCGCAGGATTTAGGAACTACTGCTGTGATAGATGCCAAAGAGGACGTGATCTCCGGTTTCCGTAAAGTCAATGATAATCGGCTCGCTGATCTTGTTATTGTCTGCACCAGCGCCTTATCAGCTTTCCAGCAGGCGATACAAGGCGTTGACTGCGCAGGGACTATTTTATGTTTTGCGCCAACTGAGCAGGGAGTTAATCTGCCAATACCGGTAAATACTTTTTGGCGCCAGAGCATAAAGATTATGCACTCTTACGGAGGCGGCCCAGATGACATAAAACAGGCAATAGGTTTGATAAAAACCGCAAATCTGCCTTTACAAAAATTAGTTACCCACCGTTTAAGTCTTGAAGAGACAGGATTAGGTTTTAAGCTTGTAAGCGAAGCTAAAGATTGCATAAAGGTAGTCATTGAACCGCAAAAAAGTTCCTAACCTCATCTTTCCCATTAAGTTTCATTCCTTTTAAAATTTTCTTGACACCCCTCTAGTTATTTGCCATAATAATATAGTAAAATTTTACTATATTTCTCACCTGGATTCCAATGAATATAGCTAAACACTTAGAAACACAAGCTCAGAAGTATAAACATAGAGCCGCTCTGATTTTCAAGAATCAGCCCATCTCTTTTGTCCAACTACAGAATAAATCTTATAAATTAACAGACAGCCTGATAAAATTAGGAGTAAAAAAAGGCGATAAGATTGCTATGTATCTTCCTAATTGTCCGGAATATATTTATAGTTATTTGGCGATCTGGTCAATCGGCGCAACTGCAATACCTCTGGATTTTATGCTTACCGAAGCCGAGCTAGCTTCATGTATGAGCCACTCCCAAACAAAAATTTTGATTACAAAATCCAAACCTAACCTTTTTTTAATGGGGCTCAAGAAAAAATGCGATTCTCTTAAAGAGATAATTCTCATCCAGGAGAAGAAAGACAATTTTCTGAGTTTTGATGATTTATTAGCAGGCGGGTCTGATTCAATTCAGATATTTGATATACCTGATAAAGACCTTTCCTGTATTTTTTATACTTCCGGTACTACCGGTAAGCCTAAAGGCGTCCTGTGCAATTATCTTCAGGTAGGAGCACCCGCAAAATCAATGGAGTATTTCGTCAATATCGGCCAAGAAGATGTGGCTTTGTGCGGAGCTTTACCTTTTTCACATTTAGGGGGCTTAGTCTTTATCCATTGTATGGTTTTTTTGGGCGCTCAGGTTATCTTGATGGACCGTTTCATACCCTTAGAGTTTTTAAAAAATCTCCAGGATCATAAAGTAACCTGTTTTTGGTTAGTTCCCTCGATGTATTATGCGATCTTACAGTTAAAAGAATTTGAGACCTACGATTTAACCAATCTTAAGTGGGTAGTCAGTTTCGGCGCGCCCAGCTCGCCGGATCAATTAAAGCGTTTTCATAAATTTTGCCCTAAGGCAGATCTGATCAATGGCTGGGGTATGACTGAGACCCAGGGCCCCGCGGTAGTCTTACCCAGAGGCTCAAACAAAGTTGAAAGTATAGGTAAGCCTACTCCCTGGATGGATGCAAAGATATTCGACGCAGGAGATAAGGAGCTACCAGCCGGAGAGATCGGGGAGCTTGTAGTCCGCAGCTGGGTGGTAACCGATGGTTATTACAAGGACCCAGATGCTACTGCTTGGACTGCCCGCAACGGTTGGTTTCATACCGGGGATTTAGGTAAGGCTGATACGGAAGGCTTTCTTTACATCGTCGGCAGAAAAAAAGAGATGATTAAAGTTGCTGGCGAGATAGTTTTTGAGCCCGAGGTAGAAAGTGCAATACATAAGCATCCGCAAGTCATAGAGGTGTGTGTCGTCGGAGTGCAAGACAATTTAAGGGGCGAGGTCCCGAAAGCTTACATTGTATTAAAGGAGGGAAGCAAGCTTGATGAGAATGACTTGCGATATTTTTGCCGAAAGCATCTGGCGCATTTTAAGATCCCCCATTATTTTGAATTTAGGCAGTCTCTCCCTAAGAATAATGCCGGCAAAGTCGATAAGGAAAGCCTGAGGAAAGAATCGGTTAGTTAATGAGAAAATTTATCAATTGGTTTAGTCATGGTTTAATTAAATATAGATTCGGGTTTTTAAGCCTTTGTTTGATTATCAGTTTATTTTTCGGATATCAGCTAAAGGATCTCTCTTTTAGAACGAACCTTGGTGATTTTTATCCCCTGAAACACCCCTATTTAAAAATCCAAAACAGACTAAATGAAGTGTTCGGCGGTTTGAATCAGGTGTCCGTTGCTATTGAGGTTAAAGACGGCATTATCCTTAATTCCATAACACTGGATAAAATCTGGCAGATAACCAATGAACTCTATTTAACCGACGGCATAAACGCAGGGAGGGTGGTTTCTCTATCTGCCCGGAAAATTAAAAATGTTGAGGCTAATGAGGAAGGATTCTCTAGCGAAAGATTGATGGATGTTCCGCCGGAGTCACCGATAGAGATAGCTGAGCTGCAACAGAAAATAATCCGTAACCCTCTTGTATATGGCAGCCTGGTCTCTCAGGATTTTAAAGCTGCACTGATTCAGGCAGATTTTGAATCGGATGTTTCGGCAAGGACGATATTTAAGTTACTCAACGGTTTTAAGAAGCAGTTCGAAGATAAGAATCATAAGATTTATTTATCGGGACAGCCGGTTTTACAAGGCTGGCTGGATTATTACCTTCCACGTATGCTTCTGCTTTTTCCGTTTACTCTATTAGTTATGTCTTTTGCTTTATATGGTGCCTTTAAGTCTAAACGCGGCATACTTCTGCCTTTGATTTCTGCGACGATGTCCACACTTTGGGGGCTAGGCTTGATCGCACTTTTTGGGTATAAACTCACCCCCTCTATAATCCTTGCGCCATTTTTAGTTTTTGCCTTAGGAGTAAGCCACTCCGTTCAGTTTATCAAGCGTTACTATGAATATATGAGCCAGCACAAGAAAGATTCTAAAGCCGCAGCAATTAAGATTACCCGTTCATTATTCATCCCCGCATTTACCGGACTATTTACCGACGGTATCGCCCCTTTTACGTTACTTGCGGTTCCTTTAGGAATGGTAAGAAGTCTGGCAATTGCGATTGGCTTTGGAATATTAAGTATCTTTTTTACTACCAATATATTAGTGCCGGCGTTGCTTTCTTTTATGAAGCCGCCCAAACGCCTTGAGATTATCAGGGAAGAAAAAACCACGCTCACTAATAAGATATTGGCTTATTTTGCAAGGCTGGCGGTAAATAAAACTTCCCGCTGGGTAGTGATTTCTATTTTCTTTATCCTCACTCTTATGGCTATTCTCCAGACAAGCAAGTTGACCATAGGGGATAAGAGGCCGGGTACGTCTTTGCTTTATAGCCAAAGCCCTTATAACCTGGCTGAGAAATTTATCAGCGAGAAATTTTCTACATCTGATCCTTATTATGTGTTTATTGAAGGAAAGTCAGAGGACGCATTCTTAAGTTCCAACGCACTGAAAGAGATGGATGGTTTGCAGCGTTATTTAGAGAGGGAAGTCAAAGGAGTCGGACGCACTCTATCTTTAGTCGAGTATGTTAAAGGGATGAATATGGTGATGTTCGCCGGAGAAAGAAGGGAATTCCGCATCCCCGATCAGGATAAGACCATAGCCGAGTACCTGTTTTTATATTCCTTAACCGGATTTCCCGGAGATTTTGATCCGGTGGTAAATCCCAACTATCAATATGCTAACATAAAAGTAGACCTGCGTGATCATAAGGCAGCAACGATAAATGAAGTAATTAAAAAGACCGACCAATGGATTAAGACAAATCATAAGGACGAGAGCATAGAGTTTTCTTATGCCGGAGGTAATATCGGTATGCTCGCTGCGGTCAATCAGATAGTAGCTAAGATGTTGCCGATTAATTCTCTGGGAACTTCATTCTTGGTGTTTATCTGTCTTGCGTTAGCCTATGGCTCGTTTATCTCCGGTTGGCTCCTGACTATACCTTTAATTTTCCGTACACTTTTGGTGTTTGGGCTATTAGGTTTTATGAAGGTCGGTTTGACCGCGGAGATGATTCCGATGGTCGCTTTAGGGATCGGATTCGGCGATGATTTTGGATTATATATTGTTTCACGGGTAAAAGATGTATTAAGGGAGAGAAGCTGTTCGCTGAAGGACGCATTAATCGAGGCAGTCTCCACATCCGGTAAAGCAGTGTTCTTCACCGGCTTGACGCTCACTATTGGTATAGGTACCTGGATGTTTTCGCCGATACTAATGCAGGCGAGATTAGGTGCGCTTTTAGGATTCTTTATATTTTTTAACGCTGTCGGAACATTGATTGTATTGCCTTCGATGATCATGACAGTTAAACCTAAATTTTTGAAGAAATAGAAAGGAGGAGGAATGAAGAAGTTTATTTTACTGCTCTTAGGGATATTCCTGATCTCAGGTTATGCGTTAGCCATGGACCTGGAATATTTCCTCGTGCATAAGCCAGAGGCAGGGATGAGCGCTGATGAGATTATGGAGATAAAGTATTTTAACAAATACTCTCTCTTTGCTAGAGACTATCAATCTATCGGTGATGTTGTGTTTATCGAAAGAGATGGCTCAAAAAGAAACCGCAGGTTTTTGCGCCAAAGGATTATTCTCGGCAGAGAATCCGATGATCTTTCCTATAAAGATTCAGTTATGTTTACAGAGCCTACCTCAGTCAAAGGTTTAACCACTCTTACCTGGAATTATATGAATCCGGATAGAGACCAGGATGTTTGGTTGTGGCTGCCGTCTTTAAGGAAGATCCGTAAGGTTTCTGCCGGACAGGCAAACGATTCTTTTATGGGCTCTGATTTTACTAACGAAGAAATCACCTCGCGCCAATTTGATGATGAAACTTATGCCCTAGTCGGTGAAGAAACCTTTAAAGGCTATACCTCTTTATTCGATGGCAAGGTTTATCACAAGGATGAGGCGGTCTTTATTATAGAATGTCATCCTAAGGTAGAGCCGTGGTACTACTCAAAAAGAATCACCTATGTTTCTAAAAAATTCGGCGGGAATATCTTAGATCAGATTTATGACGCTAAGGGAGAGATGGTCCGGACTCTTTTTAGAGGCTGGGAGATCATTGATGTCGATGGCAAGGAATATCCTGCCCAGACCCGCGTAGAAGGACACGACCTGCGCACAGGGCACAAAAGTATAATCATATTTGATGAGATAAAGTTTGACCAGGGGCTTTCAGAAGAGGTCTTTACACAGAAAACCCTGATGAGACAGAGATGGTAATTAAGGAGGTGAAGATGAGATTCAGGTTGAAAGTTGTTTTATTGTTAATTATTCCTGCGTTAATTTTTATATCTAACGCGCAGGCAGCAATTGAGATTGATCGGGGACCGATTTACGGCCTCTTAAAAAAGGCGCTGCCTTTTGAAAACTTACAAATTGCAGGATATTTGAAGAATGAGACTTCTCTGCGTACAGCTCACGGGTTAGATGAGTTTATGAAGATGGCTAATATTATAAACCTTGAGGGGGAGTATTCATTCAGTGATAATGTTAAGTTTTTTACGATCTTGCGGTGGTTTTACGATTCAGTATATCAGCTCGAGAGCGTTTATGATAATGACCCTCAATGGGAATCTAAGAGTAATAAGAAATTAAAAAAGCCTGAAAAGATGCAGTGGCTAAGAGAATGCTATCTTGATATTTTAACTGATAGGGTGGACTTCAGGTTAGGAAAACAGCAGGTTGTCTGGGGGACTGCAGATGGCGTAAGGGTTCTTGATATCGTCAATCCCCTAGATTATCGGGAGTGGACACTGAAGGATTATGTGGATTCCCGTATACCTTTATGGATGGCGAATATCGAGGCAAGTATCCTTACAAATGCCCAGCTGCAGCTTCTCTTGATCCCTGATTACGAGGCTAATTATTATGCTCCGGCAGGTGCGCCGTTTACTCTCAGAGCGGTAAGGCTTGGAGCTGAAGGCGTACAGCAATTGACCCAAGGCGGCGTTACGGTAAATAGTGTCAGCGAAAGACCAAGTCGTACTGCTGAAAATACAAAAGTCGGCTTAAGATGGCGGCAAATTATCGAGGGACACGCTTTTGAATATACTCTGAATTATCTGAATACTTATAGCTTCGCCTCTTCTGCTTACACTCAGATGATTTACGGAGGAGGTCCGCCGACGTTTTCTCTTACCCGACGCGCAGAACAGATAAATGTTTTCGGAGGGACATTTTCGAAAACTATAACGGAGGGGATATTATTTCCAGGATTTGCCAAAGGTTGGACGCTTAGAGGTGAGCTGGCCTATATTACCGGCGATGCGATGAATATCGGCACCGATAAGACGATCAAACAGACAAATCCCAGCACAGTAGACGTAAACCAGTATAATTATGTTTTAGGGTTTGATAAAAGTTTCTTTACGAACTGGATGTTTAGTTTCCAATTCATTCAGATGTGGGCAAGGGCTACGGAACAATTTGATACCTCGATGTATACTTTACTTAACGGCGCAACCCGCGGGCCGTTGGATGAGTGCGAAACGATTTTAACCTTATTGGTCGGCACGGATTTCCTGCATGAAAGACTTAAGCCTCAAGTGCTGATTCTTTACGGTGACGACAATGATTGGCGGATCAGCCCGAAGGTGAGCTATGAATTCAGCGATCAGTGGTTAGCTACTGTAGGTTTACAAATCTTTGAGGGCAAGGAGCAGCATTTAAACGGCCAATTTGACAAGAATGACCAGGTATTTGCAGAAATAAAGTACACTTTCTAATTGCAATAGCGGCTAGAGGGGCATCTTTCTTTTTGAATAGAAGGATGCCCTTTTTTGTTTTTATGCTATAATATTAAGTAGAACAAGGGGCGGTTTTGTTTTTTGTGGTCGATGAAAATAGAACCGTCCCTTATTTTTAAAAAAATAATACTTGACAAGATGTTTATCAGTGTTAGGCTAAAATCAACTATAAACGGATAAAAATAGATATTAACGGTTAATAGAAAGGGAGATTTAATGGAGGAGAAGTTCTTTAATATTGACGAAGTTAGTAAATATCTGAATGTTTCTAAAAGTACAATTTATAAACTTTCTCAAAAAAATAAGATTCCTTCTTGTAAAATCGGCAAACAACTACGTTTTAGAAAATCCAGTTTAGACAGATGGGTAGGGGAGAAGGAAGTAAGAGCTACCGGCCAGACAGATGTAGCGTCTGCTCTTATTAAGGAAAATAAAATTACAGACCTAAAACCAAGGCATATATTACTGATTGATGATGATAGTTTAGTCTTAAAAACGGTCAGCAAATTTCTACAAAGTCACGGCCATGATGTAACCACCGCTAGAAACGGAGAAGAGGCTTTAGGAAAAGCGAGAAACATAAATTTCGACTTGATAATCGCGGATATAAAAATTCCCGGAATAGACGGCATCGAAACGATTAAAAGAATTAGAGAATTATCCGAAAATTATAATAAACCCAGGATTCCAGAGATCCTTATTACCGGGTATATAGATACGGAAGCAGAGCGTAGGGCAGAGAAGTTGGGGATTACTGACTATGTGTATAAACCATTTGCCATTCCTGAGTTTATTGACAAAGTTAAGAAAAGGCTGGGATTTAACGTTGATTTAAATTAAATGAAATCAACCAGTTACAAAAATTTACTCGGTCATAAAATGCTAAGAAAATCGATGAGGAATAGTAAAATTTTATTATTAGTCAAATCTCTCGACATCTTGAATCCCGTACAGCCAAGTGTTATACTTTAACTAAGTTAGCCACGGGACTTAAACCAAGGGAGGTTTATGTTCCAGAAACAATTAACCAAACCAAATAGAGCGCTGCTTCTAGGAGGTTTGGTTTTGTTATTTTTCGTAATCGTTATTCCTGCTTTTGCACAAACTGAACTTCCCATCCTTTCTGTTAGTTCCTCAGATTATTATCGTTCTTATTATCCTTCTAATACTATCGATGGTAATCTCTCTAGTTATTGGCGCGGAAGGGATAGGAAATCTTACTGGTGGGTGGAATTTGATTTAGGAATGCCTCATAATCTTTCCCAGATTTCTATACACTGGAATAAGAGCTACGGTTCGTCAGATTACGATATCCAGGGTTCGAATGACGGTAATGATTGGACTAATCTCCATGTCGGTTTATCCTCCCTGGGAGGAAGCGTCAATCCTTATCGATTAGATTATGGCCTAAATGGTTCATTCCGGTATGTCAGAATATATATTCATCGAGTCCAAAATCGTAATCCTCGCATATTTGAAGTAAAATTATATGGTGCAGACGATATTGATACTACTCCCCCCACCGGCTCAATCACTATTGATAACGGTGCGGCATATACCGATTCAACTTTAGTTGCCCTAGATCTCTCTGCAACTGACTCAGGCTCAGGCGTTAGCCAGATGCAATTCTCTAACGATGGCTCTAGCTGGTTAGCTCCTGAAGCTTACTCTACAAATAAAGCCTGGGTTCTAGAATCAGCAGACGGCACCAAGACAGTTTATGTTAAGTTTAGCGATGTGGCAGGCAATTGGTCAAATGCTGTTACAGATACGATAGTATTAGATACTGCTGAACCTCCACCGCCACCACCGCCATCAGAATCATTCTTCGGTGAATACTATAATAATCCCTCAGGCGGGTCAGGTCCAAGTTTCCCCAGTGGTGCTTCTGATTTAACTCGTGAAGATTGGGAGATTAATTTTGATTGGGGTACAAATAGACCGGACTCGAGCATCAGTGATAATAATTTTATGGTTCGCTGGACAAAAACAGAATATTTCACTGCTGGAGAATATGAATTTACTGTTAACGTAGATGATGGAGTAAGGTTATGGATAGACAGTATCCTAATAATCGATGAATGGATTGATCAGGCGCCCACGCTCTACTCCAATAATATCAACATCCCCGCAGGCAACCATACTATTAAGATGGAGTATTATGAGAATGGGGGAGGTGCAGTAGCTCAATTAAGCTATGAATTAATCGGATCGGAACCTGATACGACTCCACCCTTCCTTTCGATAAATCCAGTTATTAGCCCTACGAATCAGAATATAATCCTTTCCTATATTGTTAGTGACGATGTGACTCTTCCAGAGCAAATAGTTGTCACGGGTAATAATTCTCCTTACGTCAACGAAGGGAACTATAACATCACTCTAACTGCTCAAGATCTAGCAGGCAATACTTCAACTGACTCGGTTAGTTTTACTATTGATAAGTCACCTCCGGTTGTAGTAATCAGCTCTCCTGCTAACGGCGCGATTGTCGATGAACCGCTGGTTATTCTCGCAGGTACGGTTGATGGCTCGCCATTCTCTGAAAGCAGGAATCTTTTTGAAGGAGAAAATACGTTAACTAAGGATGCCACTGATGCCGCAGGAAATACAGGCTCTGATTCAATTACTGTGCATCTCTACCTGGGAGTAAGTATCGGGTCTGAAGGCGGAGAAGTAGTTTCATCGGATGGAAAGGTTAAAGTGGTTATCCCTGAAGGTGCATTGAGTGAGACGCGGCAGATACAAATCCTAACTGTTGACAAGGAAGCTCTTGAGCAAGCTATACCCAATTATACATCTTTATTGAGCGTAGTAGAGTGTAAACCTTACGGGTTAGTTTTTAATGAAGAAATTGAGATTATATATACCTTAAATCAAGGAGAAGTCCCGGGTACTCCCGTAGAATTAGGCCTTTACGATAGTATCCAAAATGAAATTATCCCTACAGGCAAAACCTCGGTAGTTCCGGTTGATAGCTATACAGTCAGTTTTTCAATAATCCACTTTTCTACTTACGCCGCATTAAAGAACCTAACCCCTCAGGGAATTCCAATCGGTGGTGGCGTAAAAGTTCCTTTACCGGATTTATTTACCGGCGCATTCAGCCACGCTATACCTATTACCGTGCCCCCGGGAAGAAAGGGTATGCAGCCCGCATTAGGCCTTACTTATCGTTCTTCCAGTGGTAATTCATGGGTGGGGATGGGATTTAGTTTTGATCCAGGGCATATCGTGCGCTCAACCCGCTCAGGCCCGCCAAGCTACATTGATGAACAGGATACATTTTATTTTGTTACCGATGGAGGTACCACAGAATTGGTACATCTAATTGATAATCTCTATCAGGCAAAGATTGAGTCTTCATTTACTAAATTCTTTAAAGAGCCGGATGATTCCTGGAAGGTTGTAGGAAAAGATGGGAGTGTTTTAAGGTTAGGTGAGTTACCTGGCTCTAAAGAAACCTCAAGCCAGGGTACCTTTAGTTGGTATATGACCAAGGCAGTTGATACAAACGGTAATTATATTGAATATATCTATACAGAAGACCAGGGTAAATCTTATTTAAGCCGCATTGATTATACCGGAAATGAAATCGGTATTTCACCTACGAATTCCGTAGAGTTTTTCTCGGAAGCCAGAGATGATGTTTCCTCAAGTTATATCAGCACCTCTAAGATTGCAACGGCCAAGCGTCTAAAAGAAATAGAGATAAGAATGAATAATGATTTGGTTTGGAGATATGTATTAGGATATGAATACAGCCAGGATACAAGCCGTTCGTTACTTAAGTCAGTTACTCAATCAGCTTCTGACGGGACAGCTTTGCCGACACAGAATTTTACCTATCAAACTGCAAATTAGGAGGTTTAAAATGAAAGTTCTTAGAAATTCATTCTTTATCCCAGTTTTTATTATTCTGATGGTTTCTTTGTGTTACGCTGCCGTTCCCCACCTAATCAACTACCAGGGCAAACTTACAGATTCAGGTGGCGCTTCGCTCAATGGTTCATATGAGCTCACCTTCAGAATCTATGACGCTGAAAGTGCCGGTAATCTTCTCTGGCAGGAAACTCAAGTAGGAGTAGTAATCCAGAAAGGAGTCTTTAACGTCCTGCTTGGTTCAGTAGCTAACTTAAACCTTGCTTTTGATATACCCTACTTCCTAGAGATCAAGGTGGGTGCAGAAGTAATGAGTCCAAGGCAAAGGATAACTAGTGCGGGGTATGCGATCAGGGCGGATGAAGCCGGTCATGCTAAAGATTCAGATACAATAGGTAATGTAGGGGTAAGTATAACTCCTGTTGCGAATACACTATTACCTTTAGATGCAAATGCAAAATTGCCACCTTCAGCTTTTAAGACTTATGATAGTGGATGGTTTGCAATAACAAAGAATGCTATATATACAAAAACTCATAATCTAGGAACAACTAAAGTTCTTCCCATGATATTTTGTGCTGATAATATAAATGGCGTAGATGCTTGGTTGACACCTCATTTTTATGTGACGAATCCAGATGGTAACAAAGTTATAAGAAATCCAGCACTCAAAATTGATAATGCAAATCAAATCACTTTGTATACTGGTAATCAGCAGTTGTTTAGCTCTGTTTTAAATGGTGAACCGGTTGATCGACACACTGCTTATGCACGAATAATTATGCTGAGCTTAGAATAAGATTATGAATTATTTTTGGGAAAGACACAATTTGGTTTATCGGATTTGCGCGAGCATACTGATTATTCTGCATGTAGTCGCCTTTGGGCCGATACGGGATGTGTTTGCTTTTTCTGCGCAGAGCGTAAGTTACAGGCTAAACTCAGGCACGCCAAATGGAGGAGGAGGGGGCCGTGTTTCCCCTTCTTATAAGTTATATCAAGATAGTATTAGTGAGGTTTGTATAGGCAAATCTCAAAGCGCAAGTTACGTGTTATATGCCGGATATGTTCCTATAATGCAGTCCAATCAGCCTGAACAAACCCAAACCATAGTTAATCAATCATGGCGAGAGAATCAGTCATTAATTGATGCCTTTGATTTAGATGATTATTTTACTTCTGATCTCGGTGTGCTTACCTATACAGTCAGCGGAAATACAAATATAATAGTTGATATAGCTATTGAAACTAAACTAGTAAGTTTTTCTCAGCCTGAGGTTTGGCAGGGAGCAGAAGAGGTAGTATTTATTGCTAC
>JBDRMO010000012.1:0-2571 GCA_043812095.1 Candidatus Omnitrophota bacterium | reverse complement strand
TTCTCTTAATTCTTTTAACCGATGTTGGCCGCTAAGCGCAACTAGCTGCATTTTTTTGAGATCCAACTCGGCAATAAGCCGCCTATGAACCTGTTGCTTAAGATTAACTATTTGATCATCTTTAGTAGCTACCTCTCTTTCCTCTTGCATCTCTTCGGTTAAGCCTGACGCTACCCAAAACTCTCCTGCCGGCTTCTGTAAATCTTTTACCAAAGGCCTCATTTCGCTTATCTGGGTGCTCTCAATAAATAAATCATCGCGAGTAGAAATATCTCCTGCAAGTTTATTAATACTTAAGGCGATCTTACTGCGCGGAACACTGCTTAGAATAGGCTTTCCCAGGTTAACTGCCTGCATAGCTACCTTTCCTTCTGAGGGTATCATCGCAATAATTTCGCAAGGTAGGACTGAACTTACTTCCTGCGGACTAATAGAGGAGATGGACTCGGCTCGATTCAAAATAATCTTTACCATCCGCAAGGGAAATTGCAGAGATTGCAAGGTATCCAGAGTCCATTTAGTCTGGTATATGGAAAGGATATCCGGAGTAACCACCAACAAAATAAGATTGGACTGGTCTAAGGCACTAATTAGGCTATCGTTAAAACTTTGCCCTCCGTCGACAACTATATACTCATAGTGTTTTTTGAGAATATCAAATACATCTTTTAAACAACCGGTATCAAAATGGGGGGAGAACTGCGGCTTCGGAACGCCAGGGAGAAAATCCAAACCTTCAGAATAACGCGTTAAAAAATCATCTTTTTTGACCTCGCTATCTTCCCTTTTATTTTTAAGATGGTGCAAGAAGGCAACTAATGTCTTCTGCGGCTTCAAGCCTAACATCCTGGCCATATCACCGACGACTTCAAGGTCTAAGTCTATGATGCAAACGGGCTTAGTCTTATCTTTCGCCAGAGCTATAGCCAAGTTGGTAGCGATTAAAGTTTTACCCACGCCTCCTTTTGTACTAAACAGGACAATGGTCTTGGACATTTTTTAATCTAACCTATAGTTTATCGGAATATCGATCCATAGCTCCTTTGTTTCCAATGAGGAGGGAAAAGGCGGATAAGGAGAACGGGCTTTAACTAAAGATACGGCATTGTCATCAAGAATCTGGTATCCGGAAGAATCCCTGACTATCACATCAAGGGCCTCGCCCCTGTATGAAAGATGTAAGCTCAATTTTACAGTACCTTGAAAACCTGCTTCTTTTGCAGCCAGAGGATAAGTCAGATTTTCTAATATGCGGCTTTGCAGGATATTGGTGTAGTTTGTAAGCGGATCGAAGGCTCCCTCATCAATATCAATATCAGGCAAATAATCTAACTGCCAACTATCGTCTTTCTTCTTCACTTGCCTCAAGGGCCTGTCTTCAGAAACAATAGTGGGCGTAAGTATAATAAATAACTCCGTGTTACCTTTCTCTCCTGCGCCCCCGCCTATTGTAGTTGTCTTTCTTCTAAACAATATACCTAAAAGAGGTATATCTCCTAATCCCGCGATCTTACCTCTACTCTCCTCTTTCTTCTGCTTTATCAGACCGCCGATGGCTAAGGTCTGGCCATCATCAAGATACAGTTCCGTAGATGCAGAGCGCTTAGTTAAAGGATAAGCCTGAGCTGTTTTACTACTTTCAGCGCCAAGAAACTCCGCTTCGCCTACCTCACTTACCTCCATATTCAATGCCAGCTTTATCCTTTGCTCTGCGGTTACAGAGGGTTTTATTTTTAATTTTATCCCGTACTCTTTATACTCTACATTAGTAGATGAGCCTACAGTTGATTGTACTGAAGTAGTAAATATGGGTTTCTCTCCTCCTACTAATAATTCTGCTTCTTTACCGCTTTGACAGGAAAGCCGCGGCCGAGAAAGAATCTTGGCTTGTCCTTCTTCGATTAAAAAATTAAGCGTCACAGACCAAGCAGTACTGCGCGGCCAGTCAAAAACATGATAAACAGGATCCAAACTTTTTTTGAGTGCCGTAGCAACATATTTGCTAGATTCACCAGCACTTATAGAACCGGGCCAAGTAAAACCCAATGTCTTTGTTGCGTCTGTATTTAACTCTAAAAGCTGCACATCTATCTCTATAACCGCTTCTTCTTCTTTTATATCAATAAGATCGAGCGTACTGCCTGACAATCCGCCTAAGGCAGTAGAAATTTTTTTCTTATCATCGGAACTCTTAACTCTTCCTAAAAGAATAACCTTTTCCTCATTTTCTTCTGCCTGCGTATAGACCTCGGGTAAATCGAGCTTCTCTAATAAATTATCTATGCGCTGCTTAAGCTCCTCTACATTTTCCTTAAAGACTCTAATATTGTATGTCTGCTCTCCGTGATCATCCCAAATTATTAAAGTAGTACTACCGGGCTTAAGTGGTTTAATTGCCAATTCAGTTTTAGAGACGTTAGCGACATCTATTATCTTGGGATCACCGATAACTATACGGGTGGGATTACTTATTGGAAAAACATGGTAGGGATCTTCCATGTATAACTTGAGGCTTGTTCCGTATATCTCATCTATTTCTTCTTCTATTCCATCTAAAGCATATCCCCTGCC
>JBDRMO010000011.1:0-9217 GCA_043812095.1 Candidatus Omnitrophota bacterium | reverse complement strand
GATCGACCCTCTGGTAATCAAAATATTAAAGAAGTATCCTACGGAACTTACCCGCTCAGAGTTGAATGATCCGAGGGTACAGATTATAAATACTGATGGCAGGCTTTTTCTAAAAAGTAATCAGCTTGAGTATGATCTGATTTTGATTGGATTATCCAGCCCATCTGATCTATCCACTAATCGCTTTTTTACCAAGGAGTTCTTCGCTTTAGTTAAGAGCCGATTAAAACCGCAGGGGATTGTAGCTTTTTGGCTTCCCGGTTCTCTGACATATCTTTCAAGCGAACTTAAGGGGCTAAACAGTTGTATTTTAGATACATTGAATCAGGTTTATGAACGTGTGCGGATTATTCCCGGAGAGCATAATATCTATATTGCTTCTGCTTCCGGGGATATTATGAATGTAACTCCTGAAGCGATCTGGCAAAAAATCAATGCGCAAAAGATTCAAACGAATACCTTTACTTCTTCATATCTTTCTTACCGCCTGAAAGAATATTGGGTTGATTGGTTCAGACAGTCGCTTAAAGGAGCACCGGCTAGAATCAACCGGGATCTACAGCCGCTGGCTGTTTTTAAAATGATGGTATTCTGGAATAAGAAGTTTTCACCCGGTTTATCTTCGGCCTTGGAGCGCTTAGAATCTTTAAATTTAATCAAGATATTGATTTTAGCTTTTGCCGCCACCGGGTTAATCTTTCTGCTCTCCCTACGCAGGCAAGGCCAAAAGATAATCATTACGAGTGCTATTGCCACTACCGGTTTTTTTGGCATGCTGGCTAATCTGATTTTGATCTTCAGTTACCAGATTTATTACGGGTATTTGTATCACAGGATAGGTTTATTAATCAGCTTGTTTATGGCAGGCACTGCCACCGGGAGTATATTAATTACCTCTAAGATAGAAAAGATTAAGCGATTAAAAGAGTTATTTATAATCGTTGAAGTCATGATTATTGTTTTTACCTATCTCATGGCTTTAATACTAAGCAGGCTGCAATGGTCGGGGGGTCCTACAGCGCTGCTTTTTATTTCGCTTTTCTTTATCTGCGGTTTATTCCTCGGTTTAGAATTTCCTTTAGCAGGCAAGATATATCTGGGGAAGGCTAAAGGAGTAGGCGGTGTTGCAGGTATGCTTTATGCCTCTGATTTAATCGGTGGATGGGTAGCCGGTATATTTGCAGGCATTATCTTTCTGCCGGTATTAGGTTTGTTTAATACCTGCATGGTTATAATCATTGTAAAAACAGCCAGCTTGATCCTGTTGCTAGGCAGTAGATTTCTTTCGAAAAACCTTTGATGCATTCGACGTCTACTTTAATATCGAAGCCATCTCAGTATCAATACTGAGTATGCTCCCATAGAAAGTGACATATGAATCTATTGACAAAGCACCCAAATTACTATATATTAACACAATCCGAAAATTCAAAGAGGAAATTAAGATATGGCCAAGCTTACTTTAAGGGATATTGATTTAAAGGGTAAAAAAGTATTGGTAAGAGTGGATTTTAACGTCCCGCAGGATGAACATCTGAATATCACCGATGATACCCGAATCAAAGCAACCCTTGAAACCTTACAGTATATATTAAAGCAAAACGCTTCTAAAGTCATACTAATCAGTCATTTAGGCAGGCCTAAAGGCAAAGTTGTCGAGAAATACAGCCTTAAACCTGTAGCTAAAAGATTAAGCGACTTATTAGGCGAGCCGGTTAAGTTTTTAGATAACTGCGTGGGAGAAGAGGTTGAGGAAGAGATCCGGGGGGCTAAAGAAAAGGTTGTGCTTTTAGAAAATTTACGATTTCATCCGCAAGAGGAGGCTAATGACAGTGATTTTGCTAAGCAATTAGCCAACCTAGCCGACATATTTATTAATGATGCCTTTGGGACCGCCCATCGCGCCCATGCTTCTACAGAAGGGGTTACGCATTATATCAAATCTGCTGCAGGATTTCTTCTGGAGAAGGAAATTAAGTATCTGGGTAGTACAATTAAGGATCCCGCGAAGCCGTTTATGGTTATCCTAGGCGGAGCTAAAGTTTCTGATAAAATAGGGGTGATTGAGAACTTACTTCCTAAGAGCGATGCGATTTTAATCGGAGGCGGGATGTCTTACACATTTTTAAAGGCCCAGGGTAAAACAATCGGTAAGTCAAAGCTTGAAGGAGATAAGCTTGATCTGGCTAGGTCATTGCTGGATAAAGCAAAGAGCCTGAATAAAGAAATCGTACTACCGGTTGATCATATAGTCGTAGATGAGATCAAACCGGATGCAAATATACAAGAGGTGGGTGAGAATATTCCGCAGGGGAAGATTGCGGTTGATATAGGAACAAAGACCATTGCCTTGTTTAAGGATAGATTAAAGATCGCCAAGACTATTCTCTGGAACGGCCCAATGGGCATATTTGAAATAGATGCCTTTAGCAAGGGGACGGAGGAGATAGCTAAATTTATCACTACACTTGAAGCCACGACTATTATCGGAGGAGGGGATACAGCAGCTGCAGTAGCGAAGTTTAAGCTGGAAGATAAGATGACCCATATTTCAACCGGCGGAGGAGCGAGTCTAGAGTTTTTAGAGGGCAAGATTCTACCCGGTATTGCAGCGCTCAGCGAAAATTAAAATGAGAAAAACGATTATTGCGGGAAACTGGAAGATGTATAAAAACATAGCCGAAGCCATCGAGTTGGCTAATGGTTTAAAGAGGGCGCTTTATAAAATAGAAAATCAGAATGTTGACGTAGTGCTTTGTCCTGCTTTTACCGCATTAAGCGAAGTTCAGGAAACTCTTGGTGATTCAGTGATACAGTTAGGTGCTCAGGATGTTTTCTGGGAGGACGAGGGGGCGTTTACAGGGGAACTTTCTTCCAGAATGTTAAAAGATGCGGGATGCAATTTTGTGATTATCGGCCATTCTGAGCGCAGGAAATACTTTTGTGAGACTAACGAAACCGTAAATAAAAAGATTAAAGCAGCATTAGACAGCGGACTTACTCCGATTGTTTGCGTCGGAGAAACTTTAGAGGAGAGGGAGGCGAATAAGACATTTGATGTATTAGAAGATCACGTGAGGAACGGATTAAAGAATATCTCTCTTGAAAACGTGCTGAAACTTGTGCTTGCCTATGAGCCGGTCTGGGCGATCGGGACAGGAAAAACCGCAACACCCCAGCAGGCACAAGAAGTACATAAATTTATTCGCGATTTACTAAGTAAGCTGTATAATAAAGAGTCGGCGCAGAGCCTGAGAATTCAGTACGGAGGCAGTGTTAAGCCGGAAAATATTAGCGATTTAATCAAGCAGCCGGATATCGACGGGGCTCTGGTGGGAGGAGCGAGCCTTAAGATAGATTCGTTTGCGGAAATTGTCAGAAAGGCTTCCGAGGTAAAAAAATGATTACTGCATTAATTGTTATTCATGTTATAGCCTGTATTTCGTTAATCGGTATTGTATTGATCCAGCGCGGCAGAGGCGGCGGGCTAGTAGAAAGTTTCTCAGGTGTTGAGTCAATGTTCGGAACCAAAACCAGTACCCTGCTTACTCGTGCAACTACCGTTTTATCTGTTTTATTTTTCGTTACTTGTTTAAGCCTGGCAGGGATTTCTTTAAAACAGAGTAAATCTTTAATGAGGAATGTTGAGCCCAAGCCGATAGCAGAAGCAATCAATGTAGAAGTAAAAGATGAGTTGCCTGCCGGAGAACAAGTAATTGTTACAGAGGCATCTGTGCCTAAGGTAGAAGTAAAACAGGAGGTTCCTCAGTCTGAATAGAGAAGACCGAAGACTATGCCTGCCTGTCGGCAGGGACCTAAAACCAAAGACTAAAAACTACCATTTATTGGTAGTTTTTTATTGAGATGAATAAAAAACTTTTTTGGATCTTTGCTTTAAGCAGTACCGTCTATTTCACTCAGGGGATAGAAGGCCTTCCTTCACAGGGGCTGTTTTATTATCTCAAAGAGACCCTTAACTATCCTGCGCAAAAGATAATGCTGATCAGCAGTGTTATAACCTTAGCCTGGCTGGTTAAACCGCTAATTGGCTATGTTATAGACAATTATTTTAGTAAGAAAAAATGGATTTTTGCAGCATTGATATTTGACATGGTTATTGTTTTAATCCTCGGCCTTACTCCCTTAACGATTTTTTTGCTTATTGCGTTACTGGTATTAAATTCAGCTAATACTGCTTTTAGAGACGTCGGGGTTGATGGAATAATGTGTGTCGAGGGCAAGCTTTATAACGCTACTGGCAAGATACAGAGTATTCAGTGGATCTCTATAGCACTTTCCGGGCTGCTAACCGGAGTCGGAGGAGGATATATTGCACAGAGATGGGGATACCGCTATGCCTTCCTCTGCCTGATTCCCTTTTACATATTAGTGGGATTTAGCGCATTCTTTTATAAAGAGAGCAGCAACGCTAGAAATAGCCCTATCCGGAGTTCCTTATTGGCTGATTTAAAAAAACTGTTTACCAATAAGCGATTAATCATCGTGGGAATATTTCTATTTCTTTACAGGTTTTCTCCATCATTTGGTACTCCATTATTCTTTATTCAGAGGGATACTTTTAAATGGGGGAAGGTCTGGATCGGCACGCTCGCTACAATCAGTACGGTTTTTGAAGTAACCGGTGCTTTGCTTTATTACAAATACAGCCAGCGGATCAACATCAAGAAGTGGTTATTCTATTCTGTTTTTCTCGGAGCTGTAGTTACCTTAAGCTACCTTTATTATACACCGGTAAGTGCCGTAGCCTATAATATCATCTACAGTTTAGTCGGTATGTTCATTTTTATTATGGTCTTAGATTTTATGGCTAAAAATACAATCAAAGGCCTGGAAGCAACGTCTTTTGCCTTACTTACCAGTTTAAGTAACCTGGCTCTTACCACAAGCAACTTATCAGGAGCATTTCTGCTCCCGATAATCGGGTTAAAATGGTTGATTGTTATATCTTCTCTGACCAGCTTTTTATGTTTGTTTTTGATCAGAAAAATATAAAATAATAATAAGTTATTGTTTTTTAGCACTGGCTTATATATAATATGAGCCTAACTTAAAAATCAAAGGAGTATTAAACAATGATCAGAAAGGCCGAGATTAAAGATATAAAGCATATCCATGCTTTAATTAATTCGTTTGCCAGGCAGGATTTAATGCTGCCCCGCTCCTTAAACGAGCTTTACGAAAACCTCAGGGACTATTGGGTTGTCCAAGAGCGCCGCGGGGTTGTCGGTTGCTGTGCCCTGCACATTTGTTGGGATGACTTAGCAGAGATAAAGTCTCTGGCTGTCTTAAAACCGCAGCAGAGAAGAGGGTTGGGTAAGAAGCTTTTGTTAAGCTGCCTGGATGAAGCGCAGAAGCTTGGTGCTAAGCGAATTTTCGTACTTACATTTAAGCCGGAATATTTCAGAAAATTCGGGTTTAAAAAAATTAGCAATTCTAAGCTGCCCCATAAGATCTGGGCAGAGTGTATAAATTGTGCAAAGTTTCCCGATTGTCAAGAGGTCGCGCTGCTTAAGAAACTATCCTCTTAAAAATTCAAACAATATTTGAGCGGTTAGAAATTTAGTTTATAATATGGCAAGATAAATAAATCTGACGGGTCTTGTAAATTATACTTTTTATGGTATAATTCGCTACTCTAAAGCTAGAAGGAGGAAAAGATGGATTATTTATTGACCGATGAACAGAAGATGGTGCGGGATCTGGCGAGGAAGATCGCGCAGGAGAAAATCAAACCGGTAGCTGCCAAATATGACCAGAGTGAAGAGTTTCCCTGGGAGATCCTCAAGGTCATAGCAGATGCAGGTTTATTTGGTATTTTTGTTCCTGAGCAGTACGGGGGGATGGGCGAAAATATACTCAATCTATGCCTTGCTACTGAGGAGCTTTCAAAGGCCTGCGGTGGTATTGCGGTATGTTATGCTGCCTCTGCTTTAGGCACATTTCCGATTGTGCTCTTCGGCAACGAGGGGCAAAAGGAGAAGTATCTTCCGGATTTAGCCAGTGGCAAAAAAATAGCTGCTTTTGGCCTTACTGAGCCTGAAGCCGGTTCTGATGCATCTGCGATCATGACTACGGCAAAAAAAGAAGGAGACCACTACATTTTAAATGGAATAAAACATTTCATTACCAACGGCGGAGATGCGCAAACTTATACAGTAATCGCTATGACCGATAAGAAAAAGGGCGCAAGAGGCGCATCTGCTTTTATAGTAGAAAAAGGTACTCCGGGTTTTACTTTCGGTAAAAAAGAGGAAAAATTAGGCATACGCGCTTCATCAACCAGGGAGTTGGTATTCAGTGACTGTAAGATACCGAAAGAGAATCTATTATCTAAGGAGGGAATGGGGTTTATTGTAACGATGAAGACTTTTGATAAGTCCCGTCCGGGGGTAGCAGCACAAGCAGTGGGAATCGCTCAGGGCGCTTTGGATGTAGCGGTAAAATATTCCAGAGAAAGAGTGCAATTCGGAAAATCAATATCTTCTTTTCAGGGTATACAGTGGATGTTGGCAGATATGGCTACCGAAGTTGAAGCTGCCCGGGCATTAGTCTATGCCTGTGCCAGAGAGATAGATGCTGGGGCTAAAGATATTGCAAAGGATTCAGCTATGGCTAAGCTGTATGCTTCGGATGTTGCGATGAAAGTAGCTAATGATGCGGTTCAGGTATTGGGTGGTTACGGTTATATGCGGGATTATCCAGCTGAGAAATATCTACGCGACGCAAAGATTACTCAGATATACGAGGGAACTAATCAGATTCAGCGCAATATTATCGCTCTGCAATTAATTAAGGAAATGGCAAAATGAAAATAGTAGTTTGTATAAAGCAAGTTCCGGAAACTACCGATGTCAGAATTAATCCGGAAACTAATACCTTAATCCGCGAGGGAGTGAAGTCGATGATCAACCCTTTTGATATGTATGCGATTGAGGAGGCAATAAGGCTTAAAGAAAAGACAAACGGAAAAGTTACGGTTATCTCCATGGGGCCGCCTCAGGCAGATTCTGCGTTAAGGGAAGCGATATCTTTTGGAGCAGATGAGGCGATATTACTCAGTGATCGTGCTTTTGCCGGAAGCGATACCTGGGCGACGAGCTATACACTTTCAGAAGCAATAAAGAAGGTCGGCGATTTTGACCTGATTATCTGCGGAAAGCAGGCCTCTGACGGAGATACAGCTCAGGTTGGTCCGGGGATCGCCACACACCTGGATATTCCCCAGGTGACCTATGTTAAGAAAATTGAGGAGATAAAAGATAAGAGTCTGCGCGTTGAGAGGATGATGGAAGAGGGTTTTGAAATAATCGAAACTCCTATCCCTGCTTTGCTTACCGTGGTAAAAGAGATAAATGAACCGCGGATGCCGTCTCTAAAGGGGATGATCAAGGCGAAATCAGCGACGATAAAGACCTGGACCCAAAAAGAACTTGAGCTGGATCCGCAAAAAATTGGGCTTTGTGGCTCTCCTACCCAAGTTGTAAAGATTTTTGCTCCTCCCCAGAGAAAAGGCGGAGAGATGATCGAGGGCGAAGTTTCGCATATAGCTAATAAATTAGTTGATTTACTAAAAGACGAGGTTGCTTAAAGTGGCGATTCAAGTAGTGATTGAAAAATGTACGGGTTGTACGCTTTGCATTAAGTCATGTCCGTTTAATGCGATTAAGATGGTAAATAAAGAAGGCCTGGCTACCGGCAGGCAGGCCGTGATTGACTTGACTCAATGTAATCTTTGCGGCGCATGCGTTCCTATTTGTAAATTTAAGGCAATTTTGCTTGAACGGGAAACAGCATGCTCTACCCAGGATATTAAGGACTATAAGGGTATATGGGTTTTTATTGAGCAGAAGAAGGGGAAGGTGCAGTCAGTCTCGTATGAGTTATTAGGCAAAGCCCGGGAATTAGCCGGAAAGTTAAAATGCCAAGTAAGCGGCGTATTGATCGGAAATAATCTAGAGGATCAGCTTGATGAAATATTCTGGCACGGTGCAGATAATCTCTATTTGGTTGAGGCTCCGGAATTAGCTCATTTTTTAGACGAACCTTACACCAACATCCTGGTCAGCCTGATTCAGAAATATAAGCCGGAGATTATGATCTGTGGAGCGACTGCTATCGGCAGGTCTTTAATCTCGCGTGTGGCAGTTAAGATAAAAGCGGGTCTGACAGCTGACTGTACCGGGCTGGATATTGACCTCGAGAAAAAGATACTTTTACAGACCCGTCCTGCGTTCGGTGGAAATATTATGGCTACGATTATCTCTCCTAATCACCGGCCTCAGATGGCGACTGTCAGGCATAAAGTAATGCAGCCGATGACTCCGGATAAAAATAGAAAAGGTAAAATCATCAGGGAAAAATTTGACTCTTCTATATACCTATCGCGCACTAAACTTCTTGATATAGTTGAAGAGGTGGAGACATTAGTTAATTTATCAGAAGCGGATATCATAGTTTCCGGTGGCAGAGGATTAGGGGGCCCGGAAAATTTTAAAATCCTGGAAGGGCTTGCTCATGTTTTAGGTGCTGCAGTGGGTTCTTCCCGCGCAGCTGTAGATGCAGGTTGGATTTCCTATTCTCATCAGGTTGGCCAGACCGGTAGGACAGTTGCTCCCAAGATTTATATAGCCTGTGGTATCTCGGGGCAGATTCAGCATCTTGTTGGCATGCAATCTTCTAAAATCATCGTTGCGATCAATAAAGATCCGGATGCGCCTATCTTTAAATTTGCCACTTACGGCATCGTAGGAGACCTCTTTCAAATCATACCCGCCTTGACCAAAAGGTTCAAAGAAGTCCGTAAAATTTAACCCCGGAATTAAAAAGAAACCGCTTTCCTATTATGCCTGTTTATGCCTTGAATATGCCCTAAATTTAAGGCATATTTTATTAGCTGAAGTATATACAAGAAAGGGTCAGTAATGCAAGAGGCTAGGCAAGAAGAAAGAAGGGTTCAATCCAGATACTGTGTAGATATCCCTTTAAATTATTGCTCACCTCATTCCGGCGTTCCGGTAAATGGCTCGACCTACGATATCAGCATAGGTGGCCTCTCTATTATTTCCGATAAGCTATTTCCTGATAATACGGTTTTAAGTATATGTCTTATTATGCGCGATAATAATGAAAAGATCTTTATTCAAGGCAGAGTTATTTGGTTAAAAGATAGCTCTTATCAAAAATACCGGATTGGAAT
>JBDRMO010000010.1:0-10634 GCA_043812095.1 Candidatus Omnitrophota bacterium | reverse complement strand
AATGATGTCTCAGTGGGCAATTTCGGTGAAATTGTCCGTTCCAGAATCTCCTCCAAAACTAAGGCAAAACATTTTTGCTATATTGGAGATACCCGCATAGGTAAACAGGTTAATGTCGGTGCAGGTACAGTTACCGCCAATTATAGCCACGGTAAAAAGAATCTTACAGTAATCGGTGACGGGGCTTTTATCGGCTCGGATACGATTTTGGTCGCTCCGATAAAAGTAGGCAGAAAAGCCATCACCGGAGCCGGAAGCGTTGTGGTTAAACAAAGAAATATCCCTGCCGGTAAAACAGCAGTCGGAGTACCGGCGAGGATATTATAAAACAAGAGGCAAATATGGATAAATTAGCAATATTTAGCGGCAATGCAAACCCTGAATTAGCTAAAAATATTTGTAAATACCTGAAGGTTAAGTTGCAGGATGCCCTGGTTGATAAGTTCAGCGAGGGGGAGATACAGGTACAGATTAACGAAAACGTGCGCGGTAAAGATGTTTTTATAATCCAGCCGACTTGTCCCCCGCCTAATGATAACCTGATGGAGCTTTTGATCATGATCGACGCTTTAAAGAGGGCATCGGCTGCGCGGATTACGGCGGTGATGCCTAATTTCGGTTATGCCAGGCAGGACAGGAAAGATCAGCCGCGAGTTCCGATCGCTGCAAAGCTGGTAGCAAATCTTTTGACCACAGCAGGCAGCAATAGGATTCTGACCATGGATTTACATGCCGGACAGATTCAGGGGTTCTTTGATATACCCGTCGATCACCTCTATGCAGTGGGGGTATTCATAGATTATTTTCTCAATGAGAAAATTAATGATGTGGTGGTGGTTTCTCCTGACGTCGGGGGGATTAAAATGGCCAGGGCCTATGCCAAAAGATTATCCGCAGGCCTGGCGATAATCGACAAGCGTCGGATTGCTACCGATAGGGCAGAAGTGATGCATATATTGGGGGAGGTTGAAGGAAAAAATGCGATTATAGTTGATGATTTGGTTGCTACCGGCGGCTCACTGATTGAGGCAGTAGGAGCTTTGAAAAAGGCTAAAGCTAAAACGGTTCAGGCGGCAATAACTCACGGGGTATTATCGGGACCGGCGCTGGAACGGATAGATAAATGCAAGGATTTGGAAGCATTGCTCATCACGGATAGCATCCCTCTTGCTAATCATAAAAAACACCCCAGGATCAATGTGCTTTCAGTAGCAGGGCTTTTAGGTGAAGCAATAAAGAGAATACATAACGAAGAATCAGTAAGTTCACTATTTGATTAAGTGAGGCCATAACTTATGGAGTGGAAGCGAACATAAGTTGTATGGGCGAACTTACCCAGCACTAATTTTTGTAGTATATTTTTAGTAATTTTAGATTTAGTTGAATATATTATTAATCCTTAGTTAAACTCAGCATATCTGTAAAATTAGTGCTGGGTTAAATTCGCGCGGATAACTTACGGTCACTTTGTTCCGTAAGTTATGCGTTCATTAAAAATGGAAGAATTACTATTAGAGGCACAACCAAGAGAAGAAACAGGTAAAAGTAAAGTCAAGGATTTACGAGATGGCGGGTTTATCCCGGCAGTGATTTATGCCGGAGGGAAAAAACCGATGTCGCTTAAGGTATCTAACCACGATCTGATCCAGTTAATCCATCAGCACAGAATCGAAGGCGTAATCATTAACCTCAAGGTCAAAGGCGATAAGGAGAAATCCAGGCCGTGCCTGATTAAAGAAATTCAGTATCATCCTGTGCACGATCATATATTGCACGTGGATTTTAATGAGATCTCTTTGACCGAAGTAATCAAAGTGAATATTCCTGTATCTGTTAAGGGTGAACCGATCGGAGTTAAGCAGGAAGGTGGATCCCTTGAGCACGTGCTTTGGGAAATCGAGATTGAGTGTTTGCCTACTGATATCCCGGAGAAGATCGAAGTCGATGTTAGTCCGCTTAAGATCGATGAGGGGATACACGTAAAAGACTTGCCGATACCTCCTAATGTCAAGGTACTTAATGATCCTGATGCAATGGTTCTTTCAGTTATTCCTCCGATGAAAGAGGAGGCACCGGCTGAGTCTATTGAAGGCGAGGAAGTATCTCAGGAGCCGGAAGTAATCAAAGAGAAGAAGGAAGTTGAGGCTGAAGGAGAAGCTGAAGGTAAGGGTAAAGGTAAAGAGGAAGCTAAAGAACCTAAAGCTAAAGAAGATAAGAAGTGATTCTGATAGCTGGGCTAGGTAACCCTGGCAAGATTTATTTAAATTCAAGGCACAATGTCGGCTTTGCTGCAGTTCAGGTATTAAGTAAGATTTATAAGATTCCTCTTAAGACTGACCGGGGAACTTTTTCTTTAAGCGGCAAGGGGAAGATTGACAATAAGAATATAATTTTAGCGATGCCGCAGACCTTTATGAATCTGTCGGGTATTGCACTGAAACAGCTGTTGAAGAAATACAAGATAGATTTAAGTAACCTGCTTATAGTTTGTGATGATCTGGATTTGGAGTTTGGCAGATTAAAATTAAAACCGGGCGGTTCTTCCGGAGGACACCGGGGGCTTAAATCTATAATCGACTTAATAGGTAAAGATGGATTTGCACGTTTACGGGTTGGAATCGGCAGGCCTGCGGATGATTTAGAGGAAGCGGAGTATGTGCTCTCGGCGTTTCCCAGAGATGAGAAAAACAGGCTTAATAAGACTCTGGAAAGAGTGGCTCTATGTTGCCTGTCCTGGGTTAGCGAAGGAATAAGTGAAACCATGAATATATATAATGTACACACTAGAAAAGGAGTCTTAAAGGATGAATCCGTTAGACTCAATGTCGAACGGAGAGCAAGGAGGAGTCTAACGAGATGAATAATTACGAAGCAATGTTTATTCTACCACCAAATCTTTCTGAGGAAGAAAGGAATACGCTTTTTAAACAGGTGGAGGAAGTACTAACGAAATCTAAAGGAAAAGTTACCCAGGCTGCGGTTTGGGAGGAGAAGAGAAAACTGTATTGCAGAATCAAAAAACACAACGAGGGTCTTTATTACCTGGTGAATTTTACCATTCCGCCCGAAGGAATACAGGAGATTACGCGCGCTTATAATATGAACGAAAATATATTGCGCGTGCTTATTTCCAGGCTCGAGGGCTAATTTATTGAAGGGAGAGCATAATGGCTAATTTTAACAGAGTGTTGCTGATGGGGAATCTGACTAAGGATCCTGAATTACGCTATACGCCCCAGGGGACAGCCGTAGTCAACCTTAGACTGGCGGTTAACCGAAGATACAAAAATAAAAATCAGGAATTGAAAGAGGAGACATGTTTTATTACTGCTGTGGTTTGGAACAGACAGGCAGAGACTTGCAATCAATATCTGCACAAAGGCAGTTCGTGTTTTATAGAGGGCCGGCTTCAATCCCGCAGCTGGGAGGATAATAGCGGGCAGAAACGTAATGTAATCGAGGTCAGGGCAGAACGCGTGCAGTTTTTAGGCGCTCCCCGCGCTAAAGGGGCAGCACCGGAGACAGCCGAAGTATCTACTGAGTCGAATTGGTTAGAGGAAAGCGAGGATCAGACCAATGAGGGGTAAACCAATGAGGGGTAAATTGAAGATTATCCGTAAAAAGCGCTTCTCTCTTTTTGCGCCAAGGAAGAAGACATGCCGGTTTTGCACGGATAAAGTAAAAAGTTTAGATTACAAAGAAGTAAAGAGGCTGGAGACCTTTGTTAACGATAGAGGCAAGATGGTCTCAAGCCGCCTGACAGGCAATTGCGCCAAACACCAGAGAATGCTGGTGGAAACTATCAAAAAGGCAAGGTTTCTTTCACTCCTGCCTTATACACGTTAAGAGATGAAAATTATCCTAACAAAAGACGTAGAAAAATTAGGCAAAGCGGGCAGCGTAATCAAGGTTAAGGACGGCTATGCGAGAAACTTTCTCATTCCCAATAAAATGGCAATCCCTAATACCGTTTCGAATATTAAAAGACTTGAGCAGGTAAATCAACGTAAGCTTCAAGAGACGGAAAAATTAAAGAAGGAATACCAGGAGCTCCGGGAGAAATTAGCCGGGCTATCTTTAACTATCCCTGTATTGGCGCAAGAGGAAGATAAGCTTTACGCCAGTATCGCTGCGCAGGATATTGCAGCAGCCTTAAAAGACGAAGGGTACGAAATAGACAAGAATTCTATTATGCTCTCTGATCCGATAAGGGCTCTGGGGATCTATGAAGTGGAGATTAAACTGCATCCTGAGATTATTGCAAAAGTGAAGGTCTGGATTGTTAAAAAATAGGATTATGCCACAAATAGCGTTAGAAAAAATACCACCGCAGAACTTAGAAGCTGAGATGGCAGTGTTGGGTTCTATGTTGCTGGATGAAGAAGCGATTAGTGCTGCTTGTGAATCACTGGAAAGGACTTCGTTTTATAAAGATTCCCACCAAAAAATCTTCGATTCAATAGTCAGCCTTTTTAACGCTAATAAAGCAGTTGATCTGGTAACCCTGATCGATGCATTGAAGAAAGATGCCGCCCTTGATGATATCGGAGGCGCAAGTTATCTGACCGCTTTAGTTAACTCTGTTCCTACGGCGGCCAATATCGGCCATTATGTAAGCATCGTTAAAGAAAAGAGTATCCTCAGGACGCTGATAAATAACGCCACCAAGATAGTTTCCCTCTGTTATGAGAGCGAGGGGAATGTCGACGAGGTGGTAGATAACGCAGAAAGGTTCATATTTGAAATCAGCGACAGGAGAAGCCAGGGTACATATTCACACCTTAAAGAGATCGTAAAAGACAGTATCGAAACAATAGATAAACTTTACCAGAAAAAAGAACATGTTACGGGAGTGCCTACCGGATATGTCGATTTTGATGTTAAGACCGCAGGTTTGCAGTCTTCTGACTTAATCGTGATTGCCGGCAGGCCGTCTATGGGAAAGAGTGCCTTTGCTATCGGTATAGCTGAATACGTAGGTGTGACTGAGAAGGCTCCTGTAGCGATTTTTAGTTTAGAAATGTCTAAAGAGCAGTTGGTACAGAGGCTGCTTTGTTCGCATGCCCGGGTAGATGCGCATAAGGTGAGGACCGGTTATCTGGCGACTTCCGATTGGCCGCGCCTGACCGCGGCAGCAGGAAAACTATCTGAAGCGCCGATATTTATCGACGATTCTCCGGCAATTAGCGTCATGGAATTAAGGGCAAGGGCACGGCGATTGAAAGCGCACCACGATATAAAATTGATTATGCTCGATTATATGCAGTTGATGCGCGGCTCAAGTGGGATGGAGAATAGACAACAGGAAATCTCTGAGATCTCACGTTCTTTAAAGGCGCTGGCACGGGAATTGCATGTACCGGTTGTGGCGATCAGCCAGTTATCAAGGGCTGTGGAGTCACGTACAGATCATCGGCCGCAGCTTTCTGATCTCAGGGAGTCCGGGGCAATAGAGCAGGATGCGGATGTGGTGGTTCTGATATTGAGAGAAGAATATTATAATCCTACGCCGGATAATCAAGGCAAGGCAGAGGTAATTATCGCCAAACAGCGTAACGGCCCGGTAGGATCAGTGCCGCTGACCTTTATTAAGGAATATACCAGGTTTGAAAATATAGCGAGGATGGAATAATGAGAAAAATATTTTTAACAGCTCTAATATCTTACATTATCCTGAATGCTTACTTACCTTCAGTATTCGCCCAGGAGGTCCAGGAAGAGGAAACAGCGCTTAGAAGTTCTGTGCCGGAAGTTAAATTAGTAACCGCGATAGAGGTTGAAGGAAATAAATTGATCAGCACCAATAAGATCATATCTAAGATGAAGACCCGTATCAGCAGCCCTTATCAGGAGAATATTGTTAGTGACGATTTAAAACGCCTTTATCTTTTAGGTTTTTTTAGCGATATAAAGATTGATACCGAAGATTATAAGGAAGGGGTAAAGATTATAGTTCGGGTGGCGGAGAGGCCGATCATTGAGAAAGTCGAGCTTTTCGGTATCAGGAGACTGACTGCCAGACAGGAAAGTCTTAAGCAGGAATTAAAGACCAGGGAAAGCCAGTATCTTGATTATCCGAGCCTCGCGGAAGATGTACGCACGTTGAAGAAGATGTATGAAAAGAAGGGCTTTTCCGATGTGACTATCAATCATCAGGTAGATATCGATAAGGAGAATAATAAAGCTAAGGTCAAATTCGTAATCAGCGAAGGCAAGAAGGCAAGGATTAAAAATATCTTTGTTGAAGGAAATCTCAGTTTCCTCGACCGGCGGATTTTACGGTTAATTAAAACAAAGAGGGCGTGGCTTCTGAATGCCGGGATTTTGAAAGAAGATGTATTTGCGGAAGATATGGAGAGGATAAGGGCTTTCTACAGGAAGGAAGGGTTCACTGACGTAGAGGTTGAATACGAAATAAAATCCGATGAACGAAAAACTTACCTGTTATACATCACCATCAAAATCAAAGAAGGTAAAAGATACCTGGTGGGGAACATCTCGATTGAGGGCAATAAAGATCTATCTCAAGATTTGATCCTGGCTAGATTAGAGCATTGCGTGCCGGGTAAGGTTTTCAGTCAAGAGGCTTTAAAAGAAGATATCGCGAATATCCAGAGTCTTTATTTTGATAAAGGGTACATATCTAACCAGATAGAGGAAGCTACCTCTTTGAATCCATATACTACAAGGGTGGATATTATCTATAATATCGCAGAAAATGAAATAGCCTATGTGAATAAGATCAAGGTAGTGGGCAATGTTAAAACAAAAGATGTGGTTGTGCGACGGGAATTAAGAATATATCCCGGAGACAGATTCGACGGCGATAAATTGAAGAGGAGCAAGGAGAGGTTGCAAAATCTAGGATTTTTTGAAGAAGTCGGATATGACGCTAAGGATACGGATGTCCCTAATAAAAAAGATTTAGTAGTAGAAGTGAAGGAATCAAAAACCGGTGCTTTTAGTTTCGGCGGCGGGTACAGTACGGTTGATCAATTCGTAGGTTTCGTTGAAATCGAACAGAAGAATTTCGATTGGAAGAATTTTCCTTATTTTACCGGCGCAGGGCAGAATTTGACATTGCGTGCATCATTCGGATCAGTGAGCAGCGGTTTTGACCTGAGTTTCACTGAGCCCTGGGTTTTTGATTATCCGGTATCATTCGGTTTCGATCTTTATAAGCGGCAGCACGAGCGCGAAGAGGATGTAGGCTATGGGTATGATCAGGATATCACCGGCGGTGATATACGTCTGGGGACAGAGGTCTCAGAATACTTAAGGGCGAATTTGGTTTATAGATATGACAACATTAAGATAGCCGATGTAGCGATAGAAGCTTCCAGTGACCTAAAGAGCGAAGAGGGTAAGAATGTAATCAGCAGCTTAAGGCCTGGTATAACCTTTGACACCCGCGACAATGTATTTTATCCCAGAAAAGGAAATCTCTTCAGCAGCTCTCTGGAGTGGGCAGGAGGACCTTTTTCAGGAGATAAAGAATTCTGGAAATATTATGGCACGGCTGTACAATATTTTCCGTTATTCCAGAACTCTGCTTTAGAATTTAAAGCCAGGGCAGGGTTGGCAGACGTTTACAGCACTACTGAAAAAGTGCCGATTTATGAAAGGTTCTTTGCCGGCGGTGCTTCTACGGTAAGAGGCTACGAAGAAAGGTCTCTGGGCCCGATTGATTCTGCTTCCAAAGATCCTCTAGGCGGAGAGTCGATGCTCGTCGGTAATATTGAGTATACTCATCCGGTATTCGATTTCTTGAAAGCAGCAGTCTTTTATGATATCGGCAATGTTTGGGGTAAGATGAATGATATAGGTTCAAGCGGCCTGAAGTCAAGCGTGGGCTTAGGATTCAGGATTAAGACGCCTATCGGCCCGATTAAGCTGGACTATGGGATACCTTTAGATAAAGCGCCAGGAGAGGATGATACAAAAAGCGGCAGATTCCACTTTAGCGCAGGACAGTCGTTTTAAAAACAAAAAAGGAGGATGTAGGATGAAAAGAGTCACTGCAATTTTATTGGGAGCATTCTTGACTTTGAGTATTGCTTCAGGCCTAGCTTTGGCGGCGGAAAAATTTGCTTATGTTGATTTAAGTAAGACCTTTAGCGAATATGGCAAGACTAAAGATTACGATAAAGTCCTGGGTGAAAAAGAAGAAGCTTATACCACAGAAAGAGAAAAGAAGGTAGATGAAATCAAAAAGCTGCAGGATAAAATAAATCTATTGAGCGATAAAGAGAAGGAAGCGCAGAGACCGGACTTGGAAGAAAAGGCAAATAGCCTGCAGAATTATGATCGGCAGCAACAGACCGATTTACGTAAAGAGCAAGATGAAAGAATGAAAGAATTGATGAAGGATATCGAAGAAGCAATCAGCAAATACGCTAAAAAAGAAGGGTATACTTTTGTTTTTAATGACAGGGTTTTAGTTTATCAGGACAAGGGATTTGATATAACCGATCAGGTGATAGATATTCTTAATAAGGGCTATAAAAAGAGGTAAATGCGAAAAACTCTTAAGGAAATCGCTGAAATCATAGGCGGAGAAGTAGTCGGGGATGATGGCGTTGTAATTACCGGAGTCTCCGGGATCAAAGAGGCGTCTAAAGGAGAGATTACCTTTGTCGCTAATCCGAAATACTTCGCTTTGATGGAGAAGACGCGCGCTTCGGCAATCGTCGCCCCGATGGAAATCGAAAATGCCTCTAAGCCGATTATCCGCACCGAGAATCCTTCATTAGCATTCACGAAGATCATCTCTTCTTTTATGCCTCGTGGTGTAATCCACCCTAAAGGCATTCACTCAACAGCGTTAATCGGTAAGGATACCGTCCTTGGTAAAAACGTGGCTATCGGGCCTTATGCGGTTATAGAAGATAATGTTACGATCAAGGATAACTCTATAATCTATTCCGGATGTTACGTCGGACACCATAGCAAGGTCGGAAGCGACAGTTTGATCTATTCTAATGTTTCTATCCGGGAGTATACCGTAATAGGTAATAGGGTAATAATCCATAGCGGCACTGTTATCGGATCGGATGGATTTGGTTTTGCAACGATTAAAGGCGGGCACCATAAGATTCCTCAGGTGGGGATAGTAGAGATCGGTGATGACGTTGAGATCGGCGCTAATGTTACTATTGACCGTGCCCGGTTTGATAAGACAATTATCGGATGCGGCTGTAAGATCGATAATCTAGTGCAGATTGCTCATAATGTAGTAATCGGTGAAAATTCTATAATAGTTGCTCAGGTGGGGATTTCCGGCAGCACGACGATCGGGAAAAATGTTATCCTGGCGGGGCAGGCAGGTTTGGTTGGGCATATTACCGTTGGAGACGGGGCAGTAGTAGGAGCTCAGGGAGGAGTGACAAAATCCATCCCTCCTAAGACGTTCGTTTCGGGGTATCCTGCCAGGCCTCATGATGAGGCAATGCGGGTTTACGCCTGCGCTAAGCACCTTCCGGAATTGTTCGAGACAGTGAAAAAACTAGAAAAAAAGATATCAGAGCTAGAAACAAAACTAAAAAATAAATAATCATGATTACCCGGCATAGAGAAAAGCAAAAGACGATACAAAAAGAAGTCAGCTTAAGTGGTATAGGGCTGCATACGGCAAATAAGGTAAATATAAAATTTAAGCCCGCGGATGTAGATTGTGGTATTAACTTCGTCCGTACGGACATGCCTGATCAGCCTAAGGTTAGGGCCTCGATTGATAATTTACTTGCGCCATCGCGCTCTCCCAGGCGTACCTCCGTAGGTTATGGTAATGTTGAGATACAAACTATAGAGCATCTGATGGCGGCATTGGCAGGGATTGGTATTGATAATCTCAACATTGAAATCGATAATAACGAGATCCCGGGGTTAGACGGTAGCAGTTTAGGGTTCTTTGAGATTTTGAATAAAGCGGGTATTAAAGAACAGGAGAAAGATAAAGATTACTTTGCGATTAAAGAACCTGTTTATGTTGAGGAAGACGGGGCTTGTATCGTGGCATTACCGGAAAGTAAATTCAGAATTTCCTATACTTTGAGTTATGAACATCCGATGCTTAAGTCAGGGTACCTGGAAGTGAATATAGATCCAGAGTTATTTAAGAAGGGGATCGCTGCAGCGCGTACGTTTTGCCTGGAGAATGAAGCTGCTGGATTACAGAATCAGGGTATGGGCCAGGGGGCGAACTATGAAAACACCCTGGTTGTAGGGAAAGAGGGAGTGATAAAAAATAAGTTACGCTTTGATGATGAATTTACCAGGCATAAGATATTAGATCTATTAGGAGATTTGTATCTCTTAGGTTCACCGATAAAAGGCCACATTATTGCTTTAAGGAGCGGCCACTCTTTGAATCTGAATATGGTAAAAAAATTGAACCAGCAGAAACAGAGATACACTGCCGGAGGTGTGGGAGTAATAGATGCCGCCGGATGTCAGTTTAGTTCAGAGGGAGAATTAGGTATAGAAGAGATTAAGAAAATACTTCCTCACCGGGACCCGTTTTTGTTCGTGGACAAAGTTTTACATCTTGAAGAAGGAAAGCGTGCTACCGGGCTTAAGAATCTATCTAAAGATGATTATTTCTTTAAAGGTCATTTTCCCGGCAGGCCGGTAAT
>JBDRMO010000009.1:0-11828 GCA_043812095.1 Candidatus Omnitrophota bacterium | reverse complement strand
CGGTAAAAATCCAGCAGATCATCGCGGTTTCATTGAGCGGAGAAAGGATGCCTCCTAAGTCGACTTATTTTTATCCTAAGGTATTATCGGGATTAGTGATTAACAGGTTTAATGAAAACAAAGGTTAGCGATGGCTCTATTCGGTAAGCCGAAATATACAATCGTAAGATTAAAAAAGAAGGATATACCCGATGGTCTTTGGACGAAATGCCCGGAATGTTGTGAGACCCTATTTAATAAAGTTATAGAGGATAATTTAAAGATATGTCCGAAGTGTAATTATCATTTTGTCTTAACCGCTTACGAGCGGATAAAAATGATTTTGGACAAGGATACGTTCCTTGAATATGACATCGATATGGAATCTGATGATCCTCTGGAGTTTAGGGGTCCTAAGACCTATAAAGATAAGTTAGAGGCTGATCAAAATCTTACCGGGCTCAAGGACGCGGTAATTTCCGGAGAAGGTTTTCTGAATAATAGCAAGGTGATTATCGCTGTAACCGATTCACGTTTTATTATGGGTTCGATGGGGTCGGTTGTAGGAGAGAGAATAACGCGGGCTATCGAGGCGGCTACTAAATATAAGCTGCCGATGGTGATTATTTCCGGTTCGGGAGGAGGCGCGCGGATGTATGAAGGGATGTATAGCCTAATGCAGATGGCCAAGACCTGTGCAGCACTTGCTTATCATCGTAAAGCAAAACTACCCTATATTTCAGTTTTGACCAATCCTACTATGGCGGGAGTAATGGCATCGTTTGCCGGCATAGGAGATATCATCATTGCAGAGCCCAAGGCCTTGATCGGTTTTAACGGTCCCAGGGTAATTGAGCAGACCATCAGGCATAATCTGCCTGATGGCTTTCATCGTTCGGAATTCCTTCTTGAAAACGGATTAATAGATATGATCGTTGACCGTAAAGAACTAAAAGCTACTTTAAGTGAATTACTCAATTATCTGAGTTGACATAGTTTCAAAATGAAATATAATAGAAAGTTAGTGTTTATTAATAACTTAGGACAAAAAGCGACCAAGGAGAGATGACGTGGCACAGGTAAGCGTTAAAGATGTTACTAAGATTTTTCCGGGTAATGTAAAGGCAGTGGATAGAGTTAATCTAGGTATAGAAAATAAGGAATTTATGGTTTTAGTCGGTCCTTCAGGCTGTGGGAAGTCGACAACCTTACGGATGATCGCCGGCCTTGAAACTATAACCGATGGTCAGATATACATCGGTAACAGGATAGTTAATGATGTTCCGGCAAAAGACCGGGATATTGCCATGGTATTTCAGAATTATGCGCTTTATCCGCATATGACCGTCTTCGAGAATATGTCTTTTGGTCTAAAGCTTCGGCATATGCCTAAGACAGAGATCATCCAGCGCGTAAAAGAAGCCGCTGATATATTGAGCATCAGACATCTGCTAGAGCGTAAACCAAAAGAATTATCCGGAGGCGAACGACAGCGCGTAGCGGTGGGGAGGGCAATTGTCAGAAAACCGCTTGTATTTTTATTTGATGAACCGCTGAGTAATTTAGACGCCAAGTTAAGAGTGCAGATGCGTACCGAGATACATAAATTACATATAAGACTTCAGACTACGATAATTTATGTTACGCATGATCAGACCGAAGCGATGACCATGGGCAATCGGATTGCGGTTATGAAAGACGGAATTCTACAGCAAGTGGCGGACCCGATCGCTATTTACGATCATCCTAAGAATAAATTCGTTGCCGGTTTTATCGGTTCGCCGCCGATGAACTTTATGAACGGCAAGATTATTAAGAAAGACGGACGTTTATTTTTTGACGAAGGCAAAATTAGGGTTAAAGTAGTCGAGGATATGTATGATAAAATAAATCCCTACTTCGGAAAAGAATTGATTCTGGGTATCCGTTCGGAAGATATCTATGATAAGCTATTTGTTTCTGAGTCTTCGCCGGAGAACACCGTAAGGGTGAATTGTGAAGTATATGAGCCTATGGGTTCAGAGGTATATCTCTACCTTAATACAGGTAGGCACACTTTTATTGCCCGCGTCGGCGCTCATGACCGTCCGCAGGTCAACCAGGATATAGATTTAGTATTTGATATGAGTAAAGTGCACTTCTTTGATAAGGATAGCGAAGAAACGATTGTTTAAGAGGGGCTTTTAGAAAGGGCTTGAACAATTACGAACAGTTTTAAGTTTTTAAAAATCAGCGGTCAATTTCTCTCAATCGTTATACTCTACATAATCCTACCTGTATATCTTACCTTCTTTTTAAGAATCGTGTCTTTAAGGTTACTTTTTATTTTCTTGCTGCTTAATTTTTTTGTAGTTTTCTATATAGTCAAAAAAAAATCCGCCAAAATATATAATCTCAACTATCAGGCCCAGGTGATAGAGGAGAAATTTAATATCTTAAACAACGAGAATTTACGGGAAGTTGAGAACAACGTCGCATTAAAAAAGAAGATTTCCCGCTACGGAAGCCTAAAAAAGGTAGTCGAAGAGATAAATCAGAGCCTTGATTTAGATGATGTCGCGGCCAGTCTCGCAGAGAATACCTTCTCGATTATCGCTAATAATCAAGGCGTTTGCCTTTTATACTTAATTGATAAATCTAAACAAAGCCTAAGGCTTTTTAAGACCAGGAAGGAAGAAACGCAGTTAGTGGTAAAGGATAAAGAGGGCGACCTTTTTGACCTCTGGGTATTACGGAATAACAGGTCTTTGTTAGCCGAGGATATCAGAAAAGATTTCCGCTTTGATCCGGAAAAACTAAAAGGTGAAGAGTTAAGACCATTTCTATCATTGATCAGTTCTCCTTTTATCAGCGAGCAAAGATTCTCCGGTATATTAAGGCTAGATAATATTAAACCTCGCTTTTACTCTCAGGATGACTTGAGATTCCTGATGACAATTTGTGATTTAGGAGCCGTGGCTTTAGAAAATAGCGAATTATTTAAGGAGACACAGGAGCTAGCTATACGTGACGGACTGACCAAGCTTTTTACAAAACAATATTTTTCAGATCGGCTTAAAGAAGAATGTTTGAGAGTCGCTTCTCAAGCAGAAGGAAGATTTTCTTTATTGATTTTAGATATTGATCACTTTAAGGATTATAATGATCAATATGGTCATGCCGTAGGGGATATTGTATTAAAGAAGATAAGCCAGGAGATAAGTAGTTATTTAGAGAAGTATCAGCCGGTAATCGGCCGTTTTGGCGGAGAGGAATTCGCTGTGATTTTACCCGGGGTGGATAAGAAGAAGGCATCACGTTTAGCCAATGATCTGCGCAAGGTAATCGAGCAGCAGACGTTCCTGTTGCGCAGAAAAGAAACAAACGTGACGGTATCTATTGGTGTAGCTGAGTTTCCCAGGGATGCCAAAGAATCTGATGGTCTGATGATGAAGTCTGATAAGGCGATGTATCAGGCAAAAGAGAAGGGGAGAAATCGAGTATGCTGCAGTTAGTACTTTTGGTACTGCTAACCGTTCTTTTCGCCATTTTTATACAGAGGGCATTGCAGAAAAGCGTAATTGCCAAGGAAGAAGAACTCCGGCGATTAACTAATAGAGAGGGGGCTTTAGATAAAGAAAATATAAGAATGAAAGATGATAATAGCAATTTGCGCAGAATACTGGATCAGGCTACTGCGCTTTATGACATAACCAAGGATATCTGTAAGACCTTTGACAAGGAGCAGGTTTTTAACATACTCCTTGAGCACGTGAATTCATATATAAATCTGGAAAATTGTCAGTACATTGAGGAGATGGAAGATGCAAGAGACTACAAAGATCATACGGTTCTGCCTCTATTGATAAATGAGCAAAATATCGGCTACCTGGTTGCTAAAGGCATAAGCAGTGAGGATAAAGATAAATTCAATATTCTGGCCGGCCAGTTTCTTTTAGGCATGAAGAGAGCGCTTTTATATGAAAGGATTCAGGAACTGAGCATCATTGATAGTTTGACCAATGTTTTTAACCGCAGATATTTCCTGCAAAGGTTTAGAGAGGAGCTAGTGAGGTCAGAGAAATTCCGGTATAAATTTTCTTTCGTTATGGTTGATGTGGATCATTTCAAAAGCTATAATGATTATTACGGACATCTGGTAGGAGACGCTATTTTAAGAGATATCGCCGCGATCTTAAAAGAAAATTTAAGACAGATAGACTTTATAGGTAGATACGGCGGAGAAGAATTCTCTCTAATTTTGACTGAGACGGATAAAGAGCAGGCGAGGTTCGCGACAGAACGTATTCGCCGGGCGGTTGAGAGCAGGTTGATTAGGGCTTATGATGAAGACTTGAAGGTGACGATAAGCCAGGGTATTTCGGTATTTCCTGATAGCGCAGAGGATGCGCAGGCTTTGATCGAGAGAGCTGATAAAGCAATGTATGCCGCAAAAGACTTAGGTAGAAATAAGGTCTGCATATACGGAGAATAAGGTGTCGGATAATAAAACCAACTCTAAATTTATAACTTCATTTATTGCAGCATTGAATAAACTATCTTTATATCCGGAAACTCACCCGCTTGTAACCGGCTCACTAAAGGAAGCTTATCAAATGCTTGAAGTTTATCTGCAGTCTAAAAAAGAGATGACCTTCAGTATATCAGCGGAGGATAAGATTCTCCTTGAAGGGGAGCCGGTGGCCAGTGAGGCAAGAGTGCTTCTTGAGTCATTCGTATCCCAGTTTAAAAAACTCCAAGCTGAAAGTATTACTTTCTCTTCAGGTATTACCTTTGAAGAATTAAGATTGTTCTTGAAGACTTTATCCCTGCAACCAAAGGATTTTAAGGAATCAGGGGGAATCCAACAGGTATTAGCTAATAAAGCAGTAAAACATATAAAGGTAAATCTTTTTTCTTATGTAAAAATTGAAAAGGATAAAGTTATAGTTGAAGTCGGGAAAGGGGAAAAAGTAGCTCCAATTGGTTTACCGGCCAAGCTTAAAGGATTCTTGGGGGGAGAATTAGACCAGTCTGCGATTAGCGGGTTGAATTTAGAATTACATAATAAGTTCTTGAAGGCTCCGATAGAAATCATAAGTTTAATAAAAGAGATCAGCCCGGATATAACAGAGTTAAGTAAGATCCTAAGTCTGATCGGGGACTCTTTAGTCAAGCAGGCCCAAATCAGCGAGGTAAAATCAAAGATCAAATTATCAATCACGATCAGTAAATTCTACAGACAACTCCAAAAGATAGCAGCTGAGTCAGGAAGTAAGGATCAGGCGGATAAGATAAGATTTCTAATCAGTGAGCGATCGCTCAAAGATACGGATTCGGTACTACTTGATGCCATGAAAACTGAGTATTTAACGCAGAAGGTCTGGACTCCAACTCTAAAGAGTATCGCTAAAAAATTATTCTCAAAGATCAAAGATAAAAATAAAAAAGTTGAGCAAATAAAAAGCTTTCTGAACAGTTCCGGTTTAAGCCAGGAGGATTGCGGGAAATTGATCGAAGGTTTAAACAAAGAGCTAGAGAGTAAGCCAAAAGACAAGCTAATAAAAGTAAATCAAGAGGAATTTGAATATTTAAAAACGGAAAATGCAAGATTAGCTTTACTTGTAAAAAGTCTAGAGAGTACAGTTAAAGAAGAATATCGTCCCAGAGCAGCGAATGAGGTACTAAGCAAAGAGGAATTTGATAAATTGCAATTGGAAAATGAGAGATTAGCTGTACTTGTTGAGAATATGGAAAAAGAGAAGCAGGGATACGCGGATTTAAAGAAAGAGCATAAAAAGATGCTTAGTGATAAAATACGCTCCGACAGTATCATTCGCCATATGGCAGACGGTTTGGTGGTCGTTGATCCGCAGGGCAAAATCTTGATGCTTAACCCCGCAGCTGAAGAATTATTGAGCGTGAAAAAGAAAGATGTATTAGGTGGTGATTTACGCAAAAACATTAGGGACGAACATCTGATGTCATTTACAAAAGACCTAAAACCCGATGTAGAGGGCAATCTTAATAAAGAGATAGAGTTGGTGAGTACTGATGAGTCAACTAAAAAAGTATTAAGGACGAGTTCCGCGGTAATCGAAAATCAGGACGGAAAGACCGTAGGTATGGTTACGATTTTAAATGATGTAACCAAGCAAAAAGAGCTGGAAAAATTAAAGTCTAATTTCGTATCTCACGTTTCTCATGAGTTAAAGACTCCGCTTTCGGTAATCAAACAGAGCCTCTCAATATTAAACAGTGAGATTGCCGGAAGTCTAAACGAAGATCAAAAGAAATTCTTTTCTAATTCGTTGAATAATCTTGATCGGCTGCGTTCTTTAATAGCTGACTTGCTGGATGCAGCCTCCATTGAAGCGGGGAAATTAAAGCTAAAGCAGGAGCTATTTGACATAAATCAAGTTGTGAAAGGCGTACTTGAATTCTTAAATAAATGGGCGATGAGTAAAAATATAATCTTGGAAGGGAAACTATTGGCTTCTAAAAAAGATTTATTTATCGATAAAGACCGTATCACACAGGTAATTACCAACTTGGTTGGTAATGCAATTAAATTTACTCCTGAAGGCGGCACAGTGACCGTGGCTTTGAAAGAATGCGACTTGGCGCAAGATTCGAAGCAGCCGGCGGTAGAGGTTTCGGTATCAGATACCGGTATCGGAATAGAAGAGAAGGATTTGGGAAGGATTTTTAATAAATTTGAACAAGTCAACTTAGTTCAGCCTGCGGGAATAGTGGGTACCGGTTTAGGTTTAACAATTGCTAAAGAAATAGTCCAGATGCATCAAGGTAGAATTTGGGTAGAGAGCAAGGTTGGTCAAGGGAGTAAGTTCTTGTTTTTGATCCCCGAGAAAAAAGAGGAGGTTATAAATGGATAAAGCTAATCGTATTATGGTAGTAGATGATAATAAGGATTTTATTTACACGATGCAGTATTGGCTGAAGTCAAAAGGTTACGATGTGGTTACTGCCTTAAGCGGTCAGGAGGCAATAGAATCTTTTAAGAAGGAACCGGCAGATTTGATCTTTCTCGATCTGCATATGCCTGTGATGGACGGAGTCCAGACGCTTAAAGCGATCAGGGAGATTAATACAGGGGTCCCAGTGATCATTATCACTGCCCACGCCAGCGATGATCGGATGCCGGAATTTAATAAACATGGCGTCTCCGGTTTCTTTTCCAAAGACAAGGATTTTTCCGAAAGTGCTGTTCTGATTGAGACTGTCCTAAGGCGGATTAAAAAATAAGCTTGCTATAGTTCTGCGTGGTTCTAATATTACCTTGCTTTAGTAAACTAACTACCTTATAATAAATATTTAAAGAATTTAAATATAGGAAAATTCATGACGCATTCTCAAAAAATAAATCTTGTTTTAGTTTGTTTTTTGTTTTTATTTATTTTTACGATTTATCCTTTAGTTTTTGCTCAAGGGACAACAAAAAAAGTGTCAGCAGTAGTGCAAGGAGAACTTCTGCTGATAGAAGTGCCTTTAGATATTTTATCAGAAAAGAAAACAGAAAAGGTAACAGGGGTCGAAGAGATAGAGAGCGTTGGGACTACCAAGAAAGTAACGGCTATAGTTCAGGGAAAAAATTTAGTATTAAAGGTGCCATTGGAGATTTTGTTTGAGGAGGAAGTAGCGGATAAGATAGCAGAAACTCCTGCGGAAGTTATAGAGGAGCATAGGGTTGAAGAGCTCAAAGAGCCCGAAGAAGTTAAGGCAGAGGAAAAAAGTGAGACAGCTTTGGAAGTTGCTCTAGAAGAACCGGTTGAGCAAGTTGATAAGCAGGAGCAAGCAGAAACGGCGGCAGTAGCGCAAGAATTTACTGCGAAAGCAGAAGAACCGCCTCAAGAAAAAGTAGAAGCAGAGATAAAAGAGGCAGAAAAAGTTGAACGAAAAGATGAAAAATACAGGGGTTACGCAGGAGATAAGTATTACATGGATTTTTACCGTGATACGAACTATGAAGAAGGCCTGGACCTTTTTAAAAAGAAAAAGTATAAAGAAGCGCTGGCGAGATTTGAAAATGCTTTGGAGTGGGATCCGCATTATCAGCTTGCCTTAAAGCAAAAAAAAATAAGCGAGGAAAAAGTCGTTGAACAAGAACAAATCAGGGAAGGAAAATTACGCGACCAGAGAATAAGGAAGGAAGCGGAGGATAAGGAATATTACCGTACTTATTACTATAAGCAAGGCAGAACTTTGGTAAATAGGAAGGAATATCAAGAAGCGATCGGCAAATTTCAGGAATCTCTGAAATGGGATCCGCAATATGAGCCGGCTTTAAAATACGCAAAAATCGCTAAAAGAAAGTATGTCCAGCAGATCAGGAAAGACAGGGAAGCCCGTTGGGAAAGCGAGTCACTAAGCGAAGAGAGAGAAAGTGCCAGCGATTTGCACCTAAGGAGATATTACTTTAGTTCAGGAAAGAATTACTTTAAAAAAGGTAAATATAAAGAGGCGCTGGAGAAATTCCAGGAGGCTTTAAGATTAGAACCGGAGTACAGGCCAACTTCAATTTATATTGATTTGAGTAAATATAGAATTCTCCAAGATAATCTTGAAGAGGCGGTAAGAAAAGATTAATATGAACATATTAATGGTAGCGGATAGTTTTTTCCCATCGGTGATTGACGGTCGCACAAGAATATTCAATGAATTAAGCAAGAGCCTGGTAAAAAATGGGAATAACGTTTATGTATTAACCCCTGTAAAACGGGTAAATACTGTTTCAGATTATCACGGCGTTTTAGACGGAGTAAAGATCAAGCGTTATCAAGTAAGCTCTAGAGGTAATCTGGCATTTCTTTTTTCCTCTCTTGCTAACTCTTCTTCTTTATTCAAGCAAATCTCTCAAGAGATTTCATTCGATCTGATCAATTTTTATCAGCCGCTTGCTGCCTGGGGGGTGAATTTTACGAAAATGGCGCGAAATATCCCTCAAGTTTACACATGGCATTCTCCGCAGACCGGCTCGTTAATAAATCGATGGTTTGAAAGAGAAATAATCAAGAATTGTAGGAAAGTTTTCGTATCGGATGAGTCATCCAGAGTGCGTGCAATAGATTCCCACGGGATCAATGATGCAAAAATAGAGGTTTTCCCCGTAGGGGTTGATACTGAAAGACTCTCGCCCTTAAACAATAAAAAATCATTAAAGTCTTTATTCGGAGTAACTCACGATCAGTTTGTTCTTTTTACCATTTGTCCTGCTGTACCAGGAGAGGGAGTGAAAAACCTGATTAAGGCAGTGTCTGTTTTAGCCAAAAAGAATCCCGATTTAGTACTTATAATCGGGGTTGAGGGAGCTCTTAGGGAAGGGATAAAAAACACGGTTAATCATTCGGGACTCGATGGCCAGATTAAACTGGAGGGTAATATAGAAGCCAGTTATTTACCGTATTGCTATCGGGTTGCAGACCTTTTTATTCTGCCGGATACCGATCAGGAAGGGTTCAATTTGATTGCTTTAGAAGCACTTTCTTGCGGGGTGCCTGTTTTAGGGGCTTGGGGCGGTAAGATACGAGAAATTCTGGAGAATTTGGATAGAAATCTGCTGTTTAAGGATAACGCCCCTGAAACTCTGGCAGATAAAATATCTGAATATAGGTCTTGCGTGAATCTTCTAGAGTTAGGTAAAAAATGCCGAGATTTTGTTGTTTCAAATTATTCCTGGAAGAAAAACTCTGAAATCTATAAGAAGATTATTCAAGGATGTTAAGCTAATTTTAAAAAAGAATGTCAGCTAAATTTATCTTTGCTATTGATTTAGGAGGCACCAATTTAAAGATCGGCATCTTTGATTTACACTATAGGATAAAAGATAAACAGGTTTTGAGTACAAAAAAGCTGAAAAAAAAAGAACAGTTGATTTCGGCTATTGTCTCTACTGTGGATAGTATGCTTAAAAGCAATGGCCTGATAAAAAAAGATATCTTAGGTATTGGGTTGGGTCTCCCGGGTCCGATCGATATCAAAAGAGGTATCGTTCATTTCTTGCCCAATATTCCAGGTTGGAAAGAAGTAAGGCTTCAGAAGATTTTGCGAAGTAAGTTAAAACTACCCGTATTTATAGATAATGATGCCAATTTAATGTCTTTGGCAGAGCAAAGACTAGGTGCAGCTAAAGGGTTAAGAAATGTAGTCTGCCTTACTTTAGGTACCGGTGTAGGCGGAGGAATTATTATTGAAGACAGGCTTTACCGGGGTTCGAATTTTGCTGCGGGAGAGATCGGTCATATGCCGATTAATGAAAAAGGTTTGCTCTGTAATTGCGGCGGCGTTGCTTGTCTTGAGGCATATGTCGGTAATGCTCCGATTCTTAATGAAGCAAAAAAAATATTTGGACCTGGAATATCCTTAGAAGAAGTAAGCCTATTAGCAAAGAGAGGCAACAAGTTAGCCGAAAAATTTTGGTTAAGAATTGCAGAGCGTTTGGCTATTACTATAGTAGGCGTGGTGAATTTATTGAACCCGGATGCAATTGTTATAGGCGGAGGCGTAGCTAATGCCGGGGCGGTATTATTTGACCGGATTAAGCATGTTGTGAAAAAGCAGGCAATGCCAGTACAGGCAAAGGCAGTTAAAATATTACGCGCAAAGCTGGGGAATAACGCAGGTTTAATTGGAGCCGCTTTGCTGGTAGAGGAAAATATTAGGTGAGAAGAATAAAAGTTAGTATTTTGTTTTGGTCTTTAGTCTTATGTCTTTGGTCTTATTCATATGCCCAGGAAGATAAAGTATCTTCGATAATCGTCAATGGTGATGAAGTCGAATATATGACTGAGAGCAAGGAGTGGATTGCTTCCGGAAACGTCGAGGTGATCTATAAGGGTTCCAGGCTTACCTGCGATAAACTCAGTGTTGATACTCAGACTAAAATCGGTTTTGCAGAAGGCAATGCCAGATTAGACGATCAGAGGGGTATTATTGAGGGCGAGAAGATAATCTACAATTTCGAAAGTAAGACAGGGACTATTCTGAATGCAGAATTTCGCGCAAACCCATATTTTGGCAGAAGTACAAAAGTAGAAAAAATAAGTGAAACTGAATTTATCGCTTTTAACGGTTACGCCTCTACATGCAGTTTTAATAAACCTCATTATCGGTTAAAATCAAAACAGATAAATATAATTCCCGAAGATAAGATTATAACCAAGAAGACTTCCTTCTGTTGGGCAGATCATCCGCTAGTTTATCTGCCTTGGTATAGCCATAGCCTGAAGGACCCTTTTATGCATGTAAGAGTTGTCCCTGGCAAGAGAAAGGATTGGGGGCCGTATCTTCTCACGGCCTGGAGATATAATATAACTGATAATATAAATGGCAGGATATACTTAGACCATAGGGATTTATTAGGCGATTCTGAAGGTTTTGGATTAAATTACAATACCCAAATTTTTGGTAAGGGTGATTTAAAGTACTACTATACCCAGGAGAGAAGTAGAAGGTTGGCGAAGACTGGCTTGGCAGAGTTTCAAAGATACTTCATCCGTTTGCGTCATAAATGGGATATAGACGAACAGACAAATTTTACTTCAGAATTTTATCGCATCAGCGATCAGAAGAGGAAATTGATCGGTCCAAGTGAGAATTTTCTTAAGGATTATTTCTACCGTGAATACGAAAAAGACAGTGAACCTTTAAGCTATGCTTTGCTGCATCGCAATTTTCAATATTCCAGTCTGGATGCGCTTATTCAGAAACGCGTAAATCATTGGTTCGCTCATGTAGAGAAATTACCGGAGATTAAATATAGCCTGCCTAGCCTACAGGTCGGGGAAAGTTGGTTTTATTTTCAGAATGAAAGTTCTCTGGCTAATTTGAATAAAAAAGAGGCAACTTCATCT
>JBDRMO010000008.1:0-3478 GCA_043812095.1 Candidatus Omnitrophota bacterium | reverse complement strand
TAAATTACTTGCTGACCGGATTGTGCATAAAGCAAGAATAAAAGCAGTCGCCTTTATTGATAACGATATTACTTCACTTCTCCAGGCATACGATGCAATAAGAGCGCGGCATCAAAGAAAAGGCAAGGGCGTTATCATCTGCGAAAAGGTCAGCTTTGACCAAGAGTTATTCCTGGGAGTGAAGTTTGATGAGCAATTTGGCTTTGTGCTTATGTTCGGCGCAGGAGGAACAGGGGTTGAGTCTAAGAAAGATGTAAGCCGAAGGTTGATTCCGGAGGAGGCTTCAGAACTTCCTGGCTTTAGGGGCCAGATTCAGGAGATGATAGTAGAAACAGCTGTTGGTCGACAGTTAAGCCAAGGACAGATAAATTGTTTAACTGATAGTATGTTTTCTCTGTGTGTTTTAACCCAATCAACAGGTGCCTACCTTATCACCGAGTTAGATATAAATCCTCTGGTTTTTGCCGAAGAGGATAGATTAACTGCGTTGGATGGGCGCCTTAAGTTTAAATTGCGCAAATACTCAAAGTATTATAGAGCCAAAGCAAAAGAAGTAGGGGTATCCCGTGATTTATCCGGATTTGTAACAAAGCCAAAGATGGCGGTAGTTTTTCATAATAGCAATAATGGCCGGGTAGGCAGAACCGCAGCTTCCCTTGAGTTGCAACTGATGAAATCCAAGGTTCCTTACCGAATAATAGATGTACCTATGATTGGTCCGAAGAGGGCTTTACTCGACATGCTGTTAGAAGCTGCTATACCAAGCAGCCTAGATTTTGCTTTTATCTGCACCTGGAGAGATTATGTCGGTCCTGTTTTAAGAGCGTTGATCAAAAGCAAGGCAAAAGAAGCTGATAGGAATATAAATACAGTAATCATATCCGGTGGGTTTGGTGAATCCGAAACAGGAAAGGAGGCTGACCAACAGTTGAGAAAACAGATAAGCCGGGCACGCAGGTCAAAATTAGGGTTGAGTATTTTGGGGCCGAATACCATGGGCATATACACCGGGAGAAGAGGTTATTCCGCAGTGTTCGCCTCAGGAGATAGCTTGCCGCTTATCGGAGTAAAGGAAGGTGACCGAGCTTTTATATCTCAAAGCGGAACAGAGATAGGGGTGGATTTGGAGTTTAATGATCGCCTGAGCACTGCCTTTTTCGCCGGGGTTGGTAATGCCGTGGATTTAGGAGTTACGCATTTGATGGTGAGTATTTTAGCATACCGGCCGGATATAAGAAGAATAAGAATATATATGGAAGGACTTAAACCTTATGAAGGCAGGTGGCTTTATAATTTAATCTGTCAGGCTACAGGAGAGGAAAGGAGCGTTAGTATATATTTGGGAGGGATAGCGAATGAAGAGGGCCGTAAAGCAGCAGCTTCTCATACTGCTGCTTTGTGTCCGGCCCGAGACGTAGCCTTAGCATCTTTACCGCAGGCAGGAGCAACAATAGAAAGATTATATGTGGATAGGCCTATTAGAAATCAAGGCAGGCTTTTAAGATTGTTGCTTGAGAGAACAACCGCGCCTATAAGAAGGGTTGCGGTGGTAACTAACGGTGGCGGCCAGGGGGTTGTTGCTTCAGAAGGATTAAGAACGGTTGAATTCGCAGGTTTTTCAAAAGCGACAGAAGTAAACCTAAGGTCGGTAATACCGGAAATCTGCTCTGTGAGCGATCCTCTAGACCTAACCGGCTTAGCTAACGATAAACATCTAGTAGAGGCGACAAGATTAGTTCTGCAAGATGAGGGTGTTGATGCGGTAGTGGTAGTGTATGTTCCCTGCGCTCCGTTAATGAGGTGTAGTATTTACGATAAAGATATTTATTCTCAATGTGGTCTTATAGCGTTAGCTGGTTTGGGGAATGGCCAGGATAAACCGCTAATAATTGTTATGCCTGCCAGCAAAAATAACTGGCCGGGGCTTTTTAGATATCTCGATGAATATTATCCTCTTTACGTCCGCCTCTCGCCCCATGCCATAAAACTTATTGAGCTTGCTAATCAGCAGATCAGAGGGCAGGGCTTTTTATCTTCATCCAGCGTCAGCTCGCCGGTGCAGGCGTCAACAGAAAGAGAAGACCTTATTGCTAGCATTATGAACATATTTAGAATAGGAGAGGGTTTGGAGTTGAGCCGGGAAGATATCGAGGCCACACTCATCGAAGATGCAAGCGGCTATCCCATAGATACTACGGACAACCCCTACCGGCGACGCAAGAAGTTACCCATAGTTGTTGCTTTAAGGGGAGAGATATTTAAGAGTTGTCCGTTGGATGAGAAGCCGCTTTTGATGGCATTCGTGGGTAGAGGAGTTGTGGATAATAGTAATTTAATCTATCATCCTTACTCAAAGGGCATTGTGCTTGAGGCTAGCCGGCTTGCTAACTCTATGGAGGTTAAGAATGCTATTTGGGAGATACCTTATCACGGCAAGAAAACGACTTTTATTCTTCAGGATAAGGATAATTGGATAGCAGTCGCGGCGTTATACGGGCCTGAGGATATATTTCGCGCTGAATTATTGATGGGTAAAGGCGGGGATAGAATTACGCGTTTAGGCGCAGAGATTGCCGAGCCAGAAGGTAAAAGCGATGAAGAAAGGATATTCGTTGCGTATACGATGGCAATGGTGACTGCAAGGCTGCTCGGTTTTGCTATTCTTGATGGGCCGGATATGATGCGTGATGCCGAAACAAAAATGGGCTTGCAGGTAAAAGCTGCGTTGAGAACAGTCAGGGATATTAACGCTCATGCGAAAGAATTAAAAATCAAGCGTATCAAGCCGGAAGATTTTCTTAAGGTAACCACTAGCGACGCTCAATCCGAGGGAGGAATGCCGCATCTTAAATGGATGGTAACTAGTTGCGGCGTGGTGCAGGGCTTAGTTACGGCACTGCGCTTTATACGATATGCCGTAAGGCACCCGTCGGATTATTCAGAGGCAGCGGTTACTTTCCTGAAGCAATTGCGTATAAATTTTAGGAATTTAAGCTGTACTATTCAGGGCTTCGGAGATGTGGGCAGCGGTATTGCAAAACTACTGCTGACGGTTTTAAGGCTTTTTCATATAAAGATCCGGGGATTCTCTAACAAATACTTTGCTGTGTATCATCCTCAAGAGCTGCCTGAGGAATTCTTGGCATGGGCAAGAGAAAAGGTTGAGGAAGATACGGAGTCATTAACAGTAGATGCTTTGTGTGCGCTTGAGGAAGGCATATTAAGAAAGCTGCAAGGTGCGACCATATGGGTTGCTAACCTTATTGATAATAAGACATCAAAGCCTATGTTTTCTGCAGAGGAAGAAAGGTGCCTCAGGCAGCGGTTAGGCGGTTTTGGGATCAAGGTTAGGATAGGTGGTGCTTCTATAGTTGATGAAGTCATGTATCAGAGGGCAACAATCCTCTTTTTAGCAGCCGGGTCGAATGCGATCCGCGATATTACCCAGCTTAAAAGATTACAGCAGAAGGGAATAAGG
>JBDRMO010000007.1:0-4317 GCA_043812095.1 Candidatus Omnitrophota bacterium | reverse complement strand
CAACACTGATATTATACACTGCAATGACTGGCAGACAGCACTGATCCCACTTTATTTAAAGAAGTCTCCTGGCAATAAAATCAAAACACTTTTTACGATACATAATATGGCTTATCAGGGCCTATTTAATCCCACAGTCATGCCGGAGCTGGATTTACCCCCTGAATTGTTCACCTCTGATACTTTAGAATTTTACGGTAATCTTAATTTCATGAAATCAGGGATTATCTACTCTGATGCAATCAGCACGGTTAGCCAGAGGTACTCCCAGGAGATCCAAAGCAAAGATTTCGGTTGCGGCCTGGACGGCTTACTGCGCACGCGTAAATCAGAGCTCTACGGAATTGCCAACGGTGCAGACTACGAGGTATGGAGCCCGAAAAGAGATAAGCATATTGCCGTGAATTACGACCTAAAGAGTATCGCCAAGAAAGAGGAATGTAAAAAAGACTTACTAAAATACTTCGGCCTTGTCTATGATAAGAAGAAACCGGTGATCTCGATGATCACGCGGCTTGCCGAACAGAAAGGCATTGATCTGGTCGCGGATAATATCAAAAAGATCCTTGACCTGGGGGCCTATTTTGTCCTCCTTGGCACCGGAGATGAAAAATATAATAAGCTTTTTACACAAATCTCCCAGCAATATAAAGACTCAACCGGAATCAAGATCGCATTTGACAATACCCTGGCGCATAAAATCGAGGCCGGAAGCGACATGTTCCTCATGCCTTCCCGCTATGAACCTTGCGGGTTAAACCAGATCTATAGCCTCAAATACGGGACGGTGCCGATAGTCAGCGCTACCGGAGGCCTAGAAGATACAATCCAAGATTTTAATCCCTCTTCCCTTTCCGGCAACGGCCTAAAGATCTCTCCGCTATCGAGTGAGAACCTCTACGCAACAATTAAAAAAGCAACCAAGCTCTATACTGATAAGAAAAAATGGCTAGCTCTGCAGAAAAACGGACTTAAGAGTGACTTCTCCTGGGAAAAGTCAGCCAAGAATTACCTCAAGCTATATGAAAAGATCATAAAGCAATAAAACCATGAACCCCGCCTTCTTTACCATCGGGCTCCATTTTCACCAGCCAATCGGTAACTTCGAGAATGTCCTGGAAAGAGCTATAAAAAATTGCTACCTCCCTCTGATCGAAACAATCTATAAATATCCGGATATTAAGATTAGCCTGCATATCTCCGGCTGCCTCCTGGATTATCTGGAAACAAAAAAACAGGAAAAGATCTTAGAAAAAATCAAAGAAATGGTAGCTCGCGGCCAGGTAGAACTTATCGGCGGCGCCTATTATGAACCGATCCTCACTGCTATACCGGAAAATGACCTGCGCGGGCAGATAAAGATGATGCAAGATCACCTGCTGGAAAGATTCAATTATCCTGCTAAAGGCATGTGGATACCGGAAAGGATTTGGGAGCCCGGGCTCTCTGCGGCGCTGAATTCGGCAGGAGTCAAATACTGCATTCTTGATGATACGCATTTTTTAAAAGCCGGCGCGGATAAAAAAGAACTTTACGGCTACTTTATAAACGGAGAAAAAGGCAAGGATATCGCCGTTTTCCCTTCTGACAAGAAGCTTCGCTATAGCATCCCCTTCGGGCAGGTTGGACAAATAATCGATTATTTCCGGGAGATTGCCCAGGTACATAATCAACCTTTATTTATCTACGGCGATGACGCGGAAAAATTCGGGGAGTGGCCTGGAACATATAAGTGGGTTTTTGAGCAGAATTGGTTAAAGAATTTTCTAGAAACCCTAAGCCATCACAGCAACTGGCTTAAAACTATTCATTTTTCCCAATACCTAAAAAGTTTCCCTGCGCAAGGCAGAATAAAACTTCAGGAGGCCTCTTACGAAGAAATGATGGAATGGAATAATGGTTCATGGATGAACTTCCTAGATAAGTATCCGGAGTCAAACCAGATGCACAAAAAAATGTGCTATGTAAGCTCTAAGCTAACTAAAGCTCTTAAAACAGCAAGGAATACACAAATACTTCAAGAGGCTCAAAGACACCTCTATAAGGGACAATGTAACTGCGGTTACTGGCACGGAGTATTCGGCGGTCTATATCTTTATCATCTGCGTAATGCGATTTATAATCATTTGATTGAAGCGGATAAAATAATTGACGGCATCATGCAAAAGAATAAACACTGGAACAGAACAAATCTGGTTGATTTTGACCAAGACGGTGTAAAAGAGGTTATCTACGAAGACTCTAACCTTGCCCTTTATTTTGACCCTCAGAAAGGCGGCGTATTAAAAGAGCTCGACTACCGGCCGCTTGCGACAAATTTCATTAATACCTTATCGCGTAAAAAAGAGTCTTATCATGCAAAAATCGCTCAAATCAAAAACAGCACTAAAGAAGAGCTAATTCACACAATACACGTTGATTATAAAGTAGTTGATCCTTTGATTAACAGTAATTTTATTTACGATCCCTACCCTCGATACTGCTTCAGAGACCACTTTATCAATGAAGATACTAACCTTGCATCCTTTATAAACGGATCCTTCGATGAACTTGGAAACTTTGCTTCCGGAGCCTATAAAGCAAAAAAGAACGGCAAAATCACTTTAATCCATAGCGCAAGAATTAGAGAAAAGAAAATTACCCTAATTAAAGAATTTATGGTAAAATCAGACTGTCAGCTACAGGCAGTCTACAGTATTGAGCAAGATAAAAAAGCTGATCTTCCGCTCTTATTTGGAGTCGAATTCAACCTGACTATGCCGCATCTTAATTCAGGAAGATACTCTTATCGCTCTTCAGACAGTAAATCATTTAGCTTAGAAGAACAAAATTCTTTAGCAAAAAGTGACTCTTTTATAATCGTAGATAGAGAAAAGGAAATCAGTCTAAGATTTGACTTTTCCCAAGATACAGAAAAAATATGGTATTTTCCGGTTAAGACAATCTCACAATCGGAAAGAGCGTACGAATTAAATTTTCAATGTTCCTGCATTATGCCGTTATGGAAATTAGATTTCTCTAAAGAAAAAAATTACCACCTGATAATAGATTTATCATTCATGAAATAATAGTTTGGAAAGGTCGCTATAAATGTCAAAGGATAACACTGATAAAGATTTACGCTATGAACAAATGGCGGTAAACACAGCTAAGTTCGATACTCCTGATGAAGAGCATATTTCAAGGATGATTGATCTGCCCCATGGTTATAATCATGACAGAATCGTACTGATGGTACGAGATCCCTGGTGGATATTTTCATACTGGGAAATCACGCAAGAGAAAGAAAATATTGTCAGAGAGGAAATAAAAAAGCGTAAGAAAAATGCTGCGAAGTCAGTCCTGCGTGTTTACGAAGTAACCGGTATAAAAGATTTTGACGGAACTAACGCCAGGAGCCACTTTGACATTGAGCTTAAAGATATGGCGAGAAGCTGGTATATTGATATCGGCACACCAAACAGCTCCTGGTGCGTAGAAATCGGAATCTTAAGTGACGACGGAGAATTTTTTCTTTTGGCGCGTTCGAATATCGTAAAAACCCCCCGCTTCGGTCCCTCCAACCTCATTGATGAAACATGGATGTGCCAAGAGGATCTATACTGGAAACTTTTTGGCGCTTCCGGTGGTTTCGGTATCGGAAAAAGCTCGATGGAGATGAAAGAACTCTTTCAAAAACGCCTGACTGAATGGCTGACATCCGGAGCATTTAGCGGTTCTGCAAGCTTCTTTCTTACACATAAAAAATAATATGGAAAAAGGTTACCTTGCTTTTATTCTGCATGCTCACCTGCCCTTCGTCAGGCATCCCGAACACGACAGTTTTCTGGAAGAAAGCTGGTTTTATGAAGGCGTAATTGAGACCTATATCCCTCTAATAATTATGCTCAACCGGCTCTTAGAGGATAGGGTTGACTTCAGAATCACGATTTCTCTTAGCCCTACGCTTTTAGCGATGTTTGAAGACGAACTGCTCAATTTTCGCCTGGAGAGAAAATTAAATTCACTGATCGAGCTTTCGGAGAAAGAAATCAGCCGTAACAAAAATGATGCTTATCTAGCCCCCTTGGCGAAAATGTACCATGACATGTACTGCGAATTTTTAGAGCTTTACTCTCATCGCTATCAACATCGCCTGATAAACGCCTTTAAAGAATTTGATAAAACAGAGAGTATCGAACTGATTACCTGCGGCGCCACGCACGGTTACTTACCTCTGATGGAACTCTACCCACAGGCGTCAAGAGCGCAGATTGAAGTTGCCGTAAACTCCTATAAGAATATCTTCGGCCATACTCCAAAAGGCATCTGGCTCCC
>JBDRMO010000006.1:0-2071 GCA_043812095.1 Candidatus Omnitrophota bacterium | reverse complement strand
TGAACCAAAACAGCCTAGATACGGCTCGTCGATAAAAAGGATAAGTTTTTTACCGAATCCCTGAAAAAGTTTGATCTGCCAGAGGGACTTCGCTACCAGCGCCTTTACAATCGCCTGCATCAGTACCGGATTATACAAGAGTATATTTCCCTTATCATCCTTTACGCTGGCGGCAAAAGTAAACGGCCCGGTAACCTGGCATTTGATAAACTGCACATCCTTAAGGTTAGAACTTTTCAGTCTCTGGTAGAATTTATGCAGCCCGGTTGCGAATTCTGCGCTGATCTTAAAATGCTCTATATCATTGCTGATGATCTTCTCATAAAAAGCCTCGAGTTGCGCATCACCTGCCCCGGCGCTTTCAAACCTAAGACCGTTTTGGTCAGCTTTGAGAAAAGGGATATTCTCGCTGAACTGAGCGATCATCCCTTCTCTCTTATCCCGCTTTGGCAGTTGCGGCCAGAATGGCGCATGAGGCAGATAATTAAAAATTAAATCTAAAGCCGAATCCGCATCTTTATGCGGCAGGCTGCCTATCCCCGTAGCTAACCCTTTTAGTTTCATCTTTTACCTCTCTTCACCATACATTATAAATTTCTTTTAATCAATTTTCAAGATTAGAAACCAAGCTCTTCATCTACTAAGATTACCTTTAATCTACCAGGCTTGACCTCTGCCTCAATAGTCAGAACCTGACAGCACATCCTTTTATATTCAGGAAAAAGACAGATCTGATTGCGGCAGATACCATCCTTAAAGCATGGAGTATCCCACTTTAGACGTTTACAATTAAGCGGCGTAGCGTATCCTCTTGAGCGCTTTAATGCTTCCTCTATATTAGGGCTAATCTTATTGCTGCCGCAAACCACGATTACCTTCCCGGCATCTGCAATACCGGCTATACGATGGCCGTAACCGCTAAAAAATACCAATTCTCCTTCTCTGGAGATCGCATTCGCACTAGTCAGATAATAATCAGCCTGTGCACCCTCTCTTCTCAACTCTAAACTCTCTTCTCTGCTGATACCGGCTTTATACTGATTAAATACCTTATTACCCCTGGATTCCAGGCGTCTTACGATGCCTAATTGATCCAAGGTAACCGAACCGGATATTCCCACAGAGGCAGAATGAGGAATAATCTCTAAGATTTTCTCTACCGCTTCATCCTTATTCTTAACAAAGAGACCGCTAATGTTTCTCTTCTGCCAATTTCTAATCAGATTATCCATTTACACCACCAGAGATATGTTGCTTTATTCTGATAGATAAAATACCCCTTGAGCCATAGTCAATTCATACAAATCAACTAACAAGAAAGCTCCCATTTCTACTCTGAGATCAACTCTTTATAATTATTTTGGGGGAAATAACTGTTCTGGAATACAATCTTTCCTCCTTTATTAACCAGGATATAGGTGGGTATACCAAAAATGCCGAATGAGTTTGAAACATAAGAATCTCTATCTAAAAGTGTACTTACGGTCAAATTATATTTTTCTACGGCATTAGCGACTTTGTAATCAGCTTCTCCGACATTTATAGAAAGCAGCTCTAACCCCTCTTTACTCACCTCGGCATATCTCTGACTTAACACCCGTAGCTCTCTTCTGCAATGAGGACACCAGCTAGTCCAGAAAAATAAAGCCACCGCCTGTTTATCTCTATAATCACTGAGCACATAGGTCTTCTGATTTAGATCTTGCAACTCAAAATCCGGGGCTGACTTTAACTCTTCTGCCTCAGGCTCAAAATCTTCAATCAGATATTCTTCAAGCAGAGGTTCCTCAATCTTTATCTTTTCTCTTGCAGTACAACCTACTAGAATAAATAGCGTTAATAAACAAAGTGTTTTTTTTATCTTCATAGCCCCTTCATCCCCATATACAAGAAATAGGTTCCTGTAGCGATCAAAATTAAAGCCATTAGTTTCTTTAAATAAACCGTCCATTTGCCGGGTTTTGGAAGATTCACCAGTAAAGCGCTGAAGGTACCCGCAAGCACAAAAATCAAACCCATACCATAAGCAAAACTCATTAGAAGAGTTGTCCCGTAGAGAACACTTTGTTTA
>JBDRMO010000005.1:0-8038 GCA_043812095.1 Candidatus Omnitrophota bacterium | reverse complement strand
TCACTTTCTTTAATCTTTTTAAAGCTACAAAAAATACCACCCTGCCTTTACCGCAACCCAAATCTACGAAAACATCATCAGGAGTCAATTTAAGATAAGTAATCATTTTTTCTAGCCTACCATATGGGCTAGGACTATAAGCAACCATATCCTTATTGTAACTAATGTCTTCTATTGCCGTATAATACCCTGCTGTTTCTATCCCCAACATCTTATCGTAATAGCGGCCTTTTAAGAGTGAGCATTTGTAACGCAAAAAACGATAAAAATTGCTGATTGGCCCTATTAAATAATGTTTAAGCAATAAAGATACGAAATTCATTGTCTATTCCTTCGCCTTGATTATACCACTCAATATAAAAACTAGTCAAATATCCTTAAAATACCTAAAACAAATAATCTCCGTAAGCGCTTTAATGGATGATAGTTACAACAAATTCAATGGGCTCAAGAATCTATTCGGTGCGCTTTTTAAATCATCTAACCTCTTATCTACTTTGCATTGAACAACCAATTAACGACCTCCTGGTAAACTCCCGAAGGTAACGTATGTGTTCCTTCCTGGACTACTTTATATTCTATGATTGCCCCGTTTTTTTCTAACTTTTTTTTAGTAGAGTTAAATTCGCTGATCCGTATACTTTCATCCTTACGCCCGTGAACCATATAAAACCATTGTCCTCTAGCACTATTTAAGTTACCTTCGGCCCCAAAACTTAATCTACCGCCGCTTACGATTCCGCTAGCAAGAAATTGACCCGGATTACGCAAACTCAAAGCCATAGACATCATGCCTCCTGCTGAAGTCCCTGCAATATAGACTTTATTCTTTAACGCCGGGTATTCTTCTGCCAAAGAAAATACAATATTAGAAATTTTTGAATAAAGCTTATCTAGATCAAAATCTGAACGGATACGGCTATAATCCACATCTATATCTACAACAATAAAACCTTTTTTGCCTGCATGAAAAACCCAAGTATTTATATCCTGTTTTGCACTAACCCCCCATCCTGGCAAACAAATTAAAAAAGGCGCAGGTTGGGCAGAAGAGATATCTTTTGGAATAAATAAGATGTAACCTCTCTCTGAGCGGTCAATTAATCCGGTTTTTAAAATTGGCTGCGAAGAATTCTTCTCTAGTGAAGGATTTATGTCTTCTCTTTTTATATTCTTAATTAAGTTCTTGTTAAAATAAGCAGACCTGCTGTCGGCTGTCTCTAGCTTTATATAAGTCTCTGTATCTTCTGTAATCTTACCTTCAATTTCCTTACCCGACTTAAGCATAATAGTTTCAGCAAAACAAACTAAAGGCACTGCTAGCAAAACAGCTACCAATAAGACAAACTTCCGCATCTAAATTGCTCCTTTTTTTTCAATTATACCACTTTGTATTTTAAAATAGTAGCGGATTCAGCAGGTTTTATCCCTCTATGTTAACGGGTCCATGCCTGTAAGCAGGCAGGGACCCGCTAACTGAAAGAAAATTTTACTTGTACGGATTAGTATTCTCGTTGGTGGGCAAGAGTCATATCCAGAAAAGTACGCAGCCTTCTGGATCGGGTAGGATGCCTGAGTTTCTTCAAAGCCTTAGCCTCAATCTGCCGGACCCTTTCGCGCGTAACCTTAAAAACATTGCCTACTTCCTCAAGCGTCCGCGGGCAGGCATCATTTATACCAAAACGCAAAATCAATATCTTCTTTTCTCTCTCGGTAAGTGTATCTAAAGCCGAATTCATTTCATCTTTTAGCATTGAACGCACAGTCTCGCTTGCCGGAGATACAGCTTTCTTATCCTGAATAAAATCTCCGAAATTAGTATCCCCTTCGTCTCCGATCGGCATCTGTAAAGATATAGGCTCTTGAGCGATCTTTAATATCGCCTTTACCTTCTCCTGAGGCAGTCTCATCTTCTGAGATATCTCTTCCGGAAGCGGCTCTCTACCGTTCTCCTGCACAAAAACACGAGAAAAACGGATTATTTTATTTATCGTCTCAGTCATGTGTACGGGGATTCTGATTGTACGGGCCTGATCCGCTATAGAACGGGTTATTGCCTGCCTAATCCACCAGGTAGCATAAGTAGAAAACTTATACCCTCTTTTATATTCAAATTTTTCAACCGCCCTCATTAAACCGATATTCCCCTCCTGTATTAAATCAAGAAAAGAAAGCCCGCGGTTAGTATATTTCTTGGCAATACTTACCACTAACCTCAAGTTCGCCTCGACTAATTTCTTTTTAGTACGGATAAATTTTAAGCGGGCAGACTTAATTACCTTTATCTGCTCCTTAATTTTATTATAGGAGCCTCCTAATTGTTTTAATACCGAACGCTTCTTAGATATATTACGATTGGTTCTCTTGCGGCTCAAATAGTCCAACTCTCTTAAAAGATATCCTAGCCGGCGTACTATCGCCTCGACTACAGATGTAGTAAAATTGAATTTCATTAGCAGGTTAACCGTATTACTATTACTACGCGTATGTCTTATCTGCTCGACGATCCTCTTAACTTTATTAACGATATTTCTGCTTTTCGCTTTAAAATCCTCCTTGACTACCTCTTCAGCGTTAAGCTTCCCTTCAATTATCTGATTTGCCACCTGCAACATTTCATTACGGGCGAATTTCGTAACTAAAGCTGCTCGCTTAAACTTCTCCTCAGCATCCTCGATTTTCTTAGCCAGTTCGATCTCTTTCTCTCGGGAAAGCAGAGAGATTGATCCCATCTGCTTAAGATACATCTTCACCGGATCATCTAAAGGCAAGAAGCGTTCCTCCACCTTCAGCTGCTCGCTGAGGAGTTCTTTTAAGTTTTGGGAAGTTTTCTTCTCATCCGAACGTTCTTCCTCCTTCTCAACCAACTGTATATCTTCATTACCCAGCATATCGAAAAGCCGGTCGATATCTTCTGAAGAAGATAGCTCTTTAGGCAAAAGTTCATTTACTTCATCATAGGTAAGAAAGCCTTTTTGCCTGCCTATGGCAATAATCTTCTCTACTTCTTTACTTTTGCTTAGGTTATTTTTCTTTTTCATAACTCTCTCACCTTTTCTTAACTAAAATATTAAATTCTTCTATAAGCGTCCTAAGCGTACTTTCATCTCCGGAATCTTGAGCTGTTTTTATCCGTACGCCAAGCTGCTCCCTTTTAGATTTTAATTTGTCACTCTTCAAGCGCAGAATACAATCTTTAATAATCTTATCGTGATCCTGTTCGGAGACCTCCGGCAGGAACATAGATTCACACAAGATCTGAGATACGTCTTCGTCATTACAGTGATTAATCAGGAAATTCGGTTCAATCTGTTTCCCTTGCTCAACCAACTCAAACATCGTTGATACGATTTTTGCAGTCCTTTCGTCGTGAAAATCAGAAGGCAGAAGACTCTCTTTGATCGTTTCGATCAATTCATTTTCTTCCAGCATTAATTTAATCAATAATTTCTCTGTGGGCTTTATATTTAATGCCCTCTTTTGGATCGTTGTATTGAAATCTTCATACCTTTTCTCGGGTTTTATTTTTCCTGCCTCCACTAATAATGCAGACTCTCCTATATCCAATTCACCTGCCAGCTTCTTTATATATTCTGATTTCAGAACCGCATTCTTAAATTTGTTTATACTCTCAAGCATTGCGGATGCGATCTGAGCCTTACCCTCTATACTCTTTGAATCATAACGGGTTTTTAGAATCTTTATTTTATAATCAAGCAGACTATACGCCGAAGAAACCATCTCCTTCAATCGTCCGATGCCTTCCTTTCGAACTAGCGAATCAGGATCCAAGCCTTTTGGCAGAGAGACCACCTTAACGTTCATTCCCTCCTCAATAAATATATCCAGGCTTCTCAGTGTAGCTAATTCTCCTGCAGTATCTCCGTCATAAACCATCACCGCATTATGGGTATATCTTTTTAATAGTCTCACCTGTTCAATTGTAAGCGCTGTCCCCGAAGAAGCAACGATATTCCTTAATCCTTCCTGATAGGGTATGATCAGATCAAGATACCCCTCCACAACCACAACGCAGTCTTCATCCCGGATACTGTCTTTAGTAAGATTTAATCCGTATAAATTACGCCCCTTGGTGTATATAGGAGTCTCGGGAGAATTGATGTATTTCGGCAATGATTTATCAAGCACCCTGGCCCCAAAACCCAAAATCCTAGATTTAATATCCAGAATGGGAAAAAGCACCCGATTACGGAATCTATCATAATAACCGCCTTCGGATTTTGTCAAAATAAGGCCGGCTTTCTCAATCAACGAAAGTTCAAAATTATTTGTCCTTAAAAATTTAATCAAGCCATCCCACCTATCCTGTGCATATCCTAATTTAAAAAGCCTAACCGTCTCTCTCTTTAGATTGCGCTCCAGAAAGTAATTTAGAGATGCTTCTCCTATAGGAGAACTTATATTCTTTTCGTAAAAAACAGCGGCGGCTTCATTTATTTTATAAAGCTGGGTAATCATGCTGGTGATCCTGGAATCCTGATTATTTAGCTTAGGTAAAACTACACCTGCTTTTTTCGCTAAGATTTCGACTGCCTCTGGGAAATCTATACGTTCATAACGCGTCAGGAATTTAAAGGCATTACCTGACTCCCCGCAACCAAAACAATGATATATCTGGCGGTCAGGAGAAACCATAAAAGAAGCCGTCTTTTCATGATGGAAAGGGCATACCGCCTTAAAATTACTACCTGCCCGTTTTAAGGGTATGAATCCGGAGAGAACCTCAACGATATTCACCCTGCCCAAAATATCATCTAATAGATTCTCAGGAATACGCGCCATTTCTTCTCACTCTCTTGAATCCCGAGCAACTGACCACCTGGAATTCCTTTTTTACGGACTTTTCGATACGATCAAGGAGTAAATTAAGTCCCAAAGTATCGCTGGATATATGCCCGGCGATAATCACATTCAAATTTGCATCTTTTACTTTTCTAAGATGTTCCTCACTCAAATGCATAGAAAGTAAAGTTCTTACTCCTTCTTTATAAAGCTTATCGTATATATCCTTAGGACCCTCAGTACCTCCGGTCATCTCAATCAAAACCTTTCCCAACGCTCTTGCGGGATTGCCAAGAATGATGCGCGGACCGGAAGAATTCCTGGTTGCCTCCTTATATTCAGGGATGTCGATCAATAAATCAACCATATCCCTAAGCTTCGCCGGTTTTTCTTTCTTGAGCAAATCTTTCATGAAATGAAAGGCATGATTATCCGCGGGTGTATGTACACAGATTAAAGGTAAATCCAGAAGCCTGGCTGTATCTACGGGCCGTGTATGGTTCTGCGGCAAGATCCTTCTTTTAACTTCCTCTCTTCTCTCATCTAAGAACTTCTCCGCGACTTCTCTTGAGAACCCGGCCTGATTTAATATATCAACTTGCACTTTCATCACCTCGGATAATTCCGCATAAGCCCTGCCTTCCGGGTGATGAGCAACAACTAGATCCAGGCCTTCTCGCTCCCGGATCCTATCCGCCAGGAGAAGTTCAGCCGACTCAATATCGATACCAACCATCAACTTATTTATCTCGCTGTCTGATTTGCCGTAAAGTATCGAGGTATCAGCATAAGCCTTGATAGCCTTCTTGTTTTTTCTGGGATCACGGTCCCTACCGAATTCCACAACCTTTTTATAAAAAGATAACAACTTCATCTCTGATAGAAACCTTCCTGAACGTTAAAAACGTTCTTATTCGACTCCTTGCTAAGTATAAATTTTGAGACCAATGAATTCCACAGCCAGCTGTATGTAACAGGAGCCGCTTTAAATAGGTGCCAAGCCAGATAAGAATCTTTTACGCTATTCTCCAGATACCTCACACTTGAAATCGCCAGGGCAAATGATATAAGGCTCACTACTAAGGCGGCTCTGGCCGCGCCAAAAAGCATACCCGCGAATTGATTCAGATTCGGCATTGCCTCGATTTTTATAAAACGCACAAAGATTCCGCGTATCGAAACAATGATTAAATAACCTAATAATGACAAGATTATGAACGAGAGAAAATCAATAAAATTTAATGGTAACTTCTGGGCAGGAAACCTACTATAAAACAGGTCTGTGAATGTATTGTAGTAATGTAAGGATATATAGACAGCACTAATAGCCCCTAGAAATTTAAAACATTCTGTCACCAAGCCTGTCTTATAAGATACGTAAAGTATCCTGGCTATAAGAACCAAAAATAGCAGATCTAACCAGTTAAATCTAAATATTATCTCTTTTAGCATTGAGGAGGAGGATAATACTAAAGAAACTATCTAAAATTTATCAAAGTATAACATATAAAGAAGGCAATGTCAAGAAAGCGCTTTCTTTACTTAACTTAATGTAAATCAAGAATTTAGATAAACTTAGCAACAGGATTTATCTTAATCTTTTTTGCTTAAACCAGCTGATGGTTTGGGTAAGGCCCTCTTCCAATCCGACTTTGGGGGTCCAGTGCAGTATCCGGTTGGCTTTTGAGATTATCGGCCTCCTCCTTTTGGGGTCGTCTTGAGGCAGAGGCCTAAATATAATCTTACTCTTTGAACCGGTTAACTGAAGTACTATCTTAGCTAAACTAATAACCGTAAATTCCACCGGATTACCTAAATTAATAACCTCATTTGCATCACGCAACATTAGTCTATAGATACCATCAACTAGATCATCGACATAACAAAAACTTCTGGTTTGCAGCCCCTTCCCGAATACAGTAATCGGTTTCTTCCTCAGTGCCTGATAGATAAAATTCGGAACGACCCTACCGTCATTCATTCTCATCCGCGGACCATAGGTATTGAATATCCTGATAATCTTTGTATCTATCTTATGCACCCTATGATAAGCCATGGTAATTGCCTCGGCAAAACGTTTGGCTTCATCATAACAACCGCGTACCCCCACGGGATTAACATTCCCCCAATAATCTTCGGGTTGCGGATGAACCAAAGGGTCGCCGTAAACCTCAGATGTAGAAGCCAACATAAATTTCGCAGCTTTACGTTTCGCTAACCCTAAAGCATTATGCGTGCCTAAAGATCCTACCTTTAATGTCTGTATAGGAAACCCTAAATAATCTACAGGCGACGCAGGCGAGGCAAAATGCAAAACATAATCTACGCAGATGCGGATATCAATATATTTTGAAACGTCGTGCTTTATAAATTTAAAATTTTTATTATCCAATAACTGTTTTAGGTTCCTTAGGCTCCCGGTGATCAGGTTGTCTAAGCATATTACCTTGAAACCTTCAGCCAACAACCTATCGCATAAATGAGAACCTATAAAACCTGCGCCGCCTGTAATAACTACAGTTTTTCTTTTCATGTATTATCAACCCCTTTGCCTATCCCGATATAGGTAAAACCCTGCTTTTTGAGGCTCTTCGCTTCATAAATATTACGACTGTCAATAATCAACGGCCTCTTTAATAACTTCTTGATCCTGCTGAAATCTATTTCTTTAAACTCGTCCCACTCCGTAACAATCAGCAAACAATCAGAGCCCTTAGCGACTTCATAGGCATCGCGGCAAAAATGTACTTTCTCCAATCTATCCGCAGCCCTCTTCATCGCCTGCGGATCATATAACCTGATCTTTGCACCTTCCCCCTGCAAAGCCTCAATCAACCCTATGGAAGGAGCGTTACGTATATCGTCGGTGTTAGGTTTAAACGCCACACCTAATATTCCTATGGTCTTATCCTTAATTATCCACAGGGCATCCTTGATTTTTTTAAGCACATAATCCTTCTGCTCTTCATTTACGCTCTTTACCGATTTAAGTAAAGCAAAATCATAACCTAACTCTTCAGAAATGTGGATAAAGGCGTCCAAATCTTTAGGAAAACAGGAACCGCCATACCCAAGGCCTGCATTCAAAAAGGCTTTATTGATCCTCTTATCCAACCCCATACCCTCGGCAACTTCGCTGATATCCGCTCCTACCATATCGGCTATACGAGAAACAGCATTAATAAAAGAGATCTTAGTAGCTAAAAAGGCGTTAGATGCATGCTTGATTAACTCA
>JBDRMO010000004.1:0-7471 GCA_043812095.1 Candidatus Omnitrophota bacterium | reverse complement strand
CCGCAGAAGGGAGTTCACTTAAAATGGTAAAAACAGAAGTAAAAAAGTTAGACAGCACCAAAAGAGAAATAAACGTTGAAGTAAGCGGAGAGGTCGTAAAGAATAAGTTTGAGGATGTTTTTAAAAAAATTGCTAAGGATGCCAAGGTACCGGGATTCCGTCCGGGTAATGCTCCCAGGGATATTTTGGAGAAACATTATTCCGCTAATGCACACGAGCATGTATTGAGAGAGTTAGTGCCGGAAGTTTACGGGCAGGCGATTGATAAGGAAAAACTTGATGTTGTAGAGTTACCTGAGATATCCGATATCAGGTTAGACAGGAGCAACCTTTCTTTTAAGGCAGTAGTAGAGGTAACTCCTCAGATAGAGATCAAGCATTATAAGGGGATCGAATTAAATTATAAAAAGCTGTCAGCAAGCACTGATGAGATTAAGCGTTATATTGATTCCTTAAAAGAGGCGCGGAAGGTCGATGCAGCAGATGATAATTTTGCCAAGAGTCTGGGTTATCCAAGCTTAACTGAACTAGAGAAAGCAACCGAGAGGCAGATCTCAATACAAAAGGAGAATGCACAACGGCAAAGAATGGAGACTGAGCTTATTGATAGTTTGATCAATGGCCTGGATTTTAAATTGCCGCAATCTTTGATCAACCGGCAGCTACAGGAACTGGTAAGACAGGCAAAGCTTGATTTAGCGCTCAAGGGTGTTGGGCGCGAGAAAATAGACGAGCATGAAGCGAAATTATCCAAAGAGCTGGAGCCGGAGGCGAGAAGGCAGGTAAAGGTGTATCTGGTTCTTGCGGAGATCGCCAAGAAGGAAAAGATCGCCCTGGATAATAAGATGACTTCTCGGGTAATGGAGCTGTTGTTTAAAGAAGCAGATTGGAAAGAATTGTCTTAATTTGAGGTTCTAGGTTTCAGGTTATAGGTTCTAGCATGACAAGCTAGCACCTAGCACCTAGAACCTAGAACCTACACGACGGAGGTGAATATGACAGTAAGGGCCCAGACATTAGTACCGATGGTTATCGAGCAGACATCGCGGGGTTATGAGCGTGCATACGATATTTATTCCCGATTATTAAAGGATAGGATAATTTTCATCGGTACAGCGATTGACGATTACGTAGCGAACTTAGTGATTGCTCAGATGCTGTTTTTACAGATGCAGGACATGAGCAAGGAGATAAATATCTATGTTAATTCGCCAGGCGGTTCAGTTACTGCAGGCCTTGCTATATACGATACTATCCAATTCGTGAAGTGTGATGTAGCGACATATTGTGTCGGGCAGGCTTCGAGTATGGGCGCTTTGCTCTTATGCGCCGGAACAAAAGCTAAACGTCACGCCCTACCTAATTCCCGGGTTATGATTCATCAGCCATGGGGAGGTATTCAAGGGGCTGCGGAGGATATATCCCGCCATGCTCAAGAGATTCTAAAAATGCGTGACAGGATTAATGAAATATTAGCCAAACATAGCGGCCAGAAATTGGATAAGATTCAGAAGGATACCGATAGGGATTTTTTCATGTCTGCGCAAGAGGCTAAGGATTACGGTTTGATTGACGAGGTAATCGTGCATCAAAAGAAAAAATGATTATATAGGTCCTAGGTTTTAGGTTATAGGAGGAATTGATGAAGAAGAATCTTTTGTTGACTCCGGGGCCAACGCCCTTACCGGCTGAGGTTTGCGATGCTTTAGGCAGGCCGATTATCCATCATCGTACACCGCAATTTCAGGCGATACTGAAAGAAGCGCTAGAGGGATTAAAGTATGTTTTTCAGACTAAGCATGATGTTTTCATTTTGGCAGCTTCCGGCACCGGGGCAATGGAGGCGGCAGTAGTAAACCTGCTTTCGCCCGGCGATACAGCGTTAACTGTTCAGGGTGGTAAGTTTGGGGAGAGATGGACTGAGCTTTGTAAGGCATATAATGTAAATACAGAAATAATCGATGTGGAGTGGGGCAGAGCGGTAGATCCGCAGGAGATAAAGAAGAGGCTGGATATAAACCCCAAGATAAAAGCGGTATTTACGACTCTCTGCGAAACCTCAACCGGGGTAGATAGTGATATTGAAGCAATCGGGAAAATCGTAAAAAATAGTAATGCGGTATTAGTTGTTGATGCGATCAGCGGACTAGGCGCAGTTGATATAAAGAGCGATGATTGGGACTGCGATGTAGTGGTTTCAGGGTCGCAGAAAGGGTTGATGCTTCCTCCGGGGTTAGGGTTTATCTCATTAAGTCCCAAGGCATATAAATTAACCCAGGAAGCAAAATCTCCCAGATATTATTTTGATTTAAGATTAGCTAAGAAAGCGTTAGATAAAACTGATACTGCTTTTACGTCGGCAATTAACCTGATCATTGCTTTAAATGAGGCTTTGCGGATGATTAAAGAGCAGGGGCTCGAGAATTTATTTCTGCGGCATAAGAAGATGGCTGATGCTACTCGTGTGGCAGTTAAAGCGTTGGGCTTAGAGTTATTCGCACCTCAAGCAGCTTCGGATGCAGTAAGCGCAGTCAAGGTGCCTGAAGGGATAGATGGCTCAAAATTAGTAAAAATCATGCGTGATGATAACGGTGTAACTATCGCCGGAGGCCAGGCTGAACTAAAAGGTAAAATATTTCGCATTGCACATATGGGGTATATACAGGATAAAGATATTATTACCGGGATATCGACTTTAGAGAAAGTTTTAAAAGAATTGGGTTATAATTTTCAGCCTGGCGCAGGCGTAAGAGCAGCAGAAGAGGTGTTTAGAAAGTAGCATAAGCTAAAGGAAAGGCACGATGGCAAAGACTTCAAAAATACTGGTAAGTGACGCATTATCAGAAAAAGGTATTAAAATTTTAAAAGAGGTAAAGGGGTTCGTGGTAGATGTAAAAATAGGAATGAAGCCCGAAGAACTCAAGAGTGTGATTAAGGAGTATGATGCCTTGATTGTAAGAAGCGCAACCAAAGTAACCAAGGATGTAATCGAGGCAGCGCAGAATTTAAAGGTAATCGGGCGCGCAGGCGTTGGGTTGGATAATGTCGATTTAGAAGCAGCCACGCAAAAAGGAATAATCGTGATGAATACGCCGGCAGGAAACACGATTTCTACTGCCGAGCATACGATGAGTATGATCTTAGCGCTCTCGCGCAATATCCCTCAGGCCGCTGCTTCTTTGAAATCAGGGGAATGGAAGCGTTCTAAGTTCATGGGAGCTGAACTTTATAATAAGTCTTTAGGTGTTGTGGGATTAGGCAGAATAGGTTCGGAAGTAGTAAAGAGGTCCTTATCATTCGGAATGAAGATTTTGGCATATGATCCTTTTCTATCGGTGGAAGTAGCCAAGGGGCTTGGCGTAGAAGTAGTGGAGTTGAAGGAACTATTTGAGAAATCCGATTATATCACTGTGCATACGCCTCTTACAGAAGAGACAAAACATATGATTTCAGAAAAGCAATTTAAAATGATGAAGTACGGAGTAAAAATGATTAACTGCGCCCGTGGCGGCATTATCGATGAGGCAGCGCTGATTAAAGCAGTTAAAGAGGGGAAAGTTTCCGGAGCAGCGATAGATGTTTTTGAAAAAGAACCTCTTGCGCCGGATAGCGAATTGTTAAAACTAGATAATTTAATTACTACGCCTCATCTGGGGGCATCTACGGAAGAAGCCCAAGAAAACGTAGCGATAGAAGTTGTGCAGATCGTACGCGATGCGCTATTGGGTAAAGGCATACGTAATGCTGCGAATTATCCTTGTTTAGAACCCGAAGTTTGTACGATCCTTGAGCCTTACATAAATTTAGCAGAGAAATTAGGAATGTTCAGCAGCCAGTTAATCAAGGGTAGGCTCAACGGGTTAAATATTACCTATAGCGGAGATATTATTAAGCATGATTTAACGCCTCTAACTTTAGCTCTGGTTAAAGGCATGCTTACACCTATGCTACAGGAAACAGTAAATTATATTAATGCTGTAAGTTTAGCCAAAGAGAGAGGGATTAAGATCAATGAAAGTAAGTCTTCTCGCGAAGAAGAATTCGTGACATTGATTCAGTTAGAGATAGCTACAGATCAGGAGATAAGAAGGATCTCAGGGACTCTCTCTTCTAACAAGCAGCCGAGAATCGTCAAAGTAGATAAATATTATGTAGAATTGGCTCCAGTCGGAACAATGATTTTCATTCAGAATCGCGATAAGCCGGGAATCATCGGTAATTTAGGAACGCTTTTAGGTAAACACAATATTAATATCGCTGCAATGACCTTTGGCCGCGACAAGCCGGGTGGAACTTCTATCAGTGTTTTAAACGTAGATAGCCCTGTATCCGGAGAGATTCTTGAAAAGATAAAGAAATTAGAGAATATCTTAAGCGTTACAATAATAAAACTATGATTAAAAAAAACATAACATGTTATCCGCTATTTGCTATTTCTATTTTGTTTTTTGTTCTGACAAGTGCGCATGCAGAGAAAATAACGGTTTTCTATACTGGTGAGACTCATGGAATGATTTATCCCTGTTCCTGCCCGGTTGAGCCAGACGGGGGTGTTGCAAGAAGGGCTAGTTTGATCAAGGGGCTAAAGAAAAAATATCCTGACAGCCTGATTTTTGATTCCGGTAACTTCTTCGCCGGAGGGACGTTTGATGATTACACTCAGAATTCCGAGCTCGACGAAAAAAGGTCTTTAATTAATCTTAGGGCAATGGAATTAATCGGATATGATGCAGTAGGAGTGAGTGCAGCAGAGTTTAATTTTACAGAAGAATTATTTGAGGAGAATATCAGTAAAACAAATATCAAATTTTTATCTTGTAATTTAAAATCCGCTAAAATCTTACCTTACATTATAAAAGAAATTTCAGGTATTAAATTCGGGACCATTGGGGTAACTCCTAATTCTCTGCAGCGCAAATTAAAGAAAATCGCGATTGTCGAGCCGGTTGCAGCTGTTTTACAGGCAGAGGCAGATTTAAGAGAAAAGGGTATCGATTTTATCATAGTTTTGAGTACTCTTAATTCCAGCCAGAACTTAGACCTGATAAAGTCGGCTAAAGGCATAGATATTCTTATAGCAGGTAACGAAGGTGGACACCCAGGTGAGAAGCCTTATGAAAAAATCGAAAATACACTGGTTCTATACCCAAACTGGCAGGGGCGCAGATTAGGTAAAGCAGAATTGACAATCAAGAATGGCGATTTAACAGATTATGAAATAGAAGAATTGCGTCTCTCAGATAAAATCCAGGATGACCCGGATATCCTTGCTATTTTACCGGATTGTTTTTCTGATAATAACTGTAAAAGAGAGGGTTCCGTGGGGACATGTAAAAATACCGGTACCTTAGATTCAAAATGTGAATTTAGCAAAGCAAATAAAGTAAGCCTTTTAGTGATTACCCCAAAGGAGTGCCCAGTTTGTGATACGGAAAATGTGGTTAATTTCTTAAAAAGGAGTTTCCCGGGCCTGGAAATCTCTTACTTATACTATCCAGGCAAAAAAGCAGAGAGTTTGATTAAGAATTTTTCTCTTACCGGACTACCTGCCTATTTTTTAGGAGAAGAGGTTCAGGAAGAGAAGATTTTCGCGAATATTAAAAAAGACTTGCGTAAAATCGATAAATATTATATGCTTGAGCCTAAATTTATCGGCGTGAGTTATCTACTCGATAGAAAAGAATCTAAAGGGAAATTAGATCTATTCCTGAGCTTATATAATAAAGATGCGTCGGAGCTATTAAAAGTCATAGAAGAATTCAGGCCTGAAATTCATTTTTTAGCCGGAGAAGAGAATGGCAGTTTCGGAGCAATAAATGGTCCGGTTGAGGCTGAAGACTATTTACGTGCGCTATGCATTCAGGAATATTATCCAGAAAGATTCTGGAACTATATCTCTTGCAGGGCGGATAATTTTCACAGCTCCTGGTGGGATGATTGTGCAGCGGGATTAGATTTGGATAAAGTTAAGGCCTGTGCGAAAAGCGACGAAGGGGTAAAGCTTTTAAGAAAGAATATCAGTCTTAATCAAGAGCTTGAAGTTATGTTCGGTCCAACATATTTAGCGAATAATTACTTGATATTTGGTTCAAAAGGAGTACCCTCAAAAGAGGAATTAAAAAAGATTTTAGAGAGGTGAGAGGATGAAAGCAAAAGCGAAAATCCGTATAATCGACGTTACTAATCGGGATGGTGTGCAGACTTCCCGTATCTGTCTTTCCAAGCTGCAAAAGACAATGATTAATTTATACCTGAGTGATATGGGTATATTTCAGTCGGAATTCGGTTTTCCGGTTACGCGCCATGAAACAAGCTATATTAATGCTAATCTAGAGTTAGCTAAGAAGGGCGTGATTGCTCCTTTGAGGCTGGAGGGATGGGTCAGGGCCACTAGAGGAGATGTACAGGCTGCTTTTAAATTAGCTCCGGGCTTAAAGCATCTGAATTTATCAATTTCTACCTCTGATCAGATGATCGTAAATAAATTTAAAGGTAAACTAGACCATAAGTCAGTAATCAAAGAGATGATACAGGCGGTTCAGGATGCATTTAAATCCGGGGCAAAGTCTATCGGAGTAAATGCCGAGGATGCCTCGCGTACCAGGATGGATTATTTGATTGAATTTACCAGAGCAGCGAAAAAGGCAGGTGCGCATAGGTTGAGGTATTGTGATACCTTAGGTTTTGATACGCCTTTTACTATTTATGAAAGAGTAAGAAAATTAGCTATGGCAGTTAAGATGCCGATAGAGATTCACTGTCATAATGATTTAGGTTTGGTAGTAGCTAATTCGCTAGCCGGTGCTAAGGCTGCCTGTGATGCAGGATGCGACGCTTATATTAATACCTGTATAAACGGTATGGGTGAGAGGGCAGGAAACGCAGATTTAGTTTCAGTGATTTTAGCTATAAAATATGGAAGCGATATGGGTAGTTATTCGCTCGATGAGCGGATCAATTTACGCAAGGCCTGGAAGATTTGCAAGTATGCCTCCTATGCCTTCGGTGTGCCGATTCCGATCAATCAGCCGGGAATCGGAGCAAATGCCTTTGCGCATGAATCCGGAATTCACGCCGATGGTGCTTTAAAAGACAGGAGAAATTATGAGCTTTATGATTATGAGGAGTTAGGCAGAGGGGAGCCGGAAGTGATTGATACCGGACGTAAGATTACTGCCGGAGAGTATTCCGGAATAAAAGGCTTCAGGAATGTTTACGAGAAGTTAGAGATTCGTTTTCATAATGACCTCGAGGCTGCCAAGATTTTAGAGTTAGTTAGATATGGTAACGTCCATAATCAAAAGGCGTTGGTTGATGATGAATTGAAGTTCATCGCCGATCATCCGGATATTGCAGGGAAGATATTCTCGATGACACCGTAGTTAGTACTAGGTGTTATTTTTTATGTGTTAGCACAAACCTAGAAACTAGAACCTAGAACCTAATTGTAATAATGAATGTCATAATTGTA
>JBDRMO010000003.1:0-15528 GCA_043812095.1 Candidatus Omnitrophota bacterium | reverse complement strand
CTCTCCGGGAGAGAGCCGTAAACCGTAGCACACGGCGAAAAAAGACAGTGCGCGCAAGACGAAACCGAAAAGACCCTTTGGGTGAGAAATAACGATAGATATATTTGTTTTTGAAATAGCGAAAAATTTATTTAAAGAGTTCAGATTGGTCTTCGTGTTTAAGGCCGAAGTGTGCGTATGTTAACTTAGTGGCGAGTCTTCCGCGCGAGGTGCGTTTCAGGAAACCGGCTTTGAGTAAATACGGCTCTACTGTATCTTGCAATGAATCGACTTCTTCGTTCAGGCTGGCGGATAAAGAGTCTATCCCTACAGGCCCTCCGCCGTAGGTATCTAAAACTAATCTCAAAACTCTACGGTCCAGATCATCAAGGCCGGCCTTATCAATCCCTAACTCATTTAATGTTTTAGCAGCCACTTCTTCAGTCACTTTATCTATCTTTAATACCTGAGCAAAATCACGGACTCTGCGTAGAAGTCTATTGGCTATCCTGGGAGTCCCCCTGCTTCGCCTGCCGACCTCTAATGCTGCCTCGTCATCAAGATTTAAACCAAATGTCTTGGCCGAATGCTTGATAATCCTGGCTAAATCTTCAACCCTATAAAAATCCAGATTATAAAATATGCCGAATCTCCCTCTAAGCGGTGCTGCCAGAAGCCCTGTTCTAGTAGTAGCACCAACTAAAGTAAAGGGCTTAAGATTAAATTTTATCGTCTTAGCATAAGGCCCTTTATCAATTACAAAATCAATCTGAAAACTCTCCATCGCAGGATACAAAAACTCTTCCACCACCTTAGAGAGCCGGTGTATCTCATCGATAAAAAGTATATCCCCCTGCTCTAAATTAGTAAGTATCCCAATCAGATCCCCCGCCCGCTCGATTGCCGGCCCTGAAGTAGCTGTGATCTTAGTGCTCATCTCATGAGCGAGGATATGCGCCAGAGAAGTTTTACCTAATCCGGGCGGCCCGCTTAAGAGCACATGTTCCAGAGGTTCCTTTCTCTCTCTCGCTGCCTGGATTGAAATCTTCAGGTTGCCTACCATCTCTTTATGACCGACAAACTCTGATAATTTCTTTGGCCTAAGGGAGAGATTTAAAACTACGTCCTCTTCTGACTCCTTTACATCTCTAGTGGCAGTTTTACCTTTAATCAGCGCCTGCCTGCTCTGATCGATCATAGGGTATAATATTCTCCTTATTTCTAGTAAGCTCTATTTCATCAAATAATCCCTGCTGCCTGGCAACTACTTCTTTCGTCCTTACTAATTCTAAGATTGCCAAAAAAATCACGATTATTTCTATCTTTGATTTAGCCTTAATAAATAACTCCGAAAGCTTCATTGACTCAATATCCAGCAACAGATGTAATATATCGTGAACCTTCTCTTCGATGGTAAATTCGTCTTTGATTACTTGATAAAAAACATCTTTGGGGATATCCTTGAGCGCCCTGGAGAAAGCATTGATCAAATCGAATATACTCGCTTCAAAATATACTTCCTTTTCGCTAGTTAGCTCCTTATCCAATTCTACTTTTGGGCGTTTGAATACCTCATTCTGCCCGCTCTCCCTCTCCCGTAAATTCTCAGCTACCTCTTTATATTTTTCGTATTCCAAGAGACGCCTAACAAGCTCAGCGCGCGGATCCTCTTGCTCCTGCTCTTCCTCTGTTTCCTGGATAGGAAGGAGCATCTTGGATTTAATCGCCATTAAAGTCGAGGCCATTACTAAAAATTCTCCGGCGATATTTAAATCAAGAAGCTGCATCAGATTGATATATTGCAGATATTGTTCGGTAACCTTAGCGATCGGAATATCATAGACATTCAAATGGTCCCTCTTTACCAAATATAATAATAAGTCCAGAGGGCCTTCAAATATCTCTAATTTGATTTTGTAACTCATAGTTAATGACGATACAACTTATGGAGCGGAATGAACATAAGTTGTATATCGGAATTAATCCCGCTCTTTTGGCAGAATCTAACTATGAATCTTTTCTTCGCCAAAAGGGCGGGATAAGTTCGCGCATACAATTTATGTTTACTTCGTTCCATAAATTGTGCGCTCACTTAGGTTTATTAGATCCTTTACTTCTCGTATCGTCTTTTGAGCAATCCCGGATGCTTTCTTCTTACCCTCTGCCAAGAGATCCTCTATCTTACCTTTATCCTCCAGCAGCTTATTCCGCCTTTGTTGAATAGGCGCAAGAAGCTTAACCAGGACTTCTCCCAGCTGCCTCTTACAATCAGCGCAGCCGATTTTGGCTTTTCGGCAGAGTTGATCGATCTCATTCTTTTTCTCCGGAGCAAATACCGCGTAATAATTGCATACATTGCATTTCTCGGGATGACCTGAATCAGTAACTTTAATTCTTGCAGGATCAGTAAACATATTCTGGACTTTTTTGCGGATGTCTTCCGGTTTTTCGGAAAGCGCAATAAAATTATTATAACTCTTGCTCATCTTTCTACCGTCAAGGCCGATTAGTCTGGTCTCGTTGGTCAAGAGCGCCTTTGGATCAGGAAATACATTCTTCTTATATAGCCGGTTAAATTTTCTCGCGATCTGCCGCGTCAGCTCAAGATGCGGAAGTTGATCTTCTCCTACTGGCACTGCATCTGCCTTATAAATCAGAATATCCGCAGCCTGCAAGACCGGATAACCTAGAAATCCGTAGGTACTCAGGTCTCTATTCTTTATCTCTCTTAATTGCTCTTTATAGGTAGGGCATCTCTCGAGTAATCCCAAAGGAGTAATTGTCGAGAAAACCAGGTATAATTCCAGGTGCTCTTTTACGTGAGACTGGATAAAAATAGTAGACTGTTCGGGGTTAATACCGCAGGCCATCCAATCAATTACATTTTCAATAGTATTATCCCTTAAGAGTTTCGGGTCGGCATACTCTGACATAAATGCATGCCAATCAGCAACCATAAATAAACATTCATACTCACCTTGCAGTTTCACCCAATTCTCTAATGCGCCGACCAGATGCCCTAAATGTAATTTGCCGGTCGGCCGCATACCACTCAATATACGTTTTCTCATCATAACTTCCTGGCTATTTTCTGTAGTTCGTAGGCTTCAATCAGATCACCTTCCTGTATCTGATCAAACCCTGCCAAGGCTATTCCGCATTCAAAACCTTCGGCGACTTCCTTAACATCATCCTTAAAACGCTTAAGCGATGAAAGTTTGCCTGCAAATACAACCTGGCCGTTCCTCACCAGATCCACCGTAGATGAACGATTAATTTTTCCTTTATTCACTATACATCCTGCTATCGTTCCGAAGCTGGATAACCTAAAGACTTTACGTATCTGGCATTTACCAAGCATCACCTTCTTAATCTTAGGCTCAAGCATCCCCTCAACCGCAGCTTTTATATCATTCGCTAATTCGTAAATTACATTATAGGTCTTGATCTCAATTCCCTCTTTTTTCACCATCTCCTTTGCCCGGACATCGGCCACTACGTTAAAACCGATAATCAAGGCATTAGAGGCAACTGCTAAAACGACATCGGAAGTGTTTATATTACCGACACCTGTATGGATTATCCCTATTTTGATTTCCGAAACCTGCAGTTTACCCAATACATCCTTTGTTGCCTCAAGGGTACCCTGGACATCCGCCTTGATGATCAACTTCAATTCTTTAATCTTTCCTTGTTCTATCTGAGAATGTAAATCTTCTAAGCTGATCTTCTTAGCTGCCTTCATCTGATCCTGTTTCTCTTTATTCAAACGCAGCGCTGCCAGCTCCTTTGCTTTCCGTTCATCTTCGATCACGAAAAACTGTTCACCTGCTAAAGGCACTCCGGATATACCTAAAACCTCAACCGGAAAGCCTGGTCCGGCGGAAGTTACGGACCTACCGTGATCATCGAACATCGCCTTGATCTTTCCGTAAAACTTACCTACGATTATATTGTGATTAAGCTGCAATGTACCGTTTTGAATCAATAAGGTCGATACCGGGCCCCTGCCCTTGGTCATCTTTGCTTCTACCACCACCCCTTGAGCAATCCGGTCAGGATTTGCCTTCAACTCTAACATCTGGGCTTCCAGGATAATCATCTCTAAAAGATTATCTACCCCCTCACCTGTTTTTGCTGAGACAGGAACGGTAACAGTCTTACCGCCCCAGCCTTCCGCAATAAGATCATTCTTTGAAAGCTGTTTCTTCACTCTGTCGATATCCACACCGGTCTTATCAATTTTATTTATCGCTACAATAATCGGCACATCTGCAGCCCGGGCATGATCTATAGCCTCCTGCGTCTGAGGCATGATCCCGTCATCTGCAGCTACCACTAAGACCACCAGATCCGTTATACTCGCCCCTCGGGCTCGCATCGCAGTAAAGGCTTCATGGCCAGGAGTATCAAGAAAAGTGATCTCGCCATGAGGAAGAACTACTCTATAGGCACCAATATGCTGCGTAATTCCTCCATGCTCACGATCTACAACGTTAGTCTTCCTGATCGCATCTAAAAGGGAGGTCTTGCCATGGTCAACATGCCCCATCAAAGTTACCACCGGAGCTCTAAACTTTAGATCCTTAGCATAGTCTTCTTTTTGGTGAATTTGTAAAGCCAGCTCCTCCTTCCCGGGAGCCTTTCTTATCCCGTAGCCATACTTCTCGCAGACTTCCTTAACAGTGGATTCATCCAGAGACTGATTTATAGCAGCCATTACCCTCATACCCATCAGAGTTTTGATGATTAGAGAGGGTTTCTGCTGTAGTTTAATAGCTAGATCTTTAACCGTTAATGGAAAATCCAACTCTAATTCTTTTAAAGGAGCCGGAGGAGGGATAACCGAAACTTCCGGTTCTTTCTTTATTGGTACAGGCTTTATCTTCTTTTCTATCTTGGGCTTTTTTATTCTTTCCTTATCTTTAGCTGTCTCTATCACGGGTTTAGCTGTCTCTACCACGGGTTTAGCTGTCTCTATTATGGGTTTAGGTGTTTCTATTACGGGCTTAGGGATATGGGCAACCTTTACGACTTCCTTTTTAGGCTTGAGGGAACTATGCACCACTGTTTTTTTAGCGGCTTTGGCTTTTGGTGAGCGCTTTATCGTCTTCTTTACCTTAGCCGTTGTGCTTATTTTCTTAGGTACAGGTTTTTCTTTTTTTATTTTTTTCATAGTTAATTATTCTACGTTAACTTCTTGGCTCCTTCAATAATTTTTTCGGCTTTCTTTTCGCCGATACCTTTTATAGCAGTCAAACCTTCAACTCCTGCTTGCAGAAGTTCTTCCAAATTATTTATTCCTGCCTGCTCTAGGCTGGCGAGCATCTTTTCTCCTACTCCCGAAAGTTGCTCTAATGAAGATTCTTTTTTCTTCGTTTTCTTTTCCTTCTTTACTTGTTTCGTTTTCTTTTCCTTCTTCTCCTGCTTCTTCTTTTGCTCTTGAGCTTCCTTCTCCATAATCGCCATAGTGGAAGTTGCTCTTGTACGGATATCCAGTTCCCAGCCTACTAGACGGGATGCCAATCTTACATTTTGGCCGTGTTTGCCGATAGCCAGCGATAATTGATCATCTTCCACAATTACCTCTGCTTTTTTCTTCTCTTTGTCTAACTTTATCTCGCTTACCTGGGCAGGAGAAAGTGCGGCTTTTATATATTCTTTTATATCCTCGTTAAAACGGACGATGTCGATCTTCTCCCCCTGCAGTTCATTAACGATATTCCTCACCCGGTTGCCACGCATACCTACACATGCACCTACCGAATCAACCTTATCATTTTTTGACCAAACTGCTAATTTGGTACGCTCTCCGGGATAACGCGAGATAGACTTTATCTCCACAATCCCTTCGTAGATCTCGGGGACCTCTAGTTCAAATAATTTTTTTACAAAATTGGGATGTGCCCGAGATAAAACAATCTGTGCGCCCTTAGCCTCCTTGCGTGCTTCCACAACATAGGATCTTATCCGCTGACCCTGCTTGTATTCGTCTTTGGGTGATTGCTCCCGTTTGAATAAAACACCCTCCGCCTTACCCAAAAGATCGATAACGATATTGCCTCTTTCAAACCTGTATACTGTCCCGCTTACAATCTCTCCTACCTTCCCCTGAAACTCATTAAATATAACATCCTTCTCTGCCTCGCGTATCTTCTGTATGATTACCTGGCGGGCAGTAGAAGCAGCGATACGACCAAAGTCAATATTTGTAACCTCTTTATCATCTCTGAATGCTTTAATATCGCCACTTTCGGGATCAAGATGAATCTTTAGTTCTTCGCCGGGCTTAATATCGATTACCTTCTTAGTAGCACTTAAGAGTGCTGCCTCCACAGCCTCAATCAACACTTCCTTTTTAATGCCTTTTTCTCTTTCAATCTGCTCAATGATTGCTAATAATTCATGGCTCATTACTCTTCTCCTAGATTATCTGTTTTGCTTTATTGATTTTAGATAGGGGCATTTCCAATAGATTACCGTTTATATCAAGATAAACAGAATCCCCTTCTACTTTGCTAATTACACCATCCCATTCAATCTTTCCGTTAATTAACTCTCGCAGGAAAAATTTTGCCTTTTTATTAAGGCAGCGCAAAAAATCGCCTCTGTTTACTAGCGGCCTATCCAGGCCGGGAGAAGACACCTCGAGAATATATTGCTGCCCTAAGACCTCTTTCCCATCTAAAATCCTCCCGATCGATTCATTTAGATAAGTACATTCATCCAGGCTTATCCCGCCTTCAGCATTATCCACCAATATACTCAAGAATAAATTCTTGCCTTCATAGCGATATATAAAATCCACTAACTCCTTACCCTCACTTTTAATATAATCTTCGATAATTATCCTTAGCTCATTAATTAATTCTGTATTTTGCATTCGCCAGTTCCTTTATCTCTTTTAAGATCTCCTCTTTCTTTTTTATAATCTTTTCCTGACTATGTCTTAACTTTAATTCTAAATTTCCGGTTCTTAACAATTCCTTACCTGCAATTAATTGTAGCGGTATTCCCAGCAGGTCGGCATCCTTAAATTTTACACCCGCCCTTTCATCCCGATCATCGAGAATCACTTCGATACCCATTTCCCTTAGGTGATTATAGGAATCTTCAGCTGATTGCATGATCTCCCGGTCAGTAACATCTAACGGCAGGACGATCACCTTATAAGGCGCAACTTCGCCGGGCCAGATAATCCCATCTTTATCATTGTTCTGCTCGATGATCGCGGAAATCAACCTGGAGACGCCAATACCATAACAGCCCATGATCACCGGGTTCAGCTTGCCCTGGGCATCAAGAAAGTTTGCACCTAAAACAGAGCTGTATTTCGTCCCTAGTTTAAAAATGTGCCCAACCTCGATGGTATTGACCCTTTCTGCCTTAAGATTACATTTCGGACAACTTTCATTTCCGCCTTCCTTGTAGGCCCTGGTTGACTTACACCCGGAGCAAACTAAAACTATATCCTCTCCGTCCTTTGCCGGAACCATATATTCATGAGAAACATTACCTCCCATCACGCCCGAATCCGCTTCAGTAATTAAAAAATTAAGCCCGCATCTTTTGAATATCTTTTTATAGGCATTAAAGATCAACCGGTAATTCTTGTCTAATCCGTCTTCGTCTTTATCAAAACTATATGCATCCTTCATAATAAATTCACATGCCCTGATTAAACCAAAGCGCGGCCGGATTTCATCACGGAACTTACTCTGTATCTGATAGAGGATTATCGGAAGCTGTTTATAGCTAGAGATATGATTCTTCACTAAATCCGTAATTACCTCTTCGTGCGTAGGGCCTAAACTTATCTTGCGCCCGCGACGATCAACCAACTTAATCATCACTTCTCCCAGGTCTTTATCTCTGCCGGTCTTCTGCCATAGTTCCAGCGGTTGTAATGCCGGAAGCAGAACCTCGGCTGCCCCGCAAGCATTCATTTCTTCCCGGATTATTCTTTGAATATTAGTTAAGACCTTAAAACCTAGCGGTAAGTATGAATAAACCCCTGCCATCAGCATGCGCATCAACCCTGCGCGCAACATAAGCCGATGGCTGATAATCTCTGCCTCCTGAGGAGGCTCTTTTAAAGTAGGTATAAAAGTCTTTGACCAGTACATTATATTATATTGTTTTCTTCAGTTCGTTTAATAAATAGCTAGAAGAACCGGAATAACTGACTCTCTTGGCAATCTTGCCCTTCTTAAATAATACCCCTGCTTTTTTTCCGAAAGCAATTCCTATATCCGCCTCCCGTGCTTCACCCGGACCATTGACTTCACAGCCCATTATCGCCACCTTAAATGATTTAGTGGTAAGGGGTAAGCGATAGGTGCTAAGTTTGTTTTCAAAATCTCTCACCAGCTTAACTAAATCTACCTGGCAACGGCCGCAAGTAGGACAACTGATAATCTGCGGCCTAAAACAACGTAACCCTAAAGCTTCTAAAATATACTGCGCAGCCTTTACCTCGTTCTGCGGCTGATCAGTAAGCGATACTCTTATTGTATCACCTATCCCTTCTAAAAGCAAAGCGCCAATGGCAATGCTTGATTTTATCGCGCCGCTAAAAGGCAGGCCGGTAGCAGTCACGCCAAGATGCATCGGATAATCGCAAAGTCCGGATATCTTACGATAGGCCTCGATAGTATCCAATATATTCGAAGCCTTTAAAGAAAGCACTATATCATACAGGCCAAACTTTTCGATAATTCTTACATAACCTAGAGCGGCCTTTACCATGAGTGAAGCATGATCCTGAATGCTTGATACTTGACTCCTGATTTTAGATAGAGAGCCTGAATTAAGTCCTATGCGTAAAGGAATTTTTGCCATTTTTAAAGCAGCAACTATTTCTTTGATTTCTTTCTCTTTGTAGATATTCCCGGGGTTAAGCCTGATTTTATCCGCTCCTGCTTCTATTGCCTCTATCGCCAGACGCCAATTAAAATGAATATCCGCAACTAATGGTAATTTCGTAATTTTCCTTATTTTTCTTAATGCCTCTGTATCTTTTTTATCTTTAACTGCCAAACGTACGATCTCGCAACCCGCATTCTCCAATTTTCTTATCTGCTTAACTGTCCTATCAATATCGGAGGTCTTGGTCTTGGTCATCGATTGGATCGCTATCGGATGATTACCGCCTATCTTAACTTTACCGATCCTGACTACTTTAGTTTTACACCTAATAAGCTTCATCTTAATTAAAAAACCCGAAGATCCTATCCCCGAATATCTTTACAAAATCATTATAGGTGACGAAAATAATTAAAGATAAGATTGCAGTCATCCCGACCTGAGTAACAATCCGCTCAGCCTTGATGCTTAAGGCCTTACCTCTTAATCTCTCGATGCCTAACAACAAAATATGCCCGCCGTCCAATACCGGTATAGGCAACAGATTAAAGATCGCCAGGCTTATATTTAAAATCGCGATTAAATGCATCAACGCGATTATCCCCATGCTCGCTGCATCAGAGGTGATTTTAAAGATACGTAAGGGTCCGGCCACAGAATCCTTAAATGATAATCTACCTGTAATCATCCGCCATAGACCCCGGTAGGTTATTTCCGTAAAAGCCCAAGTCTTGTTTACTGCCAAGAGAAAAGACTTGAAGAAACCGTGCCTGATCGAAACGAATTCATCGAATGGCTCAATGCCCAGCAATCCCACGCTGAGCCTGCTACCTAAAGGATCCTCTAATTCCTTTTTCCTGATTACAACGTCGACCTCTAACTCTTGTTTATCCCGTAAGATCGAAAGATTAACTGATTCGCTCTTATTGTTAAGGATTATCTCCTGTAAATCCTCCCAGTAATATACCTCTTTGCCGTCTACAGCTAAAATCCTATCTTCTATCTGTAAGCCAGCTTCCTTAGCCCCATAATCCTCCAATAGGCCTCCGATTTTCGTAGTAAAAGTAGGATAACCTATAAAAAATATAAACCACAACACCAAAAATCCCATAATATAGTTAAGCATCGGCCCGAAGAAGACGATCTGAAAGCGCTGACCCGGAGTTTTTGAGAAATACTCATCACTCTTACCCTTATATTCCTCCAAGCTATCTCCGGCAAGCTTCACATATCCACCCAGAGGTATAGCGTTGATGGTGTATTCGGTATGATTTTTCTTTTTCTTGAATATTCGTGGGCCAAAACCTAAAGAGAATTTTTCTACCTTTACTCCGACTTTCTTAGCGGCGATAAAGTGCCCGAATTCATGCACCGCGATCAAAATACCTAAAACCAATAAAAAAATCAACAAAGACATGCCTCTACCTCTTTCTTAACTTTAGATTATTAATCACTCTACGGGCCTCAGTTCTGCCCCAGGAATAAGCATTACGGATATCGGTTAAATTGGGATTTGTTTTATTCTTATGCCTATCCAATACTTTCTTGATCACTTTCGGTATGGAAATAAAATCTAATTTATGCTCTAGGAATTCCTCGACTACCGCTTCATTAGCGGCATTTAATACACAGGGAGATGTCCCCAGTTCTTTAGCTGCGCGATAAGCTAATTCCAAACAGGGAAACTTCCTGAAGTCAGGCTTTTGAAAACTTAACTCCCTTAACTTATAAAAGTCTAAACTGGGAAGCTTATTCTCTAGCCTCTGAGGATATGAAAGAGCGTATTGAATAGGAATGCGCATATCGGTTGCAGATAGCTGCGCAATCAGTACTCCGTCCACAAACTCCACCATAGAATGTACTATCGCTTCAGGATGAATAAGAATCTTTATTTTGTTAAAGGGTATGCCGAATAAAAACATCGTCTCCAGTAACTCCAGCCCTTTATTCATTAGCGTTGCGGAATCAACACTAATCTTCCTGCCCATCTTCCATCGCGGATGCTTAATCACACGGCTAACGGTAATACTCCTTAGATCTCTCGCAGGCGTCTGTCTGAAAGGCCCTCCCGATGCCGTAAGATATATATTTTTTACCCTGTCCGCATCCTTACCCGTTAAACACTGCCAAATAGCTGATTGCTCACTATCTATAGGGAGAATCTTGACTTTCTTTTCTCGCGCCTTAGCCATGATTATCGGTCCGGCCATAACCAATGCTTCTTTATTAGCTAAGGCAATTTTCTTTCTAGCCTCGATGGCTTTTAATAAAGGCGATAAAGCAGCAGATCCGCTGATCGCCAAAAGTACCAATTCCACTTTTTTTTGCCCAACCAAGGACTGTAAACCTTTTTCCCCAACGAATAATTTAAATGAAGGCCTTAATCTTAATTTTAAAATTTCTGCTGCCTGCTGATTAGCCACGCAGGCGAATAAAGGATCAAACTCCTGAATCTGGCGCTCTAAGATATCAATCCTGGAGTTTGTACTCAAAGCGATGACTTTAAATTTATCAGGATGATTCCTGATTACTGCCAGCGCATTCTCTCCGATCGAACCAGTCGATCCTAATATTGCGATTCGTTTCATAATACGTAACTATTAAATTAGTAACTCGTAATTTTGTTAATTCCTATTCGGAAAAAAAATTTTATTTCTTGCATTTTAATTACCAGTTACTAGCTACTGACATTACTTTAGTATTACACTCATATAGAAATAAAACGCAGGCGCAGTAAATAATAAACTATCAATTGAATCCAGCACTCCTCCAAGACCAGGAAATATGCCGCCTGAATCCTTTACTTGACAGTCTCGCTTCATCAGGGACTCGGATAAATCTCCCAGCTGTCCTAAGATTCCTAGAAAAACACCTAAGGAAATAAGATGTAAGTAGCTAAAATTAATAAAGGACTTGCTGATTAAAGCCCCTAATACGCTAAAACATAATCCTCCCCATGCCCCTTCAATAGATTTCTTGGGGCTTACCCGAGGCATCAACGGCCTCTTACCAAAACGTGAACCGACAAGATATGCTCCGATATCACCTAATTTGGTGACCAGTAATATAGTTGTCAAGAGACCTATGCCTCCGGAAAGATATCTAATCTTAATCAGGAAACTGAAAAGCCAAGAAACATACACTATACCGAACAATGTCGTAGCAATATCAATTACTACCCCGCTATTCTGCCTTCTTCTGAACTGCATCATGAATAAAAATAACAAAGCCAGGGTAACGAATAGCAACTCCCAGTTTTTAGTAGTTTCAAAACGGATTAATATCGAAAGCGGTATGACAACACCCATTGCAATGCCAAAATACTTATAAACTCTTATACCCTTATTCTCAAGCATAGTAAAAAACTCATATAACCCTAGTATTATAAAAATGATGATTACCAGAGATGTTAGGTAGGAATTAAAGCGAAGATCAATCAATAAGCTTGCAGCGATAACCAAAATCAGGATACTGGCGCTAATTATTCTTTTTGCTAACATTTATCTTACCAAACCTCCTCTCTCTCACTTTGTACTCACGGATAGCTTGCAGCAGATCAGAACGCTTAAAATCCGGCCAATATTTTTTAGAAAAATAAAGTTCCGCATAAGAAAGCTGCCAGAGCAGGAAATTACTTATCCGCATCTCTCCGCTTGTTCTAATCAGGAGATCCGGATCAGGCAGATGCCGGGTATAAAGATAACGTTTGAACCCTTCTGCATCCAGATCTTCAATATTTGCTTTTTTTTCGATTACAGCGACAGTAAACTGCTTAGCTGCATCTACTATTTCCTGCCTCGCTCCGTAATTCAAAGCCAGGACCATGGTCATCGCGGTATTATCCTCAGTCTTTTGTTCTGCGTCGCGAAGTTTTTTAAGGATAGCTTTTGGCAGTGGATCCCTCTTTCCGATTACTTTGAATCTTATATTATTCTTATCCAGTTTTTCGATCTCTTGATCTATATATCTATCTAAGAAACGCATTAATATGTTAATCTCGCTCCTAGGCCTATTCCAGTTCTCCGTGGAAAATGCAAAAAATGTAACTACCCTCACTCCTAATTCCAAACAAGACTTAACTATATCCCTGACCCTTTCAACGCCTTCGCGATGACCGGCAGCCCGAGGCAAATGTTTGGCTTTTGCCCAACGGCCGTTGCCATCCATAATGATCGCTATATGTTTGGGGATATCATTCTTGCTAATCATCTCTATAATATTATTTAATAAAAAAGGGGATTATCATCCCCTTTTTCAAGTAAAACTTAATTAGTTTTACCTCCCTTTTATATCATCCTACCTGTCTGTTACTAGTGCGTCTTTCAGATCTTCTTCTAGGGTTTCTTTCAGTTTGACTTCCCTCTTGATCTCATTCTGCAGGATTGTATTTACGCTCTGCGATTTTGAAAGAATCGCCTCTGCCTGCTTACGGGCGAGTTGCTCAGCTTCCAGCTCTTTCTCTAACTTCTTCAGATTAACATTAAGCATATTTGCTTCCTGTAAGAAATTATTCATCCTCTCTTCCAAGTCTATACGCACAGCCATCTCTTTCTCGCGGGCAGCTCTTTGACGATAGGCATTATTACAGGAGCTAATCAGACCGATAGAAAGTATAGCAGATAATACCACTAAAATTAAAATCACTCTATTCTTTAAATTTTCTTCCATATCTTATTTCATTGCCCCATCGCCTGAAGATTTGGATTTTGTAAGTTCAGGCAGAATTACGATTTCAACTCTCCGGTTGAGCTGTCGTCCTTCCTTTGTATCATTATAAGAAATCGGCTGGTATTCTCCGTAACCGATCGCTGAGAGCCTTGCCGGTGAAACTCCTTCCTTCTTCACCATATGGTCTAAAACGCTTAAGGCACGCTCGGTAGACAACCTCCAATTAGTCTTCCAAGGAGAAAGCTTAATTGGTTGATTATCTGTATGTCCTTCTATTCCGACCCGGTTATTCGGTACATCTTCTTTTAGAACATCGGCTACCTTGCCTAAAATCGTATATCCCTCACTCCTTATTTTTGCTTGACCAGAATCAAAGAGTAGATCGCCAACCACAGTAACTACTAAGCCCTTTTCCATCATATCAAGGCTTACCTGCTTATTGTCAATTTCGTCTGCCAGAGAAAGCTGAAGCTGCCTCTTGGTACGCTCTAATTCTGATAACTGCTGTGACAATTCCTCAATCTTCATTGCGTCGGAACGCCTTCCCTTCTGGAATATAAATGTGCATCCCGCAGCGGAAAAACCTAATAATAATACTAAAAAAACTTTAATCGCCCTGCCTTCCATGGATTATACCTCCTCATTTAGGAAATTCTTTTTGGTGGGTTCCTAACTATAACATAAACCGGGAGGTTAGTCAAGCTGTTTTATAGCCAAATTTTATCTTAAAATCGTCTCTTCCCGGGCAGAACCAAATGATACCATGTTGATTCTAGCACAAAATATATCCTCTAACCTATCCAAATAGGCCTTAGCATTAGGGTGTAAATTTCTATAACGCCTTGAGCTTCCTATGGTTTTATCCCAACCAGAAATTTCTTTATATATTGGTTTCGCCCCACTCAATACCTCAAAGTCATAAGGGAATTCTTTAAATATTTTACCTTTATATTTATAAGCGGTACAGAATTTGATAGTCTTAAGCCCTTCTAAGATATCCATCTTCATTATCGCAAGTTCCGAGATGCCGTTTAAGGTTACCGCTTGCTTAACCATCACGCAATCAAGCCACCCGCACCTGCGCGGCCTGCCCGTAGTAGCTCCGAATTCATTACCTTTATTACGCATAAATTTGCCAAAGACCAATGAATACTCTGTAGGGAAAGGCCCTTCACCTACCCTGGTAGTATAAGCCTTAGCCACCCCGATAACCTTATCTATTTTGGTGGGCGGAATACCGCTTCCGATACAGGCACCACCGCTAAAAGCCGAAGAAGAAGTAACAAAAGGATATGTCCCGAAATCGATATCAAGGTAAGTCCCTTGTGCTCCCTCAAGGAGAAGATCCTTCTTGTCTTTAATCGCCTGATTTAACAAAATTGATGTATTACAGATATATTTTGAAAATAATCTTCCGTAATTCAGGTAATCTTTATAAATACTCTTAAAATTAAAGCCGGGGTGATCGTAAACTTTTTTGAATATCTCATTCTTTTCTCTAAGGTTATCCTTTAATCTCTTTCGGAATATAGTTGGGTTTAAAAGATCTACCATCCTGATGCCGCAACGGATGATCTTATCTGCATAGCATGGTCCTATACCCCGGCCGGTAGTCCCTATCTTATTCGTTCTTCTTTTCTCGCGTAGTTTATCCAGGATCTTATGATAAGGTAATATCACGTGGGCGAGTGAAGAAATCTTCAAGCGCTTGCCGATGTTAATCCCTTTTGATGCTAATTCTTCTACTTCGCGTAAAAGCACAGCGGGATCAACCACAACACCGTTACCAATACAACAGATCTTTCCTTTATGCAGAATGCCCGAAGGGATCAGATGAAATATATATTCCTTATTCCCGGTTACAACGGTATGGCCGGCGTTACTTCCCCCTTGGTAACGGACGATATAATCCACCTTACCAGAAAGGATATCGATTATCTTACCCTTACCTTCATCTCCCCATTGTGTACCTACAATTATGACATTCATTATTACAATTAGGTTCTAGGTTCTAGG
>JBDRMO010000002.1:0-36291 GCA_043812095.1 Candidatus Omnitrophota bacterium | reverse complement strand
GTATCTTAATAGATGTTACTGCGCTGCCTTCGATAGATGAAAGGAGTACTCTTCTTAGGGAATTCCCTAACGTCACTCCATAGCCTCTTTCAAACGGAGCAGCAGAAAATCTTCCGTATGTATTAGTGTAAGTAGATTCGTCGCACTCTAACCTTTTAGGTAACTGAAAATCTCTCCATTTAATTCCCATTTTTCGCTCCTTACTTTCGTTCGAATATATTATTTGGAGTACAACTCCACGATTAACTGTTCTTGAATCAGCTGCTGTAAATCTTCTTTTTCCGGTAATCTTAATATTGATGCCTGGAGTGCTTCCTTATCAAAGCTCAACCATGCAGCTAAAGTCCTATCTTTAGAAATCTCTAGATTTTCTCTTATTTTTTCCAGTCCTTTAGCTTTTACCTTAACGGTAATCACATCGTTTTTATCTACGGTAAATGAGGGAATATTAACGCGTTTTGAATTTACATAGACTTGGTTGTGTCGTACTATCTGTCTTGCTTGTGAACGAGACAAAGCTATCCCCAGCCTAAATATGACGTTATCCAGTCTTCTTTCTAAGAGCTGCAGCAAAATTTTTCCCGTAACGCCCTTTGATTTAGCGGCGATTGAAAAGTATCTGCGGAATTGTTTCTCCATCACGCCGTACATCCGCTTTACTTTTTGTTTTTCTCTCATCTGCAAGCCGTAGTTAGAGAGCTTTACTCTTCTTTTGTCTCCTTTATTTCCTTGTTGGCCAGGGGCATAATTTCTTTTGACTAGCGCACATTTTTCTATAAAACACCTTGTGCCCTTTAAAAATAATTTCTCCTGCGCACGCCTACATAATCTACAAACCGCACCTGTGTATCTTGCCATCTATTAGACTCTCCTTTTCTTCTTAGGACGACATCCGTTATGAGGCATAGGAGTGACATCCTTTATGGAGGTAACCGTTAGTCCTGCTGCTTGTATCGCCCTAATTGCAGATTCCCTACCGAACCCAGGCCCTTTTACCCGCACTTCGACTTCTTTTATCCCGATCTCCTTAGCTTTTCTGGCTGCATCGGTGGCGGCTACCTGCGCGGCAAAAGGAGTAGACCGCTTTGAACCGCCATAACCTACAACTCCGGGAGTTGACCAAACCATAACATTCCCCTGCTTGTCAGTAATTGTGATTACGGTATTATTAAAACTTGCCTGGATATGGACTATTCCTGAAGTTACTCCTCTTGCTATTTTTTTCTTTTTTGCCTTATCTTTAGTTGCCATTAATTACTACCCTCCTTTTCCCTTGGGAGCGGGTGTTGATTTTTTTCCAGAGGTATCTTTCTTAATAATCGCCATACCTCCGCGGCGTGGACCTTTACGCGTTCTTGCATTTGTTCGCGTACGTTGTCCCCTGACAGGTAACCCCTTTTTATGACGCATACCTCTCCATGAACCAATATCGGTTAATCTTTTAATATTCTGCGATATGTCCCTGCGCAAATCACCCTCAAATCTCTTTCCGCTTTTCTGGATAGTGTTGGTTATACGCGAGATCTCATCCTCCGATAAATCCTTAGCTTTACGGTTCGGATCTATTCCCGCTTCTTTAAGCAGCTGATTCGAGGTAAACCTTCCTACTCCATATAAATAGGTAAGTGAAATCTCAATCTTTTTCTCCTTGGGGATATCAACACCTAAAATCCTGGGCATTATTGTTCTCCTATCCTTGCCTTTGTTTATGCTTAGGGTTAGTACAGATTACTCTGACGATCCCCCTTCTTTTGATTACTTTACATCTTTCGCAAATTTTTCTTACGGATGCTTTTACTTTCATATTATTTAGACCTGTATGTGATCCTCCCCTTGCTTAAATCGTAAGGTGAAAGTTCCAGTTTAACTTTGTCGCCCGGTAATATTCTAATAAAATGCATTCTCATCTTTCCGGAAACATGTGCTAATACCATGTGTCCGTTCTCAAGTTCTACTTTAAACATCGCATTCGGCAGAGCTTCGATGATTTTACCTTCAGTTTCAATCAGTTCTTCTTTTGCCATATTAATTATTAGTTAAAATTTCCGGTCCGCTATCGGTAACTGCTACTGTATGTTCAAAATGGGCAGATGCCAGCCTATCTTTGGTAACGGCAGTCCAGCCATTATCCAAAATTTCTGATTCCCAGGTTCCTATATTGACCATTGGCTCTATTGCAAATACCATTCCATGCTTTAATATTGGGCCTTGATGAGGCTGCCCGAAATTTGGGATCTCCGGTTCCTCATGCAGGTTACGTCCGATGCCATGTCCGACAAATTGGCGCACTACTGAAAATCCGCTATTTTCAACGTAATCTTGAATAGTACAAGAGATATCGGATAGCCGGTTATCTACTTTAGCTTGTTTAATGCCTCTGCCAAAGCCTTTTTTGTCACTTCGATTAATTTCATTAGTTTTGAATCTATCGGACCGACCGGTATGGTAACCGCCGAATCCGCAAAGTATCCTTTATAGTTTATACCTAGATCAAGACTAAGAATATCGCCTTGCTTAATCTTCTTTTTTCCGGGAATACCATGAACTATCTCTTCATTAATCGAAGTGCAGATTGAAGCCGGAAACCCGCGGTATCCTTTGAAGGCGGGACGACAATTCGCTTCGGAAACTAACTTTTCGGCAAGCTTATCAATCTCTTCGGTAGAGACTCCGTTTTTTACCACCCGTTCCAGTTTCCTCATGATCCGATTTAAAATTTTTCCTGCTTCTCTTAACATCTTTAAATCTTCCTCAGACTTTAAGGGTATCATTGCAATTGTGCACAAGTTCTATTATCTTATTCAACACCAGTAAAGCATCTTCATCAGCGCTGATATGATAGAGCTTCTTCTTATCTTCATAATATTTAACCAAAGATGATGTTTCTTGTTCGTAGACATCGAGCCGTTTCATTACTGTTTCTTCCTTGTCGTCAGCTCTTTGATAAAGTTTTCCTTGGCAGCCGTTACAAATGCCTGCTTTTTCCGGCGGCATATTAGTAGCATGAAAGTTAGCCCCGCATTTACTGCAGACCAAACGTCCGGTTAAACGCTGTATGATTACAGGTACGCTTGTATCTAAATAAACTACTAGATTCACGTCGGATTCCCTTTGCTTAATGACCTGGTCTAATGTTCTGGCTTGGCTTAGGTTTCTCGGATAGCCATCAAGAATAAAATCGTTCTTTACGTCATCCAGAGACAATCTCTGATTCATCATTTCGGCAACTAAGCTATCAGGTACCAGCAGTCCTTTTTCCATAAAACTTTTTGCCTTGCCTCCTAAATCAGTCCCTTTTTTCACATTTTCTCTGAGTAGGTCACCCGTAGATACGTGGGGAATATTTAATTTCTGGGCCAGTCTTTTCGCCTGCGTTCCTTTACCGGCACCGGGAGGGCCTAATAAGATAATTTTCACTATCTCCTCCCTTTCATACGTCCGCCTTTTATAAAACCGTCATAATGATGCATAAGAAGATGCGATTCGATCTGCTTTAAGGTATCAAGCATAACCCCTACGATAATCAGTATACCCGTTCCTCCGAAGAACGAAGCTACAAGATAGGGTACTTTAAGCCAGGCCATAATAAAATCTGGGAATATGGCGATAAAAGCGATAAATAATGCACCGGCCAATGTGATTCTAGTCATCACGTAATCCAGGAATTCAGCCGTAGGAGTCCCTGGCCTTATGCCGGGTATAAAACCGCCGTATTTTTTCATATTTTCCGATAGATCCACTGGGTTGAAGACGATAGCAGTATAGAAATAACAGAAGAAGATGATCAGCATCGCAAATACAAACGTGTAAAGAACTTGTCCTCTAACCAAGCTCTGTGCTAATCTCTGAAAAGCCGGATTAGGAATAAAAGAGGCCAGGGTTGCCGGAAACAATATAATTGACTGTGCGAAGATTATTGAGATTACTCCGGCAGTATCTACTTTCAGAGGTATATAGGTTGATTGTCCCCCATAGATCTTTCTTCCTACGATCCTGCGTGCATATTGCACCGGTATCTTTCTCTGGCCTTGAGTAACAAGGATAACCGCAAAAACTACGCCAGCTAATAACGCAGCCATGATTACTAATGTAAAAGGCTGAATCTGTCTGCGCGAGGGATCAAAGGGGGATATCAATATTCCTAACTGGTGAAAAGCTGCTGGGATTCTGGAAATAATACCTGCGGTAATAATTAGGGAGATTCCGTTACCGATGCCTCTTTCCTGTATTTGTTCGCCCAGCCACATAATAAATATCGTGCCGGTAGTAAGAGTTAAAACGGTAACTATCCTGAACCCCCATCCGGGGCTCATCACGATGCGCAATCCCTCAAAGCGGGCAGGATTTTCAAGCCATAAAGCAATGAAAAATGATTGGACTATTGCCAGGCCCACCGTACCGTAACGGGTAAATTGATTTATTCTCTCGTAGCCGGCTTTTCCTTCTTTTGCTAATTTTTCTAAAGCCGGGATGATCGCTGTGAGCAGCTGCATAATAATCGAAGATGAGATATAGGGCATAATCCCTAATGCAAAGATGGTGAGTTTCTCCATAGCGCCGCCGGAGAACATATTAATCATACCAAAGATCGTACCGCCGGAAGTCTTTGCTATCCTTTGGAAGAAGGTAGTCAGTGCCGCACCGTCAATACCCGGTGTAGGCACAAAACATCCGATGCGATATACCGCAATCAGTGCCCCTGTGATTAATAGCCTTCTTTTTAAATCCGGTATTTTAAATGAATTAACCAGTGCGCTAAGCATTGATAATTTTCGTTTCTCCTCCGGCACTCTTAATCGCTTCAGATGCTCTTCTTGAAAAAGCATGCGCCTGAATCTTAATCGGATTTTTAATTTCGCCTCTACCTAAGATCTTCACTAATTTCCCCCTATCTTTGATTAAACCTTTTTCTTCTAATAACTTTAATCCGATAGTGGGTTCTTTTAACTTATTTAAATCGTCTAAATTTAATATCTGGTATTCTTTTTTAAATTTACTTGTAAAGCCTCTTTTTGGTATTCGTCTAATTAGCGGAGTTTGACCTCCTTCAAGACCCAGGTAAAAATCTCTTCCTGCGCGTGAAGTCTGTCCTTTGCTACCTCGGGTAGAAGTTTCTCCGTGTCCGGATCCTGGCCCTCTACCAAGGTACTTTCTGCGTTTATGTGATCCTTTAGGAGGCCTTAAGGTATGGATTCCTACTAAACGGATAATATCCGGCTTTTGTTTCTGTAGAGGTTTCTTTACAGCAACTGATTTTGATTTTGTCGGTTTGATAGTAGCTTTTTTTCTTCCTGATAATTTTGCGCTCATTTTTATTCAGTCTTAAGATTAGTTAATCCTTGGATAGTCGCCTTGACTACGTTTATCGGATTGTTAGTTCTTATACACTTAGTTAAAATGTCCTTGATACCTGCTGATTCACAGACTGCTCTTACCGGGCCGGCGGCGATTACTCCGGTTCCCTCTGATGCCGGTTTTAAAAGTACCCTGGCCGCACCTGCTTTTCCAATGATCTCATGCGGGATACTGGTTCCCTCCATAGGGATTTTGACCATTGATTTCTTCGCCTTGGTTAAGGATTTACGGATTGCTTCGGCTACTTCATTTGCCTTCTCTAATGCGTAGCCGACATTGCCCTTAGTATCTCCTACAACTACTAATACGCTAAAATGCATCTTCTTTCCGCCTTTTGTAACTTTTGTAACGCGGTTAATAGCAATTATTTTTTCTATTATTCCGAAATCTTCTTGTCCGATCCTTATTTCGCGTGCCATATTAGAATTGCAACCCCCCTTTTCTTAAGGCTTCAGCAAAGGCTTTAATTCTACCGTGGTATAAATATCCGGTCCGGTCAAAGACGATTTTACTGATTCCTGTTTCCTTTGCCCTGCGAGCAAATATCTCACCGAAAAACTCTGCGGCTTTAACATTACCTGGCTTAGGAAATTTCCCCCTGACTTCTTTATCCATGGTGCTTAGCGAAAAAATAGTTTTATTTCCGACGTCATCTATTGCTTGCGCCCAGAGATTAGCTAAGCTCCTGCATACAATCAGTCTGGGAACACTAGAGGTACCCTGCATTCTTTTTAGTATTCTGTGGTGTCTTTTTAGTCTTTGTGCTTTGCTTTTTTTCATTTTATTTAGTGGTTGCTTGTGCTTTGCCGACTTTTTTCTTTATGCGTTCTCCTGCAAAACGGATACCCTTACCCTTATATGGCTCAGGTGGGCAAATTTTACGTATTTCACTGGCTATTCTGCCTACTAATTCCTTATCTATCCCGCTTACCTTAATCTGGGTATGTTTGGGTGTTTCAACTTTTAGGCCCTTAGGTATAGGCATGTTTACCGGATGTGAAAACCCGAGTTGCATATTTAAATTGTCGCCTTGAGCCTGAGCTTTGAATCCAACGCCGATGATCTCCAGCTCTTTTTCAAAACCCTGATTGACCCCGATGATCATGTTATTAATTAATGCCCTGAATAAACCGTGCAGAGCCTTATCCAGTTTTGCATCACTTGCACGGTTTACAAAAAGTTGATTATCCTTTATTTCGATGCTGATCCGGTCAGATAAAGAACGGCTTAGTTCCCCCTTAGGGCCTTTTACCTGAATCACGCCGTCTTTAGATTCGATCTTTACATCCTTAGGTATATTAATAGCTTTTTTTCCAATACGTGACATAGTTTTTTACCAAATAAATCCGATTACTTCTCCGCCTAACCCCGATTCACGAGCCTGGGAGTCGGTCATAATGCCTTTTGAGGTCGAGATGATTGCCAAGCCCTTACCCCTTAAGACTAACGGTACCTTGTCGTGCTTGACATAGCGGCGTAATCCGGGCGTGGAAACCCTCTTGATGTTTCGGATTGCCGGTTTATTACCGGTATATTTTAAATAGATTTTAGCTAAACCCTGTTTGTTATCCTGCATGATCTTAAAGTTTTCGATGTAATTTTCTTTCTTTAGAATCTCCAAGATAGATTTAACCGTATTGGAAGCGGGAACCTCAACGCTATCTTTTTTGACCATTACGGCATTGCGTATTATAGTAAATACATCTGCGATTAAATCGGTTCTACTCATTTATTCTCTCCCTTAAAAATCAGCTACCAACTTGCTTTTTTTACTCCCGGAATCATCCCTTGCCAGGCTAATTCTCTGAAGCAAATCCGACAAAGCTTAAATCTTTTAAGAAATCCTCCGGATCTACCGCAGATAGCGCAGCGGTTATGCTTTCGGGTTGAGAACTTAGGGGCTCTCTTCCATCTTTCTATCTGTGAAGTCTTTGCCATATCTTATTGTCCTGTCTCAAAAGGCATGCCGAATAATTTTAACAATTCTTTTGCCTTTTCTTTAGAATCAGCGTTTTTTATCACGAAAGTAATGTCCATGCCCTGTTGGCGGCTAATCTTGTCATATTCAATTTCCGGGAAAATATTCTGTTCTTGTAGTCCTAAACTATAATTCCCCGCTGCATCAAAGGCCTCGTTTGAAACTCCTCGAAAGTCCCGGATTCGCGGCAAGGTGACATTTAATAGCCTATCCATAAACTCATACATCTTCGCTTGCCTAAGAGTAACCTTACAGCCCACAGGAAGACCTTTTCTTGTCTTAAAATTTGAAATTGCCTTTTTTGCGCGGCGAATAATCGGTTTCTGTCCGGTAATTATACCTAACTCATCAACCGCTTTCTCTAGGATCTTGATGTCAGAGACCGCTTCACTCACACCCATATTAACCACAATTTTTTCTAGATGCGGAACACTCATTTTGTTTTTTAACTGAAAGGTCTGCATCATCGCCGGGATTATTTCTTTTCTATATCTTTCTAGCAGTCTAGGGGTCATTTTATACGTTTCCTTTACAAGAACGGCAAATCCGCGATTTTGTCCCGTCCTTTAATATCATAAAGCCAACTCGCGTAGAACCGTTACATTGTTTACAGAAAATCGCTAAATTCGAAAGACTAATTGGTGCTTCTATTGATACGATTCCACCCTGTTGATCCTGACGAGTCTGGCGCTTATGTTTTTTTACAAAATTTATACCCTCGATCAATGCAAGTTTTGCCCCAGGTAAGATATCCAAGACCTTGCCCTTTTTTCCCGTATCCCTGCCTTTGATTACCTGAACTAGATCACCTTGCTTAATTTTTTGCATTAAATCACCTCAGGTGCTAAAGAAATTATCTTCGTAAATTTTTTTTCTCTTAATTCTCTTGCTACCGGACCAAATACGCGCGTCCCTTTTGGATTAAGTTGCACATCGATAAATACGATCGCGTTACGGTCAAATCTCAGGACCGACCCGTCTATACGCTTGATTGCATTTTTAGTCCTAACTACAACTGCTTTGGCGACCTCACCCTTTTTTATCGCAGCGTTCGGCGCCGATTCTTTAACGTTAACATTGATGATATCACCGACATCGGCAAAACTTTTCCCTTTTCTCCCCAGAACTCCGATTAAAGAAGCTCTCTTTGCCCCTGTATTATCCGCTACATCTAATATACTGCGTAATTGAATCATTCCGTGTTTTCCTTTATTGTTAGATGAGGGCTCTCGGCCTTTTTTACGATATTTATTACCCTAAATCGTTTATCTTTTGAAAGTGGCCTGGTTTCCTGTATTAATACAGTGTCTCCAGTCTTAGCAAGGTCCTTTTCGTTATGCACCTTAAATTTATTATACTTCTTTATTGTTTTTGTATATTTAGGATGCTTTCCGATCTGGAGCACTCTCACTACTACCGTTTTTTGCATCTTGTCACTAACTACTACGCCAGTAAACTCTTTTTTTCTGCCCATTTTACCCCTGCTTTTTCTCTTTTAGTTCTTGCTCGCGCAAGAAAGTCTTAACTCTCGCTAAATCCTTTTTAATGATCGAAAACATATGCGGTTTTTCTACTCTGCCGCCGTATCGCTGCAGGTTAAGCTTAAAGAGCTCTTCCTTAAGGCTTCTTTGTTTCACAAGCAGCTCTTCTTTAGATAAGTTTTTTAATTTTTCTATTGACATATTATTTGTGCACCCGGGTTACAAATTTTGTTCTCTGACTAATCTTATAAGCAGCTAGACGGAAACATTGTTTAGCGTATTCTTCCGGAATACCTCCTAATTCAAAAAGTATCCTGCCTCTTTTTACTACCGCTACCCAATGATCGATCTCGCCTTTCCCCTTGCCCATACGTACTTCTGCAGGTTTTTTAGTGATTGATTTATCCGGGAAGACCCTGATCCAAAGTTTTCCCCCCTTATGTAACTGTCTTGCAAGAACCACTCGTACTGCTTCGATCTGGGAATTCTTAACCCACCCGTTCTCCATTGTCTTTAAACCGAACTCACCGAAGGCTAAAGTACAGCCTGTAGTCGCAAGTCCACGTCTGTTTCCTTTCTGCAGCTTACGATATTTTACTCTCCTGGGCATCATTACCATCGGAATACGTCTCCTTAAAAATTAACCCTTTTTCTTTCTTTTCTTGCCCCATCAGGAAATTTTTTATTACCTTGATTATTAGCTTGAGGCATTTCCGAGCCTCTCTTAGTAAGTATTTCTCCCTTGTAAATCCAGACCTTAACACCGATTAGGCCATAGGTTGTTAATGCCTCGGCAAAACCGTAATCTATATCCGCGCGAAAAGTCTGAAGCGGAACTTTACCTTCTTTGTACATTTCGGTGCGGGACATCTCTGCTCCGTTTAACCTACCGGAACAGGTAACCCTGATTCCCTGAACTCCTGCATTCATCGATTGCGACATAGCTCTTTTTACCGCGCGCCTGAAAGCGACTCTTCTCTCCAGCTGAAATGCAATATTCTCTGCTACTAGCTGCCCGTCCTGAGCGGGGTTTTTTACTTCATCGATATCTATGGCGATTTCGTTTTTAACTAAACCGTCTAATTCTTCGCGCAGACGTTCAATATCCGCTCCTCTTCGGCCAATAATAATTCCCGGCCTAGCTGATGAGATACGGATCCTGGTTCTATCGGTCAACCTTTCAATCACAATCTTAGAGACAGCTGCCTGTTTAAATCTCTTCTTGATAAACTTTCTGATTTTATAATCTTCCTCAATAAATTTAGCGAAATCATCACCTTTAGCATACCAACGGCTGTGCCAGTTTTTTATAAAACCAACTCTTAAGATAAACGGATGAACTTTTTGTCCCATAATTTAGCCTACCTTTTTAAATCTAATTCGATTCTTATATGCGATGTTTTCTTGAGTATCGGTGCTGCCTTACCGAAAGCGACTGCCTTGAATCTTTTCCAACTCGGCCCTTGATTGCAGACTATTTTAGATATATACAATTGATCAATATTGAAGCCTTTTACTTTTGCGTTCGCTATCGCTGAATTCAGTATCTTAATTAACAATTCTTTCGGGCGCTTATTGCAGGAAAACAGTATACTCTGGGCTGTTTTGGCATCTTGACTGCGGATCAACCCCATAACCTGTCTTACTTTTGTCGGTGTAATCCTTAAGAATTTTCCTTCTGCTTTGGCTATCATGTCTTATCCGCTGATTTCTTGGCTTTTACGCCTCCATGCTTTCTAAATATGCGGCTAGGGGCAAATTCGCCGAGTTTATGACCGACCATATTCTCTGTGACAAATACCGGCACATGCTTTTTCCCGTCGTGTACGGCAAACGTCAGCCCCACGAATTCCGGTATGATCGTTGATCTTCTTGACCAGGTTTTAATCGCCTGGCGCAGCCCTTGTCCGCGTAACTTTTCTACCTTCTTTAATAACTTCTCATCGACAAACGGTCCTTTTTTTACTGAGCGTGGCATTTTTTTTATTTCCTTCTTTTAACGATGAATTTATCGGAATACTTTACTTTTTTTCTTGTTTTATATCCTTTTGTAGGCATACCCCATGGTGTTACAGGATGCGGATTTCCCTGTCCAGATTTTCCTTCGCCTCCTCCGTGAGGGTGATCTACGGGATTCATTGCCACACCTCTGACTGAGGGTCTTATTCCCATCCAGCGGCTCCTCCCGGCTTTACCTATGCTTATTGCATCATGTTCGATATTGCCTACCTGGCCGATGGTTGCATGACAATCAAGACTAACTAACCTTATCTCTCCGGAAGGAAGCCTAATGTGAGCAAGTCCGCCTTCCTTTGCCATAATCTGAGCGCTGGTTCCTGCTCCTCGAACAATCTGTGCGCCTCGTTCTTTAGTTATCTCTATATTATGAATCAATGTGCCCGAAGGAATGTATCTTAAGAGAAGACAGTTACCTGTTTTTACCTCGACATCTTTCTTGTTAGAGGAAACAATCGTATCCCCTACGTTTAGACCGACAGGACTGATGATATATCTCTTTATCTTATCCGGATATTCAAGCAGGGCTATCCTGGCCGAACGATTAGGATCATATTCAATAGCAATCACCTTAGCGGGAATATCGTATAAATTCCGCTTAAAATCAACTATACGCAACATGCGCTTGTGTCCCCCGCCGCGATGACGAACTGTAACCCGGCCGTAGACATTTCTGCCTCCGCTCTTCTTAAGCGGTAAAATTAGTGATTTCTCGGGTTTCTTCTTGGTGAGCTCTGAGAAATCAGAGCCTGTCATCCATCGCCTGCCCGCAGTTACTGGTTTATATTTTTTTATACCCATCTTCTTTTAAATAGTTTCTATTTTCTCGCCTTTTTTTAATGTAACTATCGCCTTTTTGAAGTCCGGTGTCCTGCCTAACTGATGCCGTACTCTTTTTAGTTTACCCCCGGAAATGAAAGTATTCACATTGCGCACCTTTACTTTATATATTTCTTCAACAGCGTGCTTAATCTGGAACTTATTCGCGCAGCTATTTACTAGAAAAAGATACTTGCCCTCAGGTTCCTGAAGGGTTGATTTTTCGGTGCGAATAATTGACTTTATTATATCGTAACTACTAATCATCTTTTTAATCGTTTAGTAATCTGGCTCAGGGCCTCTTTAGTAATAATTAGCCTATGAGAAGCGAGTACATCGTATGCATGGACGTCTTGCGCTAACTCGAAATTTAAAAAATCAATATTACGTAGAGCGAGCTTTATATTCTTATCTGGTTTTGCCATTAAAAGCAATAGCTTGAGCGTTTTTCCCTTCCTTTTGCCATTTGATAATTGGAAAACCCGATGAGAAAATATCTTTGCTGCTTGCTTTGTTTTAGGACTCTCAAGCTTGAAACTGTCGAGGATAATGAAATTTTTCTCTTTTAGCTTAACATTCAAACTCGACTTCAATGCTAGCTTCTTAATCTGCTTTGGCAATCTAACAGAGAAATCTCTTGGTACCGGACCGAAAGTTACGCCTCCGCCGCGCCAAAGAGGTGAACGTATAGAGCCTACCCTTGCCCTTCCGGTTCCCTTTTGTCTCCAGGGTTTAACGCCTCCGCCTGAAACTTCTCCTCTGGTTTTAACGCAAGCCAGGCCCATTCTCTGATTAGCCCTGTATGCTACTATAGCCTGATGTAAAACAGCGGAATTGATCTTGCCGTCAAAGACATCTTTATCGAGCTTTATCGACTCGATCTCTTTTCCTTCGCTGTTATAAATAGGTAAGGCAATCGCTTCCATTTAATTATTTTTTCTCCTTGCTTACTTTTGGAGCCTTCTTTAGTGCTGTTTTTACTACCAGATAGCTGTTTTTATGTCCCGGGACAGCACCCTTAACCAAGATTAAATTATTTTGAGCGTCTACATTGACAATCCGTAGATTTTGTATGGTTACCTGCTGGTGGCCCATATGTCCCGGTAGATGTTGTCCTTTTAAAACTCTGCTGGGCGTTGCGCTTGAACCGATAGATCCAACGCGCCTATGAGACATCGAGCCATGGCTCCTGGGGCCGCCGCGCCAATGCCAGCGCTTCATCCCGCCTTGAAACCCTTTACCGATGGAAACTCCCGTGATATCAACAAAATCTCCGGATTTAAACAGGTCTACTTTTAGTTCATCTCCGACTTTATATTCTCTAGCAGTATCCCTGATGATCTCCTTGATCACTTTGCGAGGAGTAACCTTGATCTTATTAAAAAAACCTAATACAGGCTTTTTTACCCGTTTTTCCTTAACCGGATCAAAGCCTATTTGAATACTTTTATCTTTGATCCCCAGTATCGGACATGGGCCTACTTCGATAGCGGTTACGCTAAGAAGTTCACCTTTTTCGGTAAAGGATTGGGTCATCCCTATTTTTTTACCTATCAAAGCAATCATCCTACTTTATCTCCACGTAAACTCCGGCCGGTAGATTCAATTTTCTTAATGAATCAATCGTTTTGGCTGTAGGTTCAAATATATCAATCAGGCGTTTATGGGTTGAAAGATCAAATTGTTCGCGGGATTTTTTATCAATTACCGGAGAACGTAACACGGTATAAATCTCGCGTTTTGTAGGCAGCGGTACCGGACCGGATAATTTTGCACCTGTCCGTTTAACCGTATCTACGATTTCAGCAACTGCCTGATCTAAGAGACGATGATCGTAAGCTTTTAATTTTATGCGAATCTTCTGCATTTTATTTTTTTATTAAACTCCGCTTTAAGCAATAACTTCTGTTACTACTCCGGCACCGACTGTATGTCCGCCTTCGCGAATTGCGAAACGTGATTCTTTTTCCATAGCGATAGGCGTAATTAGTTCTACTTCCAGGTCAATATTATCCCCCGGCATGACCATTTCAACGCCCTCAGGCAACGTTACGCTTCCGGTCACATCGGTAGTTCTAAAATAGAACTGCGGACGATAACCTTTAAAGAAAGGCGTATGTCTTCCGCCTTCTTCTTTTGTCAAAATATAAATTTTGGCTTTAAACTTTGTATGAGGTGTGATTGATTTAGGCGCAGCAATAACCATACCGCGTTCAATAGTATCCTTATCAACGCCTCTTAGAAGCAATCCAACGTTATCGCCAGCCTGACCTTCATCAAGAATCTTTCTAAACATTTCGATTCCGGTGACAACCGTCTTTTTTACCTCTGGCCTTAGGCCGACTAGTTCAACTTCTTCGCCCACTTTGACCTTACCGCGTTCGATTCTTCCCGTACCAACCGTCCCTCTGCCTTCGATGCTAAAGACGTCTTCAACAGCCATGAGCAATGGCTTATCCATCTCTCTAGTCGGCGTAGGAATAAAATCATCTACTGCCTGCATTAAGTCTAATATTGGCTTGCAAGCTTCACTATTAGGATCTGAGCTTCCTTCCATTGCTTTCAGGGCACTTCCTTTTATTATTGGAGTCTTATCTCCGGGATAGCCGTATTTAGTAAGCAACTCTCTTACTTCCATTTCAACAAGATCAATCAACTCTTTATCTTGAACTACATCGATCTTGTTTAGGAATACTACCATGGATGGAACGTTAACCTGCCTTGCCAGAAGTATATGCTCTCTGGTTTGAGGCATAGGGCCATCTGCGGCAGAGACAACAAGGATTGCGCCGTCCATCTGCGCTGCGCCGGTAATCATGTTCTTGATGTAGTCTGCATGACCGGGGCAATCGATATGTGCGTAATGGCGTTTATCCGTTTCGTATTCAACGTGTGCAACAGAAATAGTCAAAATCTTAGATTCGTCTCTTACTGCTCCACCCTTTGCGATATCAGCATATGATTTAGCTGTTGCCTTGCCTAATTTTGCAAGCACGTGAGTAATCGTGGAAGTCAAAAGAGTTTTGCCATGGTCAATGTGGCCGATTGTTCCTATGTTTACGTGTGGTTTTGATCTTACAAATTTTTCTTTAGCCATTTAGACACCTCCTCTAGTTCTTTCAAACCCTTCTTGTACCTGTAGCCGAAAATCCTGCGGTAATTCTTTCTGTTATATGTTTAGGCACCTCAGTATAAAATGAGGGCTCCATTGTATAGGATGCCCGGCCTTGGGTTAAAGACCTTAGTACCGTGGCATAATTAAATATTTCAGCTAGAGGAATATAAGTTCTGATTGCGCGAATATTTGCCCGGGTGTTTAGAGAAATTATTTTAGCTCGCCGTGAATTAAGATCTCCAATTACCGTGCCCATATATTCCTCAGGAACAGTGATTTCCATATCCATGATTGGTTCTAATAAAATCGAACCTGCTTTTTTCAGTCCATCGTTGAAAGCGATCGAGCCTGCCATCTGAAAAGCCATCTCAGAAGAATCAACTTCATGAAAAGAGCCGTCGATTAGTGTGATTTTTGTATCGGTTACAGGATATCCGGATAATACGCCACTCTTTGCGGCACCCAGCACTCCGTCTTCTACCGAAGGAATGTATTCCCGGGGAATCGCGCCGCTTTTAATTTTATTTTCAAAGGTGATCCCCGCTCCCGGCATCTCCTGTGGCTCGATCTGGAGAACGACATGGCCGTATTGGCCCCTTCCTCCTGATTGTTGGACAAACTTTCCCGTAATTACAACCTTCTTGGTTACTGTTTCTCGATATGCTACCTGAGGCGAACCCACTTGAGCTGCTACGTTAAACTCTCGCATAATCCGGTCGATTACGATATCTAGGTGCAGCTGCCCCATACCGGAGATAATTGTTTCACCGGTCTCCTGATTATAATTTACGCGGAAAGACGGATCTTCTTCGGCTAATTTATGTAAAGCAAAGCCCATTTTTTCTTGGTCCTGCTTGGTTTTCGGTTCAATTGCCTGTTGTATTACCGGTTCCGGAAAATGCATTGATTCGATTAGTAACGGTTTTGATTCCAGGCAAAGCGTATCTCCGGTTTTAGTATTTTTTAAACCTACTGCTGCAGCTATATCGCCGGTATTCAGCTGATCTATGATCTCCTGGCGATTGGCGTGCATTCTCACTAGCTTAGTAATCCGCTCTCTGGTTCCTTTCGCAGCATTATAGATATATTCACCTGCTTTTAGCGCACCTGAATACATCCTTACATAATGCAACTTACCTACATAGGGATCAGTCGCAACCTTAAAGCAGAGGGCGCAAAGAGGAGCTTTATCTGAGGCGAGAATCTCTTCATATTCGTTAGTATCAGGATTCATCCCCTTCATCGGCGGCACATCCTGCGGTGATGGGAGGTATTCACATATGGCATCAAGCAAAGGTTGAGTTCCCCTGTTTTTTAAAGATGATCCGCATAAAACAGGGACAAATTTATTTTTTAAAACTGTTCTGCGAATAGCTTTTTTGATGTCTTCGGCCGTGATCGTTTTGCCATGGACATACTTGTCCATGATCTCTTCATCTGCCTCTGCAATCTTCTCCAGCATGATGTTATGGTATTTATCCGCTTCCTTACGCGATTCGCTGGGCACTGCTACAGATTCATGCTGCGTACCGGTTACATCTTTATATAGAAATAACTTATCTTCGATTAAATTAATCATCCCTGACAATTCACTATTCTTGAAATACGGTAGTTGTATCGCTGCCGCATTCGCTCCCAACTTTTTATGCATCTGATCAATGACATCATAAAAATTGTTACCCGTGCGGTCTAATTTATTGACAAAAGCTAATCTCGGCACCTCATAACGGTCTGCCTGTCTCCATACTGTTTCTGATTGTGGCTCGACACCTCCCACTCCACAGAAAACTACCACTGCGCCATCCAGCACTTTTAATGACCTCTCCACTTCTACGGTGAAATCCACGTGTCCGGGAGTATCAATCACGTTTATCGTGATATCGTTCCACTTGCAGGTAGTGCAGGCTGCAGTAATAGTGATTCCTCTCTCCTGCTCCTGAGCCATCCAATCCATGGTAGCCGTACCTTCATCCACCTCTCCGATTTTATAGGTTTTACCCGTATAATATAGGATACGCTCGGTGGTAGTAGTTTTACCAGCATCTATATGCGCGATAATTCCGATATTCCTAATTTTGTCTAACGCGATTTTTCTCTGCATTACCATTTAAAATGTGAGAAGGCCTTATTTGCTTCGGCCATCTTATGGGTATCATCTCTCTTCTTGATCGATGAACCCTCTCCTTTATATGCTGCGATTATTTCATCGGCTAATCTATCTTTTAATGACTTTCCTTTTTTTGATCTGGCAAAATCTCTGATCCAACGTAAAGAAATAGAAGTGCCCCTCTCTTGCCTGACTTCAATCGGGACCTGATAAGTTGCGCCTCCGACACGTCTGGGTTTTACTTCTAAGCGGGGACGGGCATTATCTAATGCCTTATGGAACACCTTTATCACATCGGCCTCATTAAGTTGTACTTTGATTTTTTCAAACGCACCATAGACAATCTTTTCTGCCAACGGCTTTTTCCCTTTGAGCATACACATATTAATAAATTTTGCTACTATCTTGCTGTTAAATTTAGGGTCAGCGGTTAATTCTTTCTCGTGTGCTTTTCGTCTTCTCATTTCGGTCTTTTTGCTCCGTATTTTGAACGTGATTTCTTTCTATTGCTCACTCCTGCCGTATCCAGGGTTCCTCTGACGATATGGTATCTTACGCCGGGAAGATCCTTGACACGTCCGCCTCTAACTAAAACAATGGAGTGCTCCTGTAGATTGTGGCCTTCTCCGGGTATATAGGAGGTAACTTCAATACCTGTGGTTAATCTGACTCTGGCGATCTTTCTTAAAGCAGAGTTTGGTTTCTTCGGAGTCATCGTTTTTACCTGCAGGCATACGCCGCGTCTTTGCGGAGAAGCTTTTAAGGCCGGTGACTTTGTTTTCTTTTTCCTGCTTATTCTTCCGTACCTAATTAATTGTGAAATAGTGGGCATTTTTTGTTATTCTTTCTTTCTGCTTTCTTTTTCTGGTTTTTTGGATTCTGTTTTTACTTCTGCGTGTTTCTCCATTTCCACATCACGATGATCACGGAAACCTGTACCGGCGGGTATCAGGTGTCCCACGATAACATTCTCTTTCAGGCCAAACAGTTCATCTTTTTTACCAGAACAGGCAGCTTCTGTGAGCACCTTGGTCGTTTCTTGGAAGCTGGCAGCAGAGATAAAACTTTCTGTGGTTAAGGATGCCTTGGTAATACCTAGTAATAACGGCGTTGCCTGAGCCGGTTTTCCACCCTTTTTAATTACTCGCGAATTCTCTTTTTGGAATTTCCACTTATCAACTTGCTGCATAGGTAAGAATTCAGTGCTTCCCGGATCTTCAATGCTTACCTTCTTTAACATCTGTCTGATTATTAGTTCAATATGCTTGTCGTTAATTCGCACACCCTGAAGCCTATAAACTTCCTGTACTTCATTGACTAAGTATTCCTGTAAGACTTTATCCCCGCATACCCTTAAAATATCCTGCAAAACTACTGGGCCATCAGTTAATTGCTGGCCGGCGATGACTTTATCGCCCTTATAGACATTGGGATGTTTCCCGTGCGGCATAAGGTATTCTCTCTGCATGCCTGTAGAAGATTTTACCACGATCAACCGTTGCCCCTTTTTATTCTCTGAGAATTCTACGAAACCATCTATTTCACTGATTACTGCGGGGTCCTTAGGACGCCTTGCTTCGAATAATTCTGCAACTCGGGGTAAACCTCCTGTAATATCTTTAGTTTTCACTACTAAGCGCGGAATCTTAGCTAAGAGGTCTCCTGCGCCTACCTTCTGGGCGTCTTTCATTAGAATATGTGCACCTACTGGAATAGGATAAATTCCTAAGACTTCCTTATTTTCATTTAAGATTACTATCTGAGGATGATATTCCTGCTTATGCTCTACTACTACTCGCTCTGTTAATTTTGTAACCGGGTTTAACTCTTCGCGAATAGTGACGTTTTCACGTAAATCCTCGAATTTTACTGTACCCATTACTTCTGTTAAAACTGAAGATGAATATGGATCCCAGCGCACAAAAGCTATCCCCTTATTAACCTCCTGGCCGTCAGCAATAACTAGGATAGCACCATGAGGAACGGTATATCTTTCAAGTTCTCTTCCGTGCTTATCGTTTATGCTTATTGAACCATTTCGGTTCAAAACTATAAATTCTTCATTCTTAGAGGTAACTCTTAAATTATGGTATTTTACGATACCTTTATTTTTTGACTTAATAAATGATTGCGCAATAACTCTTGATGCCGTACCGCCGATATGGAAGGTTCTCATCGTCAACTGGGTTCCCGGTTCTACGATACTCTGAGCTTCAATTACCCCTACCGACTCTCCCAGTTCAACCAACATTCCGCTGGCCAGATTTATTCCGTAACATTTAGTACAAACTCCCCTGCCTGACTCACAGGTCAATACGCTGCGGATACGGATTTTCTCTATTCCCAGCCTTTCGATCATGTCAGCTTTTTCTTCCAGGATCTCTTCGCCTGCCTTGATAATCTGTTCATCGGTAATAATATCAACGATGTTATCCAAGGCAACTCTTCCTACAATCCTGTCTTTCAAGCTGACTACTTCTTCATCGCCTTCGATGATTGCAGAGACTGTGATTCCATTAAGCGTGCCGCAGTCACTAACACTAACAATAACCTCTTGTGCAACGTCAACTAATCTACGGGTTAAATATCCGGCATCTGCGGTTTTTAGCGCTGTATCAGCTAGCCCCTTACGCGCACCGTGAGTAGAGATAAAGTATTCCAGAACATTTAGTCCTTCTCTAAAGTTAGCGGTAATCGGGCTCTCGATGATTTCTCCGGAAGGTTTTGCCATCAGTCCACGCATGCCTGCTAACTGCCTGATTTGAAGCCGTGATCCTCTCGCTCCTGAATCAGCCATCATGAATATAGGATTAAACCGCTCCATTTTCTTAAACAATAAGTCTGAGATATTATCTGTAGCATGCGTCCAGATATCAATGATTTTGGCTTTACGTTCACTGTCCGTGATGATTCCCTGCCGGTATTGACTTTCCACCTTAGCTACTTCTGCTTTTGACTCTTTTAAAACTTCCTGTTTTTCTTCTGGAATCTGCAGGTCGTCTATGCCGATTGATATCCCGCCCAAAGTAGCCATTTCAAAACCGAGTTTTTTCATGTCGTCTAGCAGCTTTACGCATGCGCCGTGCCCAAAGCGTTTATAGCATTCGATTACTAGATCGCCTACGTTCCTTTTATTTAGTTCCATGTTTACAAATCCAAACCCTTCGGGGAGTACCTGATTAAAAAACACCCTTCCTACGGTTGTAGCGAGCAGCTGTTTTTCAGAGATTATTTTTTTATCCTCAAGGACAAAAACTTTCTCTACCCTTAATTTAATTGCGCTATGAAGATCTACAGCATTATCATCAAAGGCAATCAGCACCTCATCAGGGTCAGAAAAAACTTTATTTTCACCCTTGGCACCTGGCTTTTCTTTGCTCAGATATGAAAGACCTAAGACGATATCCTGCGTAGGAGTAACTATCGGCCTTCCGTCAGAAGGAGAAAATATATTATTGATCGATAATACGAGAATCTTAACTTCTAACTGCGATTCTAAAGATAATGGTACGTGCACTGCCATTTGGTCGCCGTCAAAATCAGCGTTAAAAGCAGTGCAGACTAATGGGTGGATCTTAATCGATTTACCTTCGACTAAAACCGGTTGAAAAGCCTGAATTCCTAAACGGTGTAATGTCGGCGCACGGTTCAAGAGCACGCAATGATCTTTTATTACTTCGTCTAAAATATCCCATACTTCGATCTTACCGCGCTCAACCATTCTGCGCGCACCTTTTATAGTATGCACAAACCCCTTTTCTCTTAATTTCTTAATGATAAACGGTTGAAATAATTCCAGCCCCATCTGTTTTGGTAAACCGCATTCATGCAGGTTAAGCTCAGGGCCTACAACTATAACTGAGCGGCCGGAGTAATCAACGCGCTTACCCAAAAGATTTTGTCTAAATCTACCCTGCTTCCCTTTGAGCATATCAGAGAGTGATTTTAGAGGACGATTGTTTGCGCCGAGTACAGGTTTTCCGTGCCTCCCGTTATCCAAGAGTGCATCTACCGCTTCCTGCAGCATACGTTTCTCATTACGGATGATTATTTCCGGAGCGCTTAGCTCCATAAGTTTTCTCAACCGGTTATTACGGTTAATCACCCTTCTATACAAGTCATTAAGATCAGAGGTAGCAAATCTGCCGCCATCTAAAGGCACTAATGGCCTTAAATCAGGAGGAATTACCGGGAGGATCTCTAGGATCATCCAGTCAGCTTTATTGCCTGATTTCTTAAAGTCTTCGACGATTTTTAAAGTTTTTAAATTTTTACGGTTACTTAAGGCATCTTTTGACTTATCGATATCTCTACGCAACTTTCGGCAATGAGCGTCCAGATCTAGTTCCTTTAATAAGTCACTTACTGCTTCGGCTCCGATCTTTGCCTTAAAACTGGCGCCGTATTTAGCCAGGCATTCCTGATATTTATCTTCGCTCAGTAGTTCCTTTTTCTTCAGCGGCGTTGAGCCGGGATCGATCACTACGTACTCCTCATAATAAATGATCTTCTCCATGTCCCTTAAGCCGATATCCAATAAAGCGGATAACCTGCTAGGCACTGCTTTAAAAAACCAAATGTGTGTCACCGGTGCTGCTAATTCGATATGACCCATACGCTCTCTACGCACCTTTGAGCGGTCTACGGTGACGCCGCATCGGTCACAGGTAATCCCTTTGAACTTTATGCCCTTGTATTTACCGCAATTGCACTCCCAGTCGCGCACCGGACCGAATATCCGCTCACAGAATAGGCCATCTTTCTCCGGCTTAAGAGTACGATAATTGATCGTTTCTGCCTTTTTGATCTCACCTTTAGACCAAGACTTAATCACCTGGCTGGATGCGATTTTTATCGAAATGCTATCGAAAGTAACGACTTGGTCCATTTATTTTGCTTTCTCTGTTCTGATATCCAATCCTAATCCCTGTAATTCCTTGATTAAGACATTAAATGACTCTGGGGTTCCGTGACTAAGACGTTGTTCTCCTTTGACGATCGCTTCATAGATATGCGTTCTTCCTGCGACATCGTCACTTTTGACGGTTAACATTTCCTGCAGGGTAAATGCAGCACCGTAAGCTTCCAGGGCCCAGACTTCCATCTCTCCCAGTCTTTGCCCTCCGAACTGCGCCTTCCCGCCTAATGGCTGTTGCGTAACTAGAGAATACGGTCCAATAGAACGGGCATGAATTTTTTCATCAACCAAATGGATTAGTTTCATTATATAAGTGTAACCAACAGCAACTTTTTGATCAAAAGGCCGTCCGGTATAACCGTCATAGAGCGTAATTTTTCCGTCTTCAGGAAAGTTACACTTTTTTAACATCTCTTTGATTTCTTTTTCCGTGGCACCATCAAATACCGGAGAAGCAACAAATAGCCCCATGGCTTTAGCTGCCCAACCCAGATGGGCTTCTAAAATTTGACCCACGTTCATACGTGAAGGAACGCCTAACGGATTTAAAACTATTTCAACGGGAGTGCCATCGGGAAGAAAAGGCATATCTTCTTCCGGTAAGATTTTAGCTACTACTCCCTTATTTCCATGCCTACCCGCTAATTTATCTCCCTCTGAAAGTTTACGTTTTGTAGCTATGTAAACAACGGCTCTTTTTAATACTCCGGCAGGCAGTTCATCTCCTCGCCTTACTTTCTCCATTTCCTGTTCTTGCTCAGCTATCAATTCCTGTATCTGCTCATCAAAAGAAGAAGCTAATATTTTTGCCTCTTCGTTATCACTAAAGTCCATTTTTCCCAACTTCTTTTTATCCACGCTTAATAACCGGCTAAGCCTTGCGACTTTCTCAGTCTCAACAAATTCTATCTCTTGCGTATAATAAGCCTTTAGCTCCCTGATTTTTGCCAATTCTCTTGATTTATCTTCTTTTGTTTTTCTTCCGCGTTCTTTACGCTGAAAGACGTGGACATCAATCACTATTCCTTCTACTCCCGGAGGAACGATCAAAGAGGTATCGCGTACATCTCCGGCCTTTTCGCCGAATATCGCGCGTAATAATCTTTCTTCCGGAGATGGCTCTGTATCGGTCTTGGGAGTAATCTTACCTACTAAGATATCTCCCGGGGCAACTTCCGCGCCCATACAGATAATTCCGCTTTCATCTAGGTTGCTTAGAGCCTCTTCGCTTACATTAGGTATATCGCGAGTTATCTCTTCGTTTCCTAAGCGTGTTTCAGTTGCCTCGATTTCAAATTCCTCAACATGAATTGAGGTAAAGGTATCTTCTTTGACCAATTTTGAACTAATCAATATCGCATCTTCAAAATTATACCCTCTCCAAGGCATATATGCACATAATACGTTCTTGCCTAAAGCAAGCTCTCCGGACTTAGTACTTATACCGTCAGCAATAATGCTCCCCTGTTCAACGCGTTCCCCTAGCTTTACCAGAGGCCTTTGATTTATACAGGTGTCTGCATTCGTGCGCAGAAACTTCTTCAAATGGTAAGTCTCTTTACCTATTATAATAGTGTGGCTATCTACGTAGTTTACTTTGCCTGCCTCTTTTGCCAGGACTACTGTTCCGGAATCTCTAGCGACTTTTTCCTCCATCAGCGTACCTACCAACGGAGCTTCAGTGATCATTAAAGGAACCGCCTGCCTTTGCATGTTTGAACCCATTAATGCACGGTTGGCATCATCGTGCTCTAAGAATGGGATCAATGAAGCTGCCACAGAAACTAGCTGCTTAGGCGAAACATCCATATATTGAACTTTCTTCCCGCTAACTTTAGGGAAATCATCTCTATGTCTACAGGAGACTTCGCGTTCCGAAAAATATCCATCGTTATCTAAGGGGACATTTGCCTGAGCGATCACGCATTCCTGTTCTATGTCAGCGGTAAGGTATTCAATCTTCTTTGTAACCCTGCCATCTTCTACTTTTCTATAAGGAGTTTCTAAAAGCCCCAGATTATTCACTCTGGCAAAAGTACTTAAGGAAGCAATCAGACCAATATTCGGTCCTTCGGGAGTTTCAATCGGACAGATCCTGCCATAGTGTGACGGGTGGATATCGCGCACTTCAAATCCCGCTCTTTCTCTTGATAAACCACCTGGGCCAAGAGCACTTAACCTTCGCTTATGCGTAGTCTCTGCTAAAGGATTTACTTGATCCATAAACTGGGATAATTGGCTGCGTGAAAAGAAATCACGTATCTGATTTGAGAGTAGTTTAGAATTAATTAGATAATGGACGTTCAGGTTCTCAAATTCACCAAGTATACTTAATCTTTCTCTGATCGAGCGCTCCACGCGGGCCATTCCGATTCTTACCTGGTTCTGCACTAACTCTCCCACTGTTTTTATTCTACGATTCCCCAGATGGTCGATATCGTCGATTTTTCCGCTACCGTCCTTAAGCTTCATCAGGTATTCGATAACCTTGATTACCGTAGCAGAATCTAATATTCGTTTCTCTAAAGAAACATCCATAACCAGTTTTCTATTCAGAATAAACCTTCCTGCTCTCTCAAGGTCATATCTACCCGGATCAAAAAATAGTCTATAAAATAAAGCCTCTGCTGCTTCTTTAGTGATCGGCTCGGTTGGCCTCATCTTCCGGTAGAAATCCAAGTACGCTTCTTCTTTATTCTTTGTATAGTCTTTCTTTAAGGTGTTGGTAATTTCAGGGCACTCCTTGCCAAAGGCCTGAATTATATCGCTGTCTGTAGAAAAGCCGAGAATCCTTAAGATCTGAGTAGCCGGGAAGTTTCTGCGCCGGTCAACATAAGCAAGAATAGTTTCAGTAAGATCATACTTAAATTCCAACCAAGCGCCGCGGTAAGGAATAATTCTTCCGTAGAAAATTCTCTTTCCCGTAGGATGCAACTCTTCCTCAAAAGAAACTCCCGGAGAACGCTGTAATTGACTCACTACGACTCTTTCGTCTCCATTAATTATGAATGTTCCGGTATCGGTAACTAAAGGTATCTCGCCGAAATAGGCATCCTGCTCTTTAGTTTCTTGTGGTGTAATTAACCTGAATTTAACTTTCAGAGGCGCAGCATACGTCAGAGATCTAGCCATAGATTCGCTAGTATTATATTTCGGCTTCCCCAGTGAATAACTGATAAACTCAAGCTTTACCGAGCGATCAGTACTTTCAACCGGGAAGATCTCTTCAAAAACTTCTTGCAGACCTTGATTAAGCCTCTCTTTAGGAGAAGTATCTATCTGCAATAGCTCGCGATAAGATTTTAGTTGCACATCTAGAAAATGCGGTATATCAAAAACTTCTTTTAATCTTCCAAAATTCTTACGTTTAATCATTTAATTTTTCTATTTTAATTCAACTTTTCCGCCTGCTGCTTCCAATTTTTTCTTCATCTCTTCTGCCTCTTCTTTAGTTACGCCTTCTTTAATCGGCTTAGGAGCAGAATCAACCAGATCTTTGGCTTCTTTTAGACCTAAAGAAGTCATTGTCCTGACTTCTTTGATTACTGATATCTTATTCGCACCCGCATTAGTTAAAACCACTGTAAAAGAAGTCTTCTCTTCTTCTGCTGCCTGTGCACCAGCAGCGCCTGCAACCGGAGCAGCCATCATCGGCATATTCGCCTTTACGTCAAATTTTTCTTCCAGCGCTTTTACTAAATCTGAAAGCTCAAGCACTGTCATGCCTTCAATCGATTTAACCATCTCTTCTAAATTTTTCTGAGCCATTTTGCTCTCCTTTCCTTATTGCTTTGATTCTTCTTGCTTTGGTTCTTCTGGTTTTGATTCTTCTGCTTTTGGTTCTTCTGGTTTTGATTCTTCTGCTTTTGGTTCTTCCGGTTTTGATTGTTCTTTTTTCTTTTTAATTTGATCCAAACAGTAAACAAATTTAGTGATTATCTGATTTAGAGATAAAACTAATCCTCGAATCGGGGCATTTAAAGCCATTACTAGTTGAACCCTTAAAACTTCTTTTGATGGCATCCGAGCCATCGACTCGATGTCTTCCTTCTGTAGAAGCTTATCTTTTAAGAATCCGCTATCAAATTTTAACTTGTCATGCTCTTTAGCAAAATCGCACAGCGCCTTTGAGACTCCTACGGGTTCATCTTTTGCAAAAACTATCCCGCAAGGACCTTCAACTGATTTTACTAATACTTCTAACCCTGTATCTTTCAGCGCACGTCGAGCAACGCTATTTTTGACCACAAATAAGCTGGCATCAGTTTTTCTTAGAGATTGCCTTAGTAAAGCCAAATCAGAGCCGGATAAACCCGAATACCTTAATAAGATCACAGCCTTTGATTCCTTAATTGAATCTTTGACTTTTTTTTCTGAAATCTCTTTTAATAGTAAACCGATCTTTTCCATCTTAAATAAGTACCCTTACGCCAGGATTCATTGAAGAAGCGATTGATAGGTTTTTTATAAATTTACCCTTTATAGATGTAGGCTTGATATCATTTAATGAGTTGATTATACAACTGGCGTTTTCGTAGAGTTTGTCCTCAGCAAAAGAAGCCTTACCTATAGATAGATGGACGCCAGCTTGCTTATCAGCGCGAAACTCTACCTTTCCCTTCCTGACATCTTCAATTGCTTTTTTGATATCGTTAGTTACGGTGCCTGTTTTCGGGCTTGGCATAAGGCCTCGCGGGCCTAAAACTTTACCCAGCTTACTTAAATCCTTCATCATTTCAGGACTAGCAATTACACAATCAAAATCTAGAAATCCGCCCGCTACTTTATCGATTAAATCATTTGCGCCTACAAAATCCGCCAGGGCATCTTTAGCGATTTTTTCCTGCTCCCCTTTACAAAAAACCGCTACCCTAATTTTTTTCCCTGTTCCGTGCGGTAATACTACCGTACCTCTCACTACCTGATCAGTTTTTTTACTATCGATATTCAATTTAAAATGCAAGTCTACCGAACCGTCAAATTTAGCTTTCGGCATCTTTTTGATAGTGCTGATAGCTTCCTTCAGCTCGTAGACTTTTTCCTTATCCAGCTGTTTTTCCGATTCTTTATATCTTTTACTGCGGGTCTTCATAATCAGTTAGCCTTCTACCGCTATGCCCATACTCCGAGCCGTACCCTCAATAATTTTAATTGCCTGTTTTAAATCCTGGGTATTCAAGTCTTGCATCTTTTGCTTAGCGATTTCTTCGACCTGTTTTTTATTTACCGTACCGATCGTCTCTTTTCCGCTTATGCCTGATGCTTTAGCCAAGTTGGCAGCGCGCTTAAGCAGCACTGAAGATGGCGGACTCTTTATAATAAAGGAAAAGGTCCGATTCTCATAAACGCTGATTATTACCGGTAAAATTATTCCGTCTTTTCCTTTAGTCTGGTCGTTGAATTGTTTACAAAACTGCATAATATTAACGCCGTGCTGGCCTAAAGCAGGTCCAACCGGCGGTGCAGGGTTTGCTGATCCTGCCGGTACGTGAAGTTTAATTTGTGCGGTAACTTTCTTAGCCATTAAGTTTTATGTTTTTTCTACTTGCCAGAACTCCAGTTCTACTGGCGTTGCTCTGCCAAAAATGGAAACACTTACTTTTACTTTTCCCTTTTCCGGGTGGATTTCATCTATCGTCCCGTTAAAATTTAGGAACGGCCCGTCTGTTACTCTCACTTGCTCACCTTTTTCAAAACTCACTTTAGGAGAGGGCTTTGCTTCTGTATCCTGAGTCCGCTTTAGAATACTGTCTACTTCTTGCTGCGGTAAAGGCATTGGTTTCTTCCCCGGACCGATGAACCCTGTTACTCCGGGAGAGGTCTTTACAAAAAGGTAAGTCTCTTCGTTAAGCTCCATCTCTACTAGGATGTATCCGGGGAAAAATTTTCTTTTAGATATTTTCTTTTTTCCGCCGCGAATTTCTGAGACTTGTTCAGTAGGTATGACAACGCTACTGATTGCTTCCTCTAAGCCTGCCTGAGATATTTTGTTCTCCAAAGTTGTCTTCACTTTATCCTCAGATCCTGTCTGTGTATGTACGACGTACCAGTTTTTCATTACTTAAAGACCAAACTCAAGAATTTTGAAAGACTCAGGTCTATTGAAGCGATGTACACAGTAGCTAATGCGGTTACGACAATTACTACAACCGTTGAGCCGATCAATTCCTGTTTGGTAGACCAGGCAACCTTTCCTAATTCGACTTTTGCTTCCTTTAAAAATTTTACGGGTTTTAACAATATATTCATTCGTTTATCTTACGGTTCAAGTCACACCAGGAGCGGCAGGACTTGAACCTGCAGTCACGGTTTTGGAGACCGCTGGTTTGCCATTAACCGACGCTCCTATTTAAATGAACACTTGACTTATGAAAAAACTCATTTTCTCCGGCATAAGTCAATGTGTGAATTTAATCCTCAACAACATCGTTGATGTTGAGGATAAGGTCCGACAACAACTTATGTTCACTCTGTTCCATAAGTTGCGTCCTCACTTATTTTATTTCCTTATGCACAGCATGCTTACGGCAAAATCTACAATATTTTTTCAATTCCAGTCTGCCTTGCTGCTTTCTTTTATCTTTTGTCGTCGTGTAGTTTCTATTATTGCAAACCGTGCACTCAAGTGTAATGATCTCTCGCATATCTTTTTTTTAAGCTGGAGACGGGAATCGAACCCGTGACCCCGTCCTTACCAAGGACGTGCTCTGCCGACTGAGCTACTCCAGCAAATTAAGGTTACGCTCTGTCGCTTGAGCCTGAAGAGTAAAAAAAACCATCCCAAGAATTTCTCCTCGAAATTCTGTTATATATTCAGACAAGGTTGAAAATGCTTGAAAATGCTGAAGTAAGGAATTACGTAAGTATCAAAGTATATATTAAATTTAGTACTTGTCAAGCTTTTTTTTCGTTATTTCAGAATTTGGCGAGCTTTATAAACTTATCCAGGGAAAGCTTTTCCGGGCGGATATTGATATTTATTTTATATCTGTTCAAAAAATCCTCCAACTTATTCAATGCGATTATCCCCTTAAGGCCGTTTTTGAGCGTCTTTCTTCTTTTGCTAAAAGCGCCTCTAATTATCTTGAATAAAAGATCCTCATCTTTTTTGCTTAGGCCACGATTCCCAAAGGCAGCTAAAGTTAAAAAACATGAATCGACCTTAGGCGCGGGAGTAAAAGATCTGTTTTTTATATTAAAAAGTATTCGTGGGGCAAAGTGGTATTGTACAAAACAACTAAAGGAGCCGTAGTCTTTCCCGCCGGGACAAGCAATAATTCTTTTAGCGAATTCTTTTTGCACGGTGAGAAATATGATTTCGACTAGCTCTTTATTTTTTACTAAATGCTGAATTATCGCAGAGCTGATGTAATAAGGGATGTTGCCGATAACTTTTAACTTTTTATTTCTTATACTAAAATGTTTCTTAATATCGAATTTTAGGAAGTCAGCGTTGATTACCTCGATGTTTTTGTAACCTGATAAACTTTCTTTCAAGGTTTCACAGAGTCCGCTATCAATCTCTAGGGCATAGACTTTATCTACCAATCGGGCAATCTCAAATGTTAACTCCCCTCTGCCTGAGCCGATCTCTAAAACAATATCATTCTTATTAAGTCCGCAGGCAGCAATGATTTTATTGCGAATATTTCTATCGGTAAGAAAATTTTGCCCTAATCTTTTCTTTGGTTTTTGATGCATTTTACGGCAAAACGGATCGCCTCAATCAACGAATCCGCCTTAATTAAATGAACGTCCTTGGCAATATCAAAAGCCGTACCGTGCAGCGCAGAAGTCCTGATAAAAGGTAGTCCGAGGGTAATATTTACCCCTCCTTTATTATCAAGTAGTTTTAACGCTATCAACGCCTGATCATGATAAGCGGCTATCACGCAATCATAAATTTTATCTCTTGCTTTATAAATCGCCACATCTGCCGAAACCGGGCCATCAACATAAATCTTAAGCTTATCTTTAATTTTTTTTATAACCGGAGAAATTATCTTGATCTCTTCTTTCCCGATCAAACCGTTATCAGAGGCATGGGGATTAAGTGCGCAAAATACGATTCGGGGATTTCTCAAAGCGAAGTTTCTTTTCAAAAATCGGTGAGTTAAAAGAACCGTATTATAAATCGATTTTTGGTTTATTGAAGTGGCAACATCTTTTAAAGGAAGGTGCCGGGTGAGTAACGAGAACTTTATCTTACTGTTTAAAAGCATCATTGCGATATTTCTAGTATCTGTTTTCTCGGCAAAATATTCCGTATGACCGGAATATTTAAAACCCGCCAGGTTTATTGATTCTTTTGAGATTGGAGCCGTAACGAGGCAGTCTATTTCATTCTGCTTAATTAATTCCATGGCTTTATCTAAATATTCAATTGAAGCTTTACCGTATGCCGCTTTTATTGTCCCAAAAGAAAATCCTTTATGCGCTACGTTCTTAAGGTCGATTAACCGCACGCCGGCGGTAAGTCGTAAGTTGATTCAATAGCCAATGGTCGCCGATTATAGTAAAATCAGCTAATCCTTTTAATTTTTTAATAGCTTTTAGAGTGATTGCTGGGCCGATACCGGAAGGATCGCCTATGGTAAGGCCTACCCTGACTTTAGAGGATTTTGATATATGATTTTTCTTTAAGCCCATCTAGCCACTGCAGCATCGATTCCTGCATCTTCTTTTCAAATAAGTAAAGTTTTATTTGATCCTGAACCTCTGATAAATTCAGTTTTCTGGAAGGGATAATTTGGTTAAGTCTAAAGATATAATACTTACCTTCAAGGTGGACTAAGCCTGATCTCTGCCCTACCTCTAGGCGAAAAACCTCTTTGCTTACCTCTTCACTAAGCTCCCTCTCTATAACCTCTAGACTATCAACGCTAAGAGAATGCTCTATTGCAATCTCCTCCAGTGTCCTGGTGCCATTTAAATCCGGGGCTATTTTATTTGCCAGCTCTCCGGAATCAATCATCAGCACATCTACCCTTCTTAATTCTTCTGCGTTAAATCTATCTATATTCTGATTATAGAAAGCGGTTATCTCCTTAGGATTAATCACTACATTTCGGCGCACCTCCTGATCGATTATGCTGCGCATGAGAAACTGTTCCCTGATCTTTGTTTCTAAGTCTGCCTGAGTCAAACCCCTGATTAATAAATCCGCCTGAAAATCATTATCCGCAGGATACCTTCTTCGAATATCACTGATTCTCGCCCTGATTCTACTTTCGTCTACGGTAATCTCGTTCTTTTTTGCCTCCTGTAAAACTAACCTGTCTTCAATCAACTTTTTCAGCAGATCTTCTGTCATCGATTGAACTCTATCCTCCAAAGCGCCACCTTCTAACTCCCGCGATAACTGCATGCGCATAAAATTAATAAAGTCGTCGAGATCCTTCTGGGTAATTGCTTCAGAATTGACAATAGCAATTATTTTACTATCTGCATAAAGATGGCGTGGTAGATAAAAGCTAAATAACAGAGCAAAAATTACAAGCGTAAAGATAAGTCTTTTAATTCTGCGCATTATAATCACCCTTGGGTTCGTTATTGAACACTTTTTTGAAATTATTCACCGCTTCCTTTAAAAGACGGCAGTATAAATCGAATCCTACGGCCGCGATAAAACCGTGTTGCTGGATGCCCAGAAGATTCCCGGCTCCTCTAATTTCCAGATCCTCCATAGCGATTCTAAATCCTGCGCCCAAATGCGAATATTCCTGGATCGCCTCCATCCTTTTTCTGGCGTCCTTATCGAGTGTCTGATTTTTAGGCACCATTAGATAAGCATAGGCCGATCTGTTAAATCTACCAACCCTGCCTCTGAGTTGATGTAAATTAGAAAGTCCAAAATTATGTGCATTGTTTATAATGATCGTATTGGCATTCGGGATATCTATGCCGGATTCAATGATCATCGTACAAATCAAACAGTCGATCTTACCATCAAGAAAATCACACATCACCTTTTCTAAATCCCGGGAGGGCATCTGGCCATGAGCTATTGCTAACCTTACCGTAGACGGAAGGAGCCTCTTCAGCCTATCTCTGACCTTATCAATATCATAAACCCGGTTATGCAAAAAATAAATCTGCCCCTTACGCTTAAGCTCTCTAATTATCGCCTGTCGTATCAGGTCTTCGTCATATTCTACCACAACCGTCTTTATTGGCAATCTATTTTGAGGCGGCGTATTGATTACCGAGAGATCCTTAGCACCCATTAAACTCATATAAAGTGTTCTGGGTATAGGCGTTGCAGTCAAAGTTAAAACATCGGTAGCAAGCCTTAGCTGTTTCAGTTTTTCCTTGTGCCTTACTCCGAAGCGCTGTTCTTCATCAATCACCACCAGCCCCAGATCTTTAAAATTAACATCACCGGATAAAAGTCTGTGCGTTCCGATTACTATATCGACTTTGCCCCTAGATATTTCATCTACGATTATTTTCTGTTCGCTATCTGTTTTAAAGCGGCAGAGTAACTCTAGGTTCAGAGGAAATTCTTTCAGGCGAAAGCTAAAATTATGATAATGCTGCTCAGCTAAAATTGTAGTCGGAACAAGATAGGCGACCTGTTTGTTGTCTACGACCGCCTTGAATGCTGCCCGCATAGCTACCTCTGTCTTCCCGTAACCTACATCGCCGCAGAGCAGCCTATCCATAGGCTTTATTGACTCCATATCCTTTTTTACCTGAGAGGTAGCAGTACGTTGATCGGAAGTCTCCTGATAAGGAAAACTCTTCTCAAATTGCTTTTGCCAATCAGAATCAGCGGAATAAGCAAAACCCGTGCTACTTAAGCGCATCGCCTGTAGAGAAAGTAACTCCCAGGCAAGCTTCTGGATCTCCTTTCTTGCCTTGATCTTCGTCCTCTGCCATTCCCGAGACCCTAATCTATAAAGCTTCGGTTTTCGTACTTGAAAAGCGATATATTTTTGCACCATATGCATCTGGTCGACCGGAACATAAAGCTTCTCTTCTCGGTCATACTCGATAACCAGGTGATCCTTAGACTCATCTTTAATTTTTATTTTCTCTAACCCTCTAAATTTTCCGATGCCATGAAGATTATGTACGACATAATCACCAAGATCAAGATCAATAAAATTTGAAAGGGGAAACTCCTCCTCGAAGGGTATGGGTTTAGGAGAATGGGATTTCTTGATTGGCAGGATGATGAGGATTTTATGTTCCCATAACGGTTTACCGCTGACTATATCAAATGACTTAGCCGAGGCGACTTGATCCCCAACTAACTCAATTCGTACGGGAAGTTCAAAAGCAAACGGGAATATATCTATAATTCCGCCTCTTCTAGCGAAATCACCTTCTTCTGCTACACTATCCTCTCTCCTGTAACCAAACGCCAGAAGATCAGAGAGAAGCCGGTCTGGATTAACGGTTAATCCGAGATAGATTTTTAATGATCTAAACATTGCGCTCTTCCCTGTTATGTTGCTATTTTGAATGTTTGCGGCTTAAGAGAAGAACTAAAGGAGAGGCAATATAGATAGTAGAATAGACTCCGGAGATAAAGCCTACCATCAAGGTAAAGGCAAAGTTACTCAGTACTTCTCCGCCATAGAAGAATATAGCCACAACTACCAAAAGAGTAGCAAAGGTAGTAAGCACTGTTCTGCCTAGCATCTGATTTACGCTTAGATTTATTAATTCCTTCAGTCCGAGCTTTCTGAGATTACGAGTATTTTCTCTGACCCTGTCGTATATAACAATCGTATCATTAATCGAATAGCCTGCGATTGTCAAAAAGGCCGTAACGATCAAAAGGTCAATCTGCCTTCCGGTAAATAATAAAAACCCCAGGGCAATGAAGACATCATGCAAAAGCGCGATTACGCCTGCTACGGCAAAATTAAAATGCCTAAATCTGAAAGCGACATAGATCAAAATTCCGATCATTGCCCAGATTAAAGCTTTTAAGGCCTTGGTCTTTAAATATTTTCCTGCCACCGGGCCCACTCGCTCCACTCTTAATGTCTGGATATCTTGATCAGGGAAAATCTGCTTTAACGTATCGGTTAAGACTATATTTTTATCTTCGCTGGTTCTGATCATTATGATTCTAGGGTTTTCCTTAAATTGCTGTATTGAGCCTTCGGCCAGCCCGATCTCCTTGAGTACTTTGCGTATTTCATCGACTTGAGGTGCAGTTTTAAACCTATATTCCTGTAGCTGACCTCCGGCAAAATCTATACCAAAGTTATCCTTTCCTCTATTAAAATATAAAACAATTCCTGCGATAATGATTATCGAAGATAAAACGTAAAAAACCTTTCTCTTGCCAATGAAGTCTAATTTAGTCTCCCTAAAGAGACGCAGCATAGGCAGCCGGTTCTTTAATAACTTCAGGCTAATCAGAACTTCAAAGATCGTACGTGTGACTACGATCGAGGTGAATAAACTGGAGAGCAGGCCGATGGTTAAGGTCACGGCAAACCCTCTGATTGACCCGGTGCCGAATTGAAATAATAGGAAGGCAGCGATCAAGGTGGTTATATTGCTGTCTAGAATTGCGCTGAATGCTTTAGCGTAACCGCTGGCAACAGCTGTAGCCAGGCTTTTCCCCGTATTTATCTCTTCTCTGATACGCTCATAGATCAAGACATTGGCGTCAACTGCCATACCTAAAGATAAAACAATGCCTGCAATTCCCGGTAGGGTTAAAGTTGCGGAAATACCTGGAAAGATTACCGGCAACATACCTAATCCTCCCAGGATCATAATTAAGTTAAGCCCCAAAGCCAGATCACAGATCAGGCCGGCTAAAAGATAATAAATAATCATAAAGATGCAGACTGCTGCACCACCGATAATCAGGGCTTTGATCCCCCTGTTAATCGAATCCTCTCCAAGCAAAGGGCCGATCGTCCTTTCTTCTTCAATATGCATCGGTGCAGGCAAGGCTCCAACCCTTAGAATTAAAGCGAGATCTTGTGCTTCATCGACCGTAAATCTTCCGGAGATGATCGCTTCGCCGCTGGGTATTTCTTCCCTTATTCTCGGTGCCGACTGTACCTTACCGTCTAAAACAATCGCTAATCGCTTACCTACGTTTTCTGAGGTTAGCTTGGCAAATTCTTTTGCGCCTTCTGGATTAAAATTCAAAGCAACGATCGGCTCGTTAAATTCACTCTGGTTAAATCGTACACTGGCATTAACCAGGGCATCTCCGATCAAAACTGCTTTTTCTACTAATAATACCGGCTCTCTATCTTCCTTTTCGATATATTTTAGCTCATACCCTTCGGCAACAGCACCTTCCTGAGCCTTTCTTAATTGCTCGATATCAGAAGATACCAGTTTAAATTCCAGCATTGCTGTCTTACCGATAATATCCAGAGCCCTTTCTCTGTCGGTTATGCCCGGTAATTGTATTACGATCTCATCTTCCCCCTGCCTTTGGATAGAAGGTTCTCTTACGCCAAATTCATCGATCCTGTTTCTGATTATCTCCACTGCCCGGTCAGCTGCATCACGCCTGGCCTCATCATCTAAATGCCCGGTATCGACCTTTAATAACAAATGCATGCCACCCTTAAGATCCAATCCCAGGTTAATCCTTTTATCTAAGGGAAAAGCGAAATAAACGCAAATACCCAACACCGCAAGAATCAGTACCAATTTTTTTATTACTCGATTTCCCATATCAACCTGCCTTTAAGAATTATTCAACTTTTTTGAAAGAGACGGACTTTTTTTCGATTTCAATCTTTACGTTATCGTCTATCCGTAAAATTACGGTTTTATCCTTTACATTAATCACAGTACCATGGATCCCGCTGGAAGTAACCACCTGATCGTTTTTATTGAGATTGCCGAGCATTTCTTTATGCTCTTTCTCTCTTTGTTTCTGCGGACGAATAAGCAGAAAGTAAAAAACCACAAAGATCAGTATGAGCGGGAAGAGATTTACTAAGGGACTAGCTGCTTGTTGTGCCTGCGGCATTTCCTGCCTCCTTTTTGTTTTTCTTTACTAGTTTACGGACTGTCATAGAAAGTACTGCGCCATTCTTTATCCAATGTTCCATCCGGTCCATCTTTATCTTTAACTCTTTACTTCTGGGATTATAGAAACCTAATTCTTCAATACATTTTCCGTCTCGGGGTCGCCGTTCATCAAATACCGAAATTCGAAAATGTATCGCTCCTTTTATGCGTTTACCGATTCTCCTGAGCCGTACATGAACTGCCATCTTTGATATCCTCCTTTTTATTTTGTGATCGCTTCGATTAATGCCTTGGCTTTATTCACCGATTCAAAATATTCTCTTTCCGGAACAGAATCCGCAACTATGCCTGCACCTGCCTGTATATAGGCATTTTGATTTTTCAGTACTATCGTCCGGATAGTTATACAGGTATCTATATTATGCGAGAAGCTAAAATAGCCGACACATCCGGCATAAGGCCCGCGCTTTATGTTTTCTAACTCATCAATGATCTCCATGGCGCGGATTTTCGGACTACCGGCTACAGTGC
>JBDRMO010000001.1:0-10255 GCA_043812095.1 Candidatus Omnitrophota bacterium | reverse complement strand
AGATGACTGCTAAGCAGGCGATAATTTATATCCAGGAGAATTTACGTACCGAATATACTAAAGATCTTTACTCCGGTTTTATCACTGATCTAAATCATAAATTAATCGGAGTAGTTCATTTGCAGGATTTATTGAAAGCCTCTCCGGATATCCAGGTCAAGGATATTATGATGAGCGTTGAATTTATCAAGATCGCTGTTGATGCTGACGCCGAAAACGTAGGTGTATTATTTAAGAAGTATGACTTATTGGATGCGCCGGTAGTAGATAAGGAGAATGTTTTAGTGGGGATTGTTACTATTGACGATATCGTCGAGCTGATGGAAAAAGAAACCACCAAGGACATATACGAAATCGGTAAGATGGATGCCAAGGGTGGTGAGATCATCAGCTATGCCAGGGCAACCACTATAGATTTAGTAAAAAGGAGGGCAGGCTGGCTGATCCTGCTTTTGATCTTTGATTTTTTAACCGGTACGGTGTTGAAGAGTTTTGAGCATAGCCTGAGTTCTGTTGTTGCGCTGGCATTTTTTATACCGATGCTTTTAGATACCGGAGGTAACGCCGGGAATCAAACATCGATTACAATTATCAGAGGGCTTGCAACCGGAGATGTTAATTTTAAAAATGTTTCAAAAATTATCCGGTTGGAGCTGAGCGCGGCATTGATGATGGGTGCAATTATCGGAAGCGTGGCTTTCGGCAGGGCGATACTTTTGCAGAAGGATTATCATCTTGCGGCAGTAGTCGGCATTACTATGTTCTTGATTGCGATCCTGGCTATATCGACGGGTGTCTTTTTACCGCTTTTCTCTAAAAAGGTCGGTTTGGATCCTGCGGTTTTAGCAGGGCCGATTACTACCAGTGTCGTGGATATTATCGGTTTGATCATTTATTTTAAGATAGCCCAGATGTTTATCCCGGCTTTAAGTTTTTAAGATGCGCACTCTAACCCCAAAACAGCTTCCGCTTGAGCGTGTGAAGAATTTCTTTGAAGTTGCTCTTGCTTTGCCCGAAGAAGAAGCAATCAGAGAAGCGAGCCGCTGTCTGCAATGCAAGAATTCTCCGTGTATTAAAGGTTGTCCGGTAGAAATCGATATCCCGGCTTTTATAAAATTAATCAAAGAGAAAAAACCTAAAGAGGCATTGGTAAAGATCAAAGAAAAGAATAATCTGCCTGCAATCTGCGGGAGAGTCTGTCCTCAAGAGGATCAATGTGAGGCTGCCTGTGTTTTAGAGAAGAAGAAAATTCCGATTAATATCGGAGCCTTAGAACGCTTCGCTGCCGATTCAGAACTTAGCGTTTCATTTACCCAGAACCTAGCACCTACCTGTCCCGAGCGCAGTCGAGGGAGAACCCAGAACCTTGGTAAAGTAGCAGTAGTCGGCTCCGGCCCGGCAGGGTTGACCTGCGCCGCTGATTTAGTAAAAATGGGTTATGGAGTCGTACTCTTTGAGTCATTGCATTTAGCAGGAGGCGTATTAGTCTATGGAATTCCTGAGTTCCGGCTTCCTAAAAAGATCGTACATAATGAGGTTGAATATATAAAGAGCCTGGGAGTAGAAATCAGGACGGATATACTTATCGGTAATACCTATACAATCAAGGATTTGTTCGATGAGGGGTTCAAAGCTATATTTGTCGCGGTTGGCGCGGGACTTCCGCAGTTCTTAGGGATAGCCGGTGAAAATCTGGACCGGGTGTATTCTGCTAATGAGTTTTTGACTCGCGTAAATCTGATGAAGGCATACGAATTTCCTGATTACGCCACTCCGATAAATATCGGGAACAAAGTAGCAGTTATCGGAGGTGGCAATGTTGCTTTTGATTGCGCAAGAGTTGCGTTGCGGCTGGATAAAAAAGCATTTTTGGTTTACCGCCGCACAGAAAAAGAAATGCCGGCAAGGATTGAAGAGGTAGAGAATGCCAGGGAAGAGGGCGTAGTTTTTAAGATATTGACTCAGCCGGTGAGGATAATTTCCGATCAGCAGGGTTTTGTCAGTGGGTTAGAGTGCATCAAGATGGAATTGGGTGAGCCTGATCAATCAGGCAGGAGGAGGCCGTTAGCGGTTGAGGGCTCTAATTTTGTTTTAGATGTGGATACGGTGATTGTAGCTGTCGGGCAGAATCCCAATCCCTTGTTGCCCAAAGTAACCCCTGATCTTAAAACTAATAAATACGGCACGATCTGGATAGACGATAACTCTATGACTTCGCTTCCGGGAGTATTTGCCGGAGGAGATATTACAACCGGAGCAGATACAGTAATCTCTGCTATGGGCGCGGGTAAAAAATCCGCCCGTTCTATTGATAGGTATATTAAGGAGGCGAAATGAAGAAAATTATTGTGCAAGATATATTAGCTGCAAAAGGGAAAAGAAAATTGACTATGTTGACTGCCTATGATTACCCTTTAGCATCTTTGGTTGACCAGGCAGGAATAGATATGATCCTGGTGGGTGATTCAGTGGCGAATGTAGTCTTGGGGTTGGATTCGACTACTAAGGTAGGAATGGCAGAGATGTTGCATCATTCCAAGGCCGTAACCCGGGCAGTGAAAAATGCTTTAGTAATCGGAGATATGCCTTATGAATCCTATCAGGTTAAAATTGAAGAGTCAGTAAAGAACGCAGAGAGGTTCATCAAAGAGGCTAACTGTGATGCCGTAAAATTAGAATGGTTTGATCAATGCCTTGAGGTAACCGAAAAAATAATCCAGTCCGGGATTGCAGTAGTCAAACATATCGGCTTAACGCCTCAGACCGCGGATAAATTAGGTGGGTTCAAGGTGCAGGGTAAAGATGCCCAGACTGCCAAGCGTCTTATGCAGCAGGCTAAGGATCTGGAAAGGTTAGGATGTTTTGCTCTGGTTTTAGAATGTGTTCCGGATAAAATTGCCGGTATGATTACCAAAGAATTAAAGATACCGACGATCGGTATCGGGGCAGGAATAGATTGCGACGGCCAGGTATTAGTCACCCATGATCTACTTGGGTTATTCGAACGCTTTACTCCGAAGTTCGTAAAAAAATATACAAATCTCTCTTCCTTGATACTGCAGGCATTAGAAGAATTCAAGGATGAAGTGATTAGCAGTAAGTTTCCTACTAAGGAACATAGTTTTACTATAAAGCAAGAGGAGCTTGATAAATTAGGATAAGCAGATGAAGAGAGACTATAAGAAATACTTCCTACTTTTACTGATATTTCTTTTAGCGGTGGCTTTTGTTGTAAGGTTCGCAGGTTCATCGTTCTTGCGTTTATATATCAAAACCGGCATAGGCGATTGTAAAGACATACCGATATTATGCATGGTTCCGGAAGATGAAGTAATAAGCTCAAGGGTTAACCGGGAGTATGTCGGGAGGCTGCAGCTACATAAATTTCCCAACGTTTCAGTTTATTTACCCGGTGGTTTCTCGGTTATACAGGAGACAATTAAACAGATCAATTATAAAAGAGGACAGCCTAAGGGGCTCGAAGATGTGATTTACTTGCTGCATCGAGAACCTGGTTACTTTATAGATATCTTTAAACAGGCGGATAAGAAAGTAATAAAAAATAATTACGATTTCATCAAACACGTGATGTTCGCAAGATTTGATAGGATAAATAATATCAATGATACTTTCTTTGTAATCATGAAGAGTATTTTTACTCCTTACCTTGGGAATCAGGCAGGCATAAGAATGGTAATGTTCTTGCAGGGGGATAGAAAGGGATTCCTGAATTATTCTTTGTCCGATCAGGGTAATTACTTTGATTGTAATGTAATTAATGATAACGGAGATTTTTTTAAAATATACATTAAGGATATGCGCTCTAGTTTAGACTTAGCCGAGGTTTTAACGATTATCTCAACGATCAGATAGCAGGGGTAAAGGGATTGCTAAAATCCTTGAAAATATAGTAATTTCGATTTACAATAAGCAAATAAGCTTATAGAGGTAAAGGAGAAAATGCTAACCTTCGATAATAACGAGAGAAGAAAGTCTTTTAGGGTCCCCTGCAGTATGCCGGTTACTTATAAAGTCTTCGATCGCAGAGGGAATTTTTTTAAAACTAAAATTGCGGCGGCTAAGAATATAAGCTGTGAAGGGATTTATTTAGAAATAGATGAGAACCTGCCCCTGGATACAGAAATAGAGATTTCATTTAATCTGCCTCAAGTTAAAAACGTAATTAATGCAGCAGCAAAAATCGTCAGAAGCGAAATCTCCGATACAAAAGGTCAATTCGGCATAGGCCTTATGTTTAGCAGGCTGAGCAGCGAGGACGGAGTGCGGATAAAACAAGTATTAGAGCGGCTCGATATTAATAAACTCTTAAGCTGGATTATCGAGAAAGGCGGTTCAGATTTGCATCTTTTAGCTGAGCGTTCTCCTTTTATACGTATCTCCGGGGAAGTTCAACCGCTAGATTGGCCGAAATTAAGCTCTCAGGATATTGATAATCTCCTTTTTAGCCTGATGACAAAAGAACAGATTTCTAGATTTGAGGCTGATAAGGAGTTAGATTTTGCCGTGCAATATGATATGTTGAACAGATTCAGGATCAATGTGCACAAACAAAAAGGTTTTACCGAGGCAGCCTTAAGGTTGATAAATACAAATATTGCCTCATTTGCAGAACTCAATTTACCCGTGGTGATAGAAGATTTAGCTGCCCTCAAGACCGGACTTATCATAGTTGCCGGCCCTACCGGATCAGGAAAAACTACGACAATTGCAGCGATGATCCAGTTTATAAGTGAGAAAAGAAAGTCAGTGATAATAACTCTGGAGAGGCCTATAGAATATGTCTATAAAGGCGGCAAGAGTATAGTTAAGCAGAGAGAGGTAGGCATAGATACGCATTCATTCTCCGCTGCATTGAAGAGTACACTCAGGCAAGACCCGAATGTCATAGTGGTAGGAGAGCTAGATGACGTCGAAACGATTAAAACTGCGATTATTGCGGCTGAGGCGGGGTATTTGGTAATCGCCTCTTTTCATGCCCCAAATACGATTCAGGCGCTGGACCGTCTAGTAGGTGTATTCCCGGGGGATAATAGAAAACAGATCTTATCCCAATTGTCTCATTGTCTCAAGGGGATTATTACACAATTATTAATACCGCTAAAAGATAAAAGCGGAAGGATTATGGTAACGGAGGCTTTGGTAGTTACGGAGGCAGCGAAAAGAATAATCAGAAATGATGAACTTATTCAGATACCAAATGTCATTCAAACCGGTACTCAGTATAAAATGCAGACTATGTCTGATTCGATCAATAGATGTATTGAAAAGGATCTCATCGACCTGGTAACTGCAGAGTTTTATTCCGACGAGTTCAATAAATATACTCATTAATATGGCAGATAATTTAATGGATAAAATTGTAGCACTAGCTAAGCGCCGGGGGATAATCTTTCAGTCATCGGATATCTACGGCGGATTAGCGAATACCTGGGATTACGGCCCCTATGGCGTAGAGCTGAAGAATAACCTCAAACGCGCCTGGTGGAAATCGGTAGTCTATGAGCGTGACGATATATTCGGCATGGATGCGGCGATTCTGATGCATCCGGATGTCTGGAGGGCGTCAGGCCACGTTGAGAACTTCTTTGACCTGAAGAGTGATTGCAAGAATTGCAAAAAACGCTATAAAGCAGCGGATCTTTTAGATAATAAGAAATGTCCTGATTGCGCGGGAGAATTGACCGAAGCCCGGCCTTTTAACCTGATGTTTAAGACCCATCAGGGCCCTCTGGAGGATGAAGCAAACCTGATTTATCTGCGGCCTGAGACAGCCCAGGGTATGTTTGTTAACTTTGCCAACATCATTGACGCCAGGCATCCGAAGCTGCCGTTTGGTTTAGCGCAGATCGGTAAAGCTTTCCGTAATGAAATCACACCGGGAAATTTTATCTTCAGAACCAGAGAATTTGAACAGATGGAAGTAGAATATTTTGTCCGTCCTGAGGATGCAGACGAGAAACTTGCTGAGTGGATTGATTACCGTTTTGATTGGTATATTAAATTAGGAATGAATAAAGATAATCTCAGAAAGCGCCCTCACCCAAAAGATGAACTTGCACATTATGCCAAGGCATGTACTGATATAGAATATAAATTTCCTTTCGGCACTTCGATTACGCTCAGTGCCGATGGTGAGCGTAGTCGAACCATCAGTTGGTCAGAATTAGAGGGGATTGCTAACCGGACGGATTTTGATTTGAAACAACATGCGAAACAGAGCGGGAAGGACTTGGCTTATTTTGATGCTGTCAAAAAAGAAAAAATTCTTCCCTATGTCATTGAGCCTTCGGGCGGAGTAGATAGGAGCGTGTTGGCGTTTTTAGTCGATGCCTATCATGAAGAGCAGGTCAAAAATGACTTAAGGGTAGTTTTAAAATTAGATAAAGATTTAGCGCCTGTAAAAGTAGCGGTCTTTCCTTTGTTAAGGAATCGCCCTGAGATCGTAGAATTAGCGAAGAAAATCTCCGCTGATTTAAAGAAATCCATAGTCACTGTTTATGATGACACCGGAGCAATCGGGAAACTTTACCGCAGGCAGGATGAAGTGGGCACACTTTTCTGCGTTACTGTCGATGTCCAGTCGCTGGATGATAAACAGGTTACAGTGCGCCACAGGGATACGATGCAGCAGGAGCGTATTGGTATTGATAAATTAAAAGAATATCTTATTAACAAGTTAGGAGAAAGGGAGGGTATTTAGTAATGGCTAAGCGAAATGTTTACTTCTTTGGAGGAGGAAAGGCAGACGGTAACGGAACCTTAAAAAATCTTCTCGGTGGTAAAGGGGCTAATTTAGCGGAAATGGCAGGAGATAAAAATCTAAGGCTTCCGGTCCCTCCGGGTTTTACGATTACCACTGAGGTTTGTACGTATTTCTATAAAAATAATAGAAAATATCCCCAGGGATTAAAAGAGGAAGTAGAGAAGGCGCTGAATAAAGTCGAAAAACTGATGGGAAAGAAATTCGGCGATCTGAATAATCCGCTTCTGGTTTCCGTGCGTTCCGGAGCAAGAAAGTCTATGCCCGGGATGATGGAGACGGTGTTGAATGTCGGATTAACCGAAAAGACAATACCCGGATTGATAAAGCAGAGCGGTAATGCCAGATTTGTTTATGATGCTTACCGCAGGTTAATCACAATGTATTCTGATGTAGTAATGGAGAAGGCAGCGGGCATCGAGCCGAAAGGCGAAGAGGGTATCCGTAAGCAGCTGGAGAAGATCATGAATCAGATGAAAAAAAGCAAAGGGTATTCTTCTGATACGGATATGACAGTCGATGATCTTAAGGGACTTTGCACAAAATATAAAGCCAAGATAAAGGAAGTTTTAAGGAAGGATTTTCCTGATGACCATAATCTGCAGATTTGGGGAGGGATAGGGGCGGTATTCAGTTCCTGGAACGGAAAACGCGCAATCAGTTATCGCCGCATAGAGAAGATACCTGCTGAGTGGGGAACCGCGGTTAATGTGCAGACGATGGTATTCGGCAATATGGGGGAAGATTCAGCTACCGGTGTTGCCTTTACGCGTAATCCCGGTAACGGAGAGAATAAATTTTACGGTGAATATCTAGTTAATGCCCAGGGCGAGGATGTGGTTGCAGGTACCCGTACTCCTGCTCCGCTAAATTCATATTCTACCTCAGAACACAATAAAGATTTGATGACTCTGGAGCGAGGGATGCCGAAGATCTATAAGCAGTTGTTTGATATTCAGCGGCGCCTGGAGAAGCATTATCGCGATATGCAGGATATTGAGTTTACGATTGAAAAGGGCCGGTTATTTATGTTACAGTGCCGGGTAGGAAAACGTAATGGCCCGGCTGCGATGCGCATGGCGATGGATATGTTAAAAGATAAATCAATCACTAAAGAGATGGCAGTGATGCGTGTAACACCCGCTCAATTAGATGAGTTATTACATCCGATAATTGATCCTAAAATAGAGCTGACTAAACAGCCTTTGGCCAAAGGCCTGCCTGCGGGTCCTGGCGGAGCAAAGGGGCAGATAGTATTCTCTGCCCATGATGCTGTAGAATGGGCGAAGTCCGGCAAGAAGGTGATCCTTGTGCGCGAAGAGACTAATCCGGAAGACGTCGAAGGAATGCGTGCAGCTCAGGCAATATTGACTGCCAGGGGAGGGATGACTTCCCATGCGGCATTAGTTGCCCGCGGTTGGGGAAAGTGCTGTGTCGTCGGATGCGGAGCATTGCATGTTGATCATGAAAAGAAAGAAGTACATGTCGCCGGCAAGGTTTTAAAAGAAGGTGACTGGGTGACACTTAACGGTACCAAGGGCAATGTTTATCAAGGCGAGCTTCCGATGATGGACGCCGCTGAAGAAAATAAAATCTTAGGGGATTTTCTTAAGGTTTGTGATGCTTTTAAAAAAATGGGTGTACGTACAAACGCTGACACCCCGGATGATGCCAAAAAGGCGCGGCAGTTCGGCGCAGAAGGGATAGGGTTATTCAGGACAGAGCATATGTTTTATGGTAAGGGTTCTGATCAGCCTCTCTTTATCCTGCGTAAGATGATTCTTTCCAAAGAGCGAGCTGAAAGACAGAAAGCGCTGGATGAGTTGTTTCCTTTTGTAAAGAAGGATATTAAGGGAACACTTGAGGCTATGGATGGCTTTCCGGTTGTGGTGCGTTTGCTTGATCCGCCGCTTCATGAATTTGTCCCGCGTGAAAAAAGTAAATTGGAAGAGCTCGCAGGCGAATTAAATATATCTTCCCAGGAATTAGCTCAAAGGGCAGATGCGCTGCATGAGTCTAATCCGATGATGGGGCACCGTGGCGTAAGATTGGGAGTAACTTACCCTGAAATCACAGCGATGCAGGTTCGGGCTATCTTTGAAGCTGCCGCCGAGTTGATTAAGGAGAAAAAGAATCCTTATCCGGAAATAATGGTTCCGGTAGTCTGCAGCCCTAATGAGCTGGAGGATCAATTTGCAATTGCCAAGCAAGTTTACAAAGAAGTTTTAGAGAAGCATAATCTTAAAAAAATCAAGCACATGTTTGGAACGATGATTGAGATTCCGCGCGCATCATTCGTAGCCGATAAGTTAGCGCATACGGCTGAATTTTTCTCGTTCGGAACAAACGATATGACCCAGATGGGATTTGGTTTTTCCCGCGATGACATCGGAGGATTTCTCCCTGACTATATAGAAAAAGGAATTCTTCCGGAAGACCCTTTTCAGAGTATTGACCAGGAAGGTATCGGGGAATTGATCAAGATCGGGATTCAGCGCGGAAGAAAAGGCCGCAAGAATCTTGAAGTCGGCATCTGCGGTGAGCACGGCGGAGAGCCGCGATCAGTAGAATTCTGCTATCGGGTAGGAATGGATTATGTAAGCTGTTCTCCGTTTCGGGTTCCGATTGCCAAGTTAGCTGCAGCTCAGGCAGCTTTAAAAAAATAAAATGGAAGCATTAAAAGCTTATCTTAACGACATACGGCACATCCCTTTATTAACTGCTAAAGAGGAGGTGCAATTAGGCAACAAGGTCAGAAGGGGCAGTGAGGCAGCGCGCAAGAAAATGATCCGTTCTAATCTGCGCCTGGTGATTAATATTGCCAAGAGGTATATGTACCTGGGGATACCGCTTCTTGATTTAATCGAAGAGGGAAATCTCGGCCTGATGAAGGCAGTGGATAAATTCAACCCGAGAAAAGGATACCGTTTTTCAACCTATGCAGCCTGGTGGATCAAGCAGGGGATAACCCGTTCGATATCAGATCAGGGTAAGATGATTAGGGTGCCGGTATATATGAATGATTTAATTTCAAAATGCCGCAAGAAAAAAGAACAGTTATCGCAGAAGTTAAAACGTATCCCCTCGGATGAAGAGATCGCCAAGAAGTTAAAGCTCTCCAGAGAAAAGATGGAAGAGATAGTCTTCTGGATGACTACAACCACATCATCTTTAGAGGCTCCGGTCGGAGATGAAGAGGATAGCCAAGTCTCGGATTTACTAGAAGATAGAAGCGCGGTTTCTCCGGACGCTGGCATAGAGAAGCTTCTCGATAAGGAAAGGCTGGATAATCTTCTGGAGTTGATGTCGGAGAGGGAGAGAGAGGTTTTGGATTTGCGTTTCGGACTGGCAGAGAGTAAGCCTCATACACTCGCAGAGCTTTCTAAAAAAATGGGAGTTTCGCGGGAGAGGGTGCGTCAGATTGAAGAAGCAGCGTTAAAGAGGCTAAGAAAATTTGTTAAAAAGCAGGAGCAG